>JAPPGI010000036.1 GCA_028874985.1 Gemmatimonadota bacterium | reverse complement strand
CGGGCGCCAGTCTGTCGATACGTAATCATATTTATGTCCGCGTGTACTAGCGATCTTGCCAACGGTCGCCGATGTGATAGTCGCTGCCTGTACAGGATCGCCGGGCAGCCGGTAGAAACCCGTGGTATGGTATTCGAACGCCTTTGCCTTGTAGTATGGACCGATCATGGCGAGGATCTCGTCGGTACCGAGCTCTTCCAAGGTATCGAGATCACCGGGGAACTGTGCTTTCGTCTGTTCCCTGCACTTGATCAGATCGTGCCCGATCTTCTTCAGGCTACCTTCCGTCGCGCCAAGATTCGCCAAGATTGATTTGTAGGCGAGTTCCAACGCATGTCCGATCAGGAACAAGAAGACGAAACTGACCGGTGATAGGCCTTCTTTCGTAACCAAGTGTTCTGCAGCTTCCGCGAATTCTCTTGCACGCCGCGCCAGCCCAACGCCAGTGATTCTCCTTGCTTCGCTCATAAGCCGGTCTCCTCTAATATTCGCGGCAGGGCTGATCAAACCCGTCGAGGGCCACGAGCTTCCACAAGACGGGGTCGCGCCACATTGTCAGTCGCCTCCCACCAACAGCCGCCCGATGTACTCCCCCCCACCATCCGGAAACAGAATATGCCGCTGCGCGAACTTCTCCCGCGACCACCCCCCATCCCCATACTTCGGCTTGAGCTCCTCGTAAGACGTAGCCGACACGATATACGAATCGAGACTCACCTCCCCGCCAACCCCGCTCCGCCGCGCGATCCCCTCGGCCAGCCCCGGCAACCGCTCATGCAACCGCGCCTTTTCGTCCTCCTCGTACGCCTTCGCGTGCACCATGCCATGAGGCTCGACGAACACCACGCGCTGCCGGTCGCCCGCGATCATCCACAGAATAAAGTCCGGGTAGAAGCCGCTGCCGCCGAGCGAGAATCCCACACCGCGCCCGCGCCCCTGATTCCGCAGCAGGAAAATCTCGGTGTCGGGATGGCGCTTGGCGCCGTGATCCCGCCAGTAGGTCTTTAGGTCGCTCACGAACTGCCGTTCGCTCTGGTTGAGCGGCGGCGGCGAGATGGTCACCGGCGTGTCGGGGTCGCGGAGCAACAGAGGCTGGTACAGGTGCCGGTCGAAGTGGATGCGGAACAGGGCGCCATGCTCCTGCTCGTAGAGCTTGTCCTGCTGCTCAATGAGCTCCTCAATCTCCTCGCGGAGTCGGACATCCGCCTGCGGAACGCTCACGACGTAGTGCGACTGCCGGGGCGTGTCCGGGGTTGCCACCACCGCTGGATCGACGTTGAGCAGCAGGTTCGGATCGTCCTCGTCCACCTCGCGGTAGTTCATGCGCTCGGTCTCCCACCGCCGCCGCTCGGTCCCCCAGCACCGATCCGCGCACTTGCGGAGCACGGTGTGGACGATCTCCTGCAGGTCCTCGCGGTCGCGCCAGGCGCGGGGCTCGAAGATGTGGTCGTCGGCCGACACGGTGACGTTGGCGTTCTCGACGAACGACCGCAGCGCTGCGGGCCGGGGCACGGCCAGGGGACGCATTCCCTTGACGCGGCGGTGTTCGACCAGGTCCAGATACGCCTCCTCCCAGTCCACCAGCCCCAGCGGCAGCTCGCCGGCGGCGCGGTCGTGGCCGCTCGATCCCTCGGTCGCGTGCGCGTTTGCCCCGCTCTCCCACGAGGACGCGCGCGTCGCGCGGTCGATCCGCACATGGGTCACGCTGTTCGCGTCGAGCGTGAAGTTGGCGTCCGTCTCGAAGTCGCTGCCGTCGCCCGCACCGGCACCTTGAGCGGCACGGGATCGTGAGCCTCCAGCCCCTCGCGCTCCAGGTACTGGCGGAACTTGTTCATGTAGTCGGCGCGCAGGGCGAAGATGTTGAGGGTCTCCAGGAGGCCGACCTTGTCCGGGTGCGGCCCATCATCGGGCGTGCTGCGCTTGAGCGACATGCCCCTGCCCTTGAGCCTGACGCCGCGCCCGAAGAGCTGGATGATCTCGGAGCCCTCGCCCGTCCCCACGTTCATGAGCCCCATGTTCGACACGCGCCACGAGTTCCAGCCCTCGACGAACTTCTTGGCGCCGATCAGCACGTTGACGGTCGCCCCGGCCTCGTTGACCCGCCCGAACATGGACCCGCCCACCGCGTCCTCCTCCATGATGATCCCGGCGTCCGCCTTGATCGCCAGCTTCTTGAACTGCGGAGTGTCGCCGATGTAGGTGAGGCCGAAGTAGTGGTCCGACCCGGCCGCCTTCAGCCCCAGCTCGCCGGGCGCGCCCCGGATGTCGCAGAGGCGCAGGCCGCCGGGGCCGTCGGCGTGGAAGAAGCTCTTCAGCAGGTCGGCGTAGATCCGCGCGGGGGATCCGCCGGACTCGGCCAGCTCGTCGAAGCGTCCGGCGAAGAGATCGACCTTCCAGGCCGAGTACAGACCCGATTCGCCCCGCAGGAGCCTCCCGATGGCGTCCTTCGCCCAGGCGGGATCGCTCAGCACCCGGTGGAGGAAGAGCTGCACGTCGAGCACGTCGCTGGTGTCGCGCCGGTTGCGCCGAAAGACCGCGTTGACGCTGCGTCCCACGAAGACCCACAGCGGCGGCTCCAGGTTGTAGTCGCGCAGCGCGGCCGCGTTGTCGCGGTAGGCGCACAGCTGCTCGTGGAACGAGAGCAGGTTGCCGAGGAGAAGCCGGTCGGTCAGCTCGCGCGGCGGATCGGACCCCGTGACGTTGAGGACGCGGAAGTCCTTCCCGAACCCGTCGCCGTGGAAGTAGCGGTAGGAGTAGTCGAAGACGATGGACTTTCCGTAGTCGAGCGTGAGGCGGTTGTCGCGGGCCGCGGCCAGCGCCTGGCCGAAGGTCGCGCTGTACTCGAAGGTGAAGCCGCGCGCGGCCACGGCCTCCCGCACCGCTCGCCAGGCCTCCCCGCTCGCCCCGCGGTGCCCCTCGTCAACGAAGACGAGATTGCGGTCGCCGAGCGCCTGCACCTCGATGCTTACGCCCGTCCCCTTCCCCTTCTTCCTCTCGACCAGCTTGGTGATCTCGGTCACCCGCACGGTCCGGCGGTGGCCCGCCAGCAGCCCCGTCTCGCCGAAGCGCGCCGACGGGATGCCCGAAGCCTCCATCTCGGCCATGTGCTGGGCGCTCAGCCCCTCGTTGGGCGTGATCAGGATGATGTTGTCCAGCCCCTCGTCACCCCCGTAATGCAGGAACTGGAGGTAGTTGAGGTGCATGATCAGCGTCTTGCCGCTCCCGGTTGCCATCCAGAACGCGAGCTTGTTGAGGTCGGCCGGGGTGAACTCGCGGACGACATGGGTGACCGAGTGGCCCCGCGCCCGCACATACCGGTCGATTTCGTCCGCGAGCGCCTCCGGGGCCGCGGCCCGCCGGTCGAGGAAGAGCTCCGCGTAGAGCGCGGCCAGCTGCTGGAAGTACCGGAGCGTGATCGGCTCCCGCCGTCGGGCGTTCATGGACGCCAGGTGGCGCCGCACGTTGTCGTCGTAGCGGGCCAGGTCGCCGGGGGGAATGGCGCACTGCTTCCGGCTCCCGAGCATCCGTCCCACATGGCTGCGGCCGTCCGGGTGGTACCCTTCCTCGGCGTCCTTCAGCGCGTTGAAGAGCTCCTTGTTGGACCCGAAGCCGAACTGCAGGTTGGCCCAGCCGAGGAGCATGAGCTGCGCCTCCAGCCGCTGGAGGGCCTTGGGGGGGCTAGCCATTCTTCGCATCGGTCACGATAGCACGGACGATGCCGGAGTTCCACGGCGCGATCGGTCGCATCAGCCGGTCTCGCTCCGAACGGCTTCCCCGGCCCGCGCCGGCTGGAAGGCGCGCATCGACTCCACCTTCGCCCGGTAGCCTTCCCGCCCTCTCTCCAGCAGCTCGCGCCCCACCAGCCAGTTCATGTCCCGTGTCAGCGTCTTGCCGGTCTTCCGCGCATACGACCTGGCCAAGTCGGCGTTCAGGTCCGGTATCGCCCGTCTTGGGACCGTTGCGCCACTCCGGCCCAGTACCAGGGCCACTTCGCGGCGCCGCCTCATGGCCGTCGACGACGGCATCCGTCGGAATTCGCCGTAGACGAAGTGCTCCCAGGCCAGCCCCAGCTGGATGTCCGCGACGTGCCGGGCCTGCTCCCGCAGACCGTCGACGAACCCCCTCAACGAGTAGAGCAGGAAGCCGAGGGGATCCCCGCGACCCGAGTTCGCCCGGCTGGAGCGATCCAGCTGCCGGTAGTACTCCGCCCGGGTGAGGTTGTAGTGGTTGCTGAGCAGATGGGCGCAGGGCGACGGCACACCCTCGCGGGCAAGGATCATGAACTCGGCCAGCCGGGCGGTGCGCCCGTTCCCGTCGCCGAAGGGGTGTATCCACGCGAGGTACAGATGCAGGTAGACGGCGCGCAGAATCGCGGACGCGGTACGGTCCTCGCGCCGATCGGGGCGCACCGGCCAGCCTTCTCCCTCCAGCCACTCGCAGAGCCGACCCAGCAGGAACGCGCAGTCCTCGCGGGGGGCGCCCCGGTAGCGAAGGACTCCGACGGGGTGCGAGGGAATCTCCCCGGGCACGACACCGTCCTCCAGGTGATCTTCGAGACCCTCGAGCAGGCGCCGGTTGGCCCCGGCGATCCAGTCCGGCGTCAGCGCCGGCGGGCTGCCTCCCATGATCCCGTCGAAGACGTCGTTGACCGCACCGAGCACGTTGTCGACCTCCCTCTTCAGGTACTCCTGGGACGACGGAAGATCGAGCCGCCCCTCCGCATGGGCCGCGATCTGCTCCTCGCTCAGCGTGTTTCCCTCGATCGCCGTCGTGCCCCGGACGCCCTTCACCAGGTAGAGCTGGTGCATTCTCCGCGCGTCGGCGGGTGGGAGCACGGCCTGCGCGACCTGATCGCACCTGGCGGACGCCTCGCCCAGCAGCGACCAGTGGAGGGGGTCGGCGCGCTCCAGGTGGTGCCGGAAGCTGATCCACGGATGCGTGCGGTGGTATCGGCGGTCGTCCGTCATGGTCGGGCGGCAGGCTGTGTGGGGTGATGGTGGATTATGATACTATGGAATGTCCGGTCGGATGTCTATGTCTTGTCGATTGACCATGGGGCGGTGGAAAATGGCGTATCGTCAATCTCCGCTCGGATTTGATCGGGACAGTGGATCAGGTCGTCGGGGGATTTATGATGCTCCGAATGACCATGGATATGTCCCCAGTGTGCCCGGCGGAGTGGCGCTCATGCGGTGAGGTTGACCCACGCGTCCGTCGCGCTCCGGCTCGCGATGTCCTCCGCCAGCCGCGGCAGCCGTTCGTGCAGCCGACGAATGGCTACCGCGTCCAAAGCTCGCCTAGCGGCACGGCCAGCGTCCCGTCGCCCGCCAGGGGAAGGATGTCGCGTCCGTTGTAGAGGACGATGCCGCCCTCGAAGTCGTCCCGGCACAGCGCCGCCAGCCTCGCCATTCCCCTGCCCGCCGACCGCCCCGGCGTGCTCGTCGCCTTCACCTCGATCCCCCACGTGCGGGCGCCGAGGGTCATCACCAGATCGACCTCCCGTCCGTCCCGGTCGCGATAGTGCCAGAATCGGATGTCCGGGTCGGTCCATCCCGCCAGCGTCGTCAACTGCTGGACCGCGAACGCTTCGAGAAGGTGACCCATGCGAGCGCGCCTCTCGATCCAGTCCCCGGGCGCGAGTCCGGCGAGCGTCGCGGCGAGTCCGCTGTCCATCACGTGGAGCTTCGGCATCCTCACCAGCCGCCGACCCACGTTCCTGTGCCAGGCAGGCAGGCGCCGGACGAGGAACAGCCGCTCCAGCACGGCGACGTACTCCCGGACGGTGCTTCGGTGGAGACCCAGCTCCCGCGACAGGCCGGCGGTGTTCAGCGGTTCGCCGTTTCGGACGGCGAGAAGACTCAGCAGGCGCGCAACTCCGTCCGCGTCCCGGACCCTCCCAACGTCCAGGACATCGCGGTCCACGATGCTCCGCACGTACTGGCGGTGCCACTGGCGCGCGCGGGCCGGGCTGCGGGTGAGCGGCTCCGGGTATCCCCCGGCTACGAGTCGCCGGGCAAGGTCGGCCGGATCGGGCGGATAGACACCCGGACGCAGGGCCGGCGCCACCGATCCCGCCAGCAGGTCCGCCAGAAAGAGCCCGCGCCGACGCTCCTTCTCTGCTTCCGACAGGGGAAGGAGGCGCGCGACCTCCATGCGTCCGGCCAGGGACTCCGTGACGGTGGGCAGGACGAGCAGGTTCGCCGAGCCCGTGAGCACGAAGCGTCCCGGACGTCGATCCCGGTCGACCGACAGCTTGATCGCGGGGAGCAGCTCCGGCGCCCGCTGCACCTCGTCGATGGTCGCCTCGCGCGGCAGCGCCGCGACGAATCCCGCCGGATCGGATCTGGCGGCGGTGAGATAGGGGCCATGGTCGAGGCTGAAGTAGGGGCGCTCAGGCAGCATGGCGCGCACGAGGGTGCTCTTTCCGCTCTGGCGCGGACCTGCCAGACACACGACGGGCGTGTCGGCCAAGGCGTCGCGAAGGACGTTGGCTAGCGGACGGGGGTAGAGCCCCGGTGAATCGAGCATGACCGAAGGGTAGCGGCTATGTGTCGATCAGACAAGTCGCTGATTGTCGGTTGGACGGGCGGCCATGTGGCGGTTTGGAAGGCCGGCCCATCAGGTGCCAGCGGACGCGAACATCCGCTGCTTGAAGAGCGTGTCGAGCGGCCGGGCGCCCTTCACCATCGTGTCCCCGTTCATCCAGACGTCGTCCGCGCCCGCCGTCATGTCGTGGGTCTCGACGAAGTCCCGGTCCCGCTCCCGGTCCTCCGGCGTCCACCCATCGGTGTTTCGCCAGATGACGACGGCTTCGCGCTTGTCGCGGGTGCGCCCCGCGTAGACGAGGTAGCGGCGGCCGTCGTCGTCGTGGACGCGGCGGGTGCGGACCGCGAGGCCGAGGAGGTAGTTGAAGGTCTCGGGGAGGTCGACCGGCACGTCTTCGCCGTCGGCGTTGCCGTTGAGCCGCAGCTTGTAGTCGAAGGGACGCTCCAGCGCCGCGACGTTGAGCAGGGTCGCGCTCTCCCTGGTCTCCCACCGGAGCATGTAGCGCAGCATGTAGTCCTCGACGCCGAACATGTCCGGGTCCGGCTCCTCGAACTCGATGTTGTTCAGCGCGTCCTCGTAGCTCTCCAGGCGGAAGTACTTGATGATGCGGGGGCCGCGCTCGGCCTCCTCCGGGGTGGCCGGGCGAACCGCGCGACCGTTCTTCCACGCAGGGGAGAAGGCGACCTTCTTGAGGCGGGGCATGAGGACGGTGTCGAAGTGGTCGCCCATCTCGACGAGGATGAACTTGCGGCGGCCGCCGTCCTCGCGGTTCAGGTTGATGACGGCGTGGCCGGTGGTGCCGGAGCCGGCGAAGTAGTCGAGGGTGGTGCCTTCCGCGCTGCCGGACACCGCCCCGACGGCATCCGCCACCGTGTGGATGGACTTCGGATATGCGAACGTGTTCCGCCCCCCCATGATGTCCGTCAGCAGATTGGCGCCCCATTCACCGGCGTTGTGTCGCTTCCCGATCCAGTTGCTGAATACGGCAGCGGACCGATCATTCGGCTCCAAGACCTGATACACGGTCATCTTCTTGGTGACTGTCAGTTTGCCGCTCTCAACCAGCTTCAGGCAGGACTCGTACGACCTTCGCCAGACTCTCTCGCTGCCGTCGGCTCCCATCGGATAAACGCGCTCGTGCCCTTCTGTCGTCGGGCCCGTCGGATAGCTGTAATGGTCTGCTGCCGGGGGATTCTCGATTCCCTCGACTGAGAGTGAGTCAGCGTCTACTAGAATCGCATAGAAGCTGTTCGGACGCCCGTCCCGGAAGTTGCTCTCGGCCGTGCCGCTTCGCTTGAACGGTCGTCTCTCCACAGAATCCGCATGGCCCTGGAGAACGCAGTCACCGACGACACAGGTCACCATGTACTCGTGCGTGGTGGACAGAGTCTTGGCCTTGCCGCCCTGGGGGTGGTGGTTCACCACGATCAGTTCGCGTCGCCAACTGGGAAGCGTCGTGTCCACGAGGGCGCACAGGTCACGAAGCTCGAAGTCATCGATGGCGACGAACAGCGCGGCGTTGCGGGACAGGAGCCGGGCGGCTCCATCGAGACGATCTGCCATCAGTGAGATCCATGACGAGAGAAGATACCCGTTCTTGTACAGTATCTCCGAATCCCCGGTGTTGTACGGTGGGTCGATGTACACGCACGCCAACTCCTCGCGGTACCGCTGCCCCAGCAGATTCAGCGCCTGCCAGTTCTCGCTCCGGATCGTCATTCCGTCCGTCAGGTCGTCGATGTCGTCGAGAGCGGCGAGCAGGTCGTCGACGAAATCTGAATCGAAATGTCGGGTGTCCAGCAGGAGGCCCGGATTTCGCTCGAGAAATCCGCGCCGCGTCTCGGACCGGTCCCCCTCGGTGAACAGACTGTTGTCCTCCACAACACAACCCAGCCCACGCCACTCGTCCCACTGCGCCTCGCACTCCAGGATGCGGGGCCGAAGCCCGTCGGGCACCAGTCGCACGGCCACGCAGTACTGGACATCCACCACGAACTTCCGTTTCTCCCAGAGCATCTTCTGGAATCCCTCGATCTGCCCGAGGAACTCGATCAGGTTCGTGCCGACCTCGCGGATGATCCGCACCTTGTCGAGCCACGCGTCGGCCCGGGCCTCGCCACCCGCGACGAGCGAACGGAGGCGCAGGACTTCAGACCGGAGGAAGTAGTCCAGCTCCCGCGAGAGGAACGCCCTGAGGTCGCGGTGAATGAAGAAGTCGGAAGTACGCTTGCGGGCGAAGCGCTCGGCGTGGTGGATGAAGAAGGAGGGGGCATCGTCGTCGCCCGTGTGGCCCTCCCAAGGGTCGAGCAGCGCCTTCGCGGCCTCTGGCGCCGTGGCCAACGCCTCGGGAACGGACCCCTCCGCACGCTCCAAGATGGTCTCCTGCTGCCCGTTCTTCTTGAGATCCTTCGCCTCGGCCGCGGTCGGGAGACGATGGTCGAAGGGCACTTCCAGCGCACGGCGCTCCGCGTCCCAGACCGCCTCGCCCACCCGGGGAAAGTAGAAGCGCGTCTTTCCCTTGACGTCGTTCTGCTCGACGTTCGCCGAGCGCACCGAGAATCGGACCGACACGCCCGAGCGCGTCTGGTACCGGTAGTCGGTGAAGTGCTCCGCCGCCTTCACGTAGTACTGGTCGCGGTTGGCCCAGTGGAAGTGGACCTCCTCGCCGTTGTAGGGGACGACGTAGGGATGCTCCCAGGAGTAGCGCCGCTTCGGGACGAAGTCACCGTCCTGGTAGTAGCGCCGGAAGAACGCGTGGAGGTGGTTGTAGATGTCCCGGCGGACGTCGGTGGCGGATTCGGAGTGGCGGGCACGCTCGCGCCAGAGGGTGTACTTCTGGCCCAAGGGGGTCTCCTGGTACTTCACGAGTTCCCCGCTCGGGGCGATGGCGTCGGGTCCGAAGGCTTCAATCACGTCTTCCCGCGTCTCCTCGAACTTGCTCGCCCGCTCCGCCTCCGTGTGAATCGCCCCCTCTCCCACGGCCTTCTCGATCGCGCCGGGCAGCTCTTGGTCGATATAGCGGTCCACCACCTCCCGCTTTTGGTTCATGATCCGGTAGATCCCGAAGTCCAGATCCGCGCAGTCGAACTGGAAGAGCTCACGGAGAAGAGCCTGGAATCGGGCCAGCTCGGGTGAGGGTGGGGACCATTCCGCTGGGGCGTTCCGGTCCGGAGCCCACTTGATGTGGAAGGGGGTGACCATGGGCGCTACTGCCTCGGGGGGCCGAGGGCGCGAGCCGACGGGAGAAAGTCGCAATGATCCATTCCATAGATTCTGAGATTGCATCGCGACATCGGCAACCGTCCACCGTGCCGAAGCCGTGTGATTCCGGGATCACCGCGCACGATCTCGAAAGCAGACCCCCCACCGCACAGCGTCCGGATTCCTCGATATCCTTCGATGCTCCCTTGGTGTAGACAGTGGTCCGCCTCTGAGCGTGCCCAAGCGACGCCACGGCCGCCGGTCAAGTCAACCAACTCCACTTCCCTATCCCACTGATCGACCGTCATGGCTGTTCCTGCCAAACATACTATCACGCAGTACCTACCCGAATACGTCCAGCCATCACCACTCACAACATGCCCGACATGACCCCCCGCCCTCGTCCCCCGCCTCCCAACCCCTGGTACTGACTCGCACTCCCGCCTATTCAGCATGCGCTTCCAAGAAGTCCGATGCGGAAAGAAACGGATCACTATGCAAGTTCAGCTTGGTCCCTTTTGCAAGAATGAACTCCCGCAAATCTGCCTGCCCAGATAATACTGTCCGAAGGTCGTATCCATCCATCATAATCATCGCCTTATTCGGGTTTTGCTTAAGTAACGATACGACTTTGCCTGACCACCCAGTGACCGAAAGAAAAAGACCCATCGTCTGCCTGCCGGAACGTGATATCTTCCCACCTAGTCCGTCAAAGTCGCCAATGTTGGTCATTCTCTTCCGCCAACGACATTCCATCAGGTAATGCCAGCCCTCGAGCTTGAACGCTCCATCAATCTGCTCACCTCCCTGATTGCGCCTAAAGCTCCGTACCACAGGAATGCTGTACGCATTGAATAGTCGATTCAACAGGTCCTCCAACAAGTATCCTCTCTCCTGCGGGTCTTCATTGGCGGCCAAATGATCGAACATCATCAGTAACTCCGACTCCCGCCGAAGAAGCTCAACGCGCTCCTTTTCCATCCGCGCCATCTCGGCCTTTCGCGCCAACTCTCGCTGCTTGGCCTCACGTGCTTCCATAATCTCTAGAGCCCCCAAGAGCTCACGAGCCTTCTGCACGGTCGCTCTCGCCTCATACTCGTCGTTCGCCAAGTGAAAGCTGCTCCATTGCGCAGCTATCGAGATGAGACGCCGAACCGCGCCACCGCACCCCGGGTGGCTTTCCATGGCATCGAGAATAAGAGGTGCAATCTGACGCTTCGAGAGCGTCCGGCCGGTCGCCACATCCTGCCTATAGAGCAAACTACTGTAGACTTCTGGTGGAATCCCGGCAGGTTCCAAGATCATCTTCGCCATCGTGTTCTTGACATGTACCAGAGTCGCAATAATCTCAATCGCGAGACGTTTGGCTTCTACGGGGGACCTCGAATAATGGCTGATTCGCGGGAATCGAGGCACTTGCAACGCCA
>JAPPGI010000180.1 GCA_028874985.1 Gemmatimonadota bacterium | reverse complement strand
CCCCGATGGCCTACGCGCATGACCTGCTACCCACCAGAAAAGGGGAAGAACCAAGGGTTAGAGCGGGGACATAGTCCATGAGTCCCCGGCTTCGCCAATGGCGACGCCTTCGTGGCGCCGAGCACGACAAGTCGCGCTACGAACACGCCACACCCGTCACCGGCGAAGCGCTCTGCGCTCTCGAAGGTGCGTGGAAAAGGAACCCCGGTAACCGGCGAAGCGCCGGTGGTGCCCGCGCCCAGGAATCCGCTGGCCAGCGATGTTGGTTCTTCCCCGTCTCCTGGTGGGCGGCAGGTCACGCGGGTAGGCCATCGGTCGGGACGAAAGGTACGTCGAATCGGCGCTGCGGCGCGGGATCGAAGGTCAGCTTGTGTCTGTTCGAGCGTGGCCGGGAAATACCTGTCGGCCATTTCCCCGACACGGGTATTTCGGGCAAGCCGCGGGGAGCGGCGTCCAACGGCGATCCCGGCCAGCGCGTCGCCCTCGTCTTCTCCATCGCCGGACCTGCGTTTAAGGCAAGTCGCAACCCGGAGCTCCGGCGTCACCTTCGAGGGACGTGCGGGCGGGGCCGTGTTCATACCGTAATGATCCTCGTTGCCGGTGGGAAATCCACCAGGGAGAAGACACGATGAAAAAGCCAGTATCCGCCCGGCGCGCCCGGGACATCGCCATCACCAAGCGCTGGGCCACGCTCTCCGGCGCGCTGGACCTCACTGCGCTGGCGGAGGTTGACCTCTGATGGGCATGCCTTGTGATCCAGAGGCGACTGTCCACAGGCCACGTTTGTACACAGGGAGCGGCAGCATGGAAAAGTACGTCGGGCGAATCTGGATGGCGGTCCTAGCCGTCGCGCTGGCAATCGTCGTCCTCGTCCAAGGGGATTCTTTGACGCCGATCGAGATACCGGAAGGAGCAACGCCGTTTCGGACAGCGCTCGTCCAGTTGGGAGTGCTGTACGTCATTGCCCTGTTCGTCGAACGCTCACTGGAGGTTCTCATCAAGGCGTGGCGCCAGGCCGAGAAGACTCGACTTGAGGAGAAAGTGCGATCGTCGGAAGACGACTCCGAGCTGGCGGCCGAGAAGAACCTTCAGGAGTACAAGGCAGGCACCCAAAGGCGCACACTCCTCCTCGGCTTGACACTGGGGATCCTGGTATCGTTGGCCGGGGTCCGGCTCCTTGGCCCGATCTTCGAATTCGCCGACGCGGGGACGACGTTTCAGCGGGCCGTGTTCCAGTTCACGGACATCGCCTTGACGGCCGGGCTTATCGCCGGCGGCTCGGCAACAATCCACGAGTTGATGGCTCTTATCGATGATTTCCTGAAGACCAGCCGAAAGCGTGCGCGGAACTCTCCGATCCGCAGGTCGAACGCATCCGCGCGCTGACGCGCGACTTCGAACGGGTGTGGGCCGCGCCCGCGACCACCAACACCGATCGCAAGAGGCTTCTCGGGCTCCTCAATCGAAGACGCGACCCTCTTCCCGCGACGGCCACGAGGTCAAGGTGGAACTCCGCATGCGCGGCGGCAAGGCACTCACCCTCGACACCGTGCATCTGCCGCGACCCATGGCGCAGGTCCGCAAGCCCCCCCGGCCACGGTCGCCGCTCTCGCCCGGCTATCTCGAGACCCACACCGACGAGGCCGCCGCAAGGGAACTCAACCGGACCGGACACAGAAACCCTGGAAAGGTGAGTCCTATACGGCCAAGCGCGTGCGTTACACCCGCCACAGGTACGGGTTGCCGAGCTTTCTCGAACGCGAGAGGACGCTGCTTAGGGTGAGCGTGGACCCGCTGCCCGCCTACGTGGCCGATGTCGCGGGCCGGTTCCGGCCGGTGCGGCCGGTGCGTGCGGTCGTCGACTGCGGAAACGGCGCCGGATCCGCGGTCGCGGTGGACGTCCTGCGTGCCGCGGGCCTGGAAGTGGTGCCGCTCGTCTGCGAATCGCACGCGACCTTCCCGAACCACCATCCGGACCCGACGGTGGACGAGTACGTGCAGGACCTGATCGCCGCGGTGCGGAGCCACGGGGCCGAAGTGGGAATCGGCTGGCTCTGTGTGCCGCAGCCTGTTACGACTCGGTTGCCGACCACCTTACCGAGCCAGCAGGGCCGTCGCTGACGGTTGACCCGTTGGTCAGCATGGAAGACGCTGAGACACTGCCTGAAGCGCTTATGGACCCCGTCGCCGAAGGCTCACTCCCCACATCCCCCGCCGTCCCGGAGGCGCTGGCGGTCACCGCGGGGTGCCTTTTCGACATCGGCCCCCGGTCTCGCGGGGTCCCGATCGTTGGAGCGGACATGGGCGGTTATCCTAAGTTCGAACACCTTCCAGGGATCACTAACGCGATTCACCAATGGCCCATCGAGCTGGACCATCTGCCGCTTCTACTCATCCCCGGGGGGGGGACCCGATCCTCCACTACCCACTGGATCGGCGTCACGGGGCCGGATTGCGATGGGTCCATACAGGTTGTACCCACAATGCCGGATAGTGGGGTTGCACGGGGTAGCTACACGATGATAACGAATGGGCTGAGGCTCCGGTTCGAGTTCACGACCGAAGAGAGAATTGACAGCGTTTTCTCTGACGGCTCTCACACTCTCAAGCTCCACATGTGGGACTTAGGAGGAGATCGAGGCCCGGTCGTCTTGGACTCGGTGTACGTTAACGTAAGTCTGGGGTTCGCCCAGGTGTTCCGGGGCTGCTGGTACACAGAAGACCCGGATGATGAAGGAGGTACCGATCCGCCACAGCAATGCTTCGATGGGGCGTCGATACTCGATTTGATGTAGAGGTAAGGTCTCGTGGAGGCGGCGCTGGCACTGTCCAGAACAAGGTCCAAGGCGCGTGTATCGTCGCACCGACCTGTTCGAGCGGGTGACGGCTGATGGATGGGTGAGCGGAGCATCTCGCGGGCCGGAGAACCGCCTAGCTAGGATCAACGATCGACGGTACTTAAGAGCGGACGGCGCGGATGAGTGGCAGCGTGAACGAAGTGACGGGTCGGCCTGTTTGCCCTCGTCGTCGTCCAGCTTGAAGGGCGTGTCCTCGCTGCCGTGAGTCGAGGTGTCTCTGTGGCGTTCAACCAGAACATCGACTTCGACCGTTTCCTGTACTCCGCCGGAGTGACCGTCCAACACCCCGAGCCGCGCTTTATCTGTCCGTGAAGAATGTCTTCGACTTCACGCAGCCCAGTCCGCTCATCGACCCGGCCAACCCCTTCGGAGACGCGTTCGATACAGCGTACATCTATGGACCCATGCGGGGCTACGCCATGCTCGGGCTCCGACGGAGTGAGCCGCTGAGCACGACGTCGGCGGTCGTCGCCTTGGCCGTGCTCCTCCCGTTGGGACACGCACGCGCCGTCGCCCAAAACGGGACCAAAGACGGCTTCACGGTCCACGGGCACGCGGACTACGCTTACTGGGACGGGCGGCGGACATGTTGGGTCTCTCCGTCACCGGCCGCGTCTCCTCGCCCGCACTCATTCCGGCCCTCCGCGGGGCGCACGGGGTGCGGGCGGTGAGGTCCGCCATTCGATGTTGCCGCACCGCCGCTTCCGGGCACCGGACCCGGCCTCGGTCGCTGGCCGTGCGATCATGTGGTAGTAGTAGTTCCCGTTCGCCATCGGTCGCGCCTCCACGAGTGGCACGGTGCGCTCGCACTTCTTGCACCAGGGGACGGGCACTGGTCTGCCGGGCCACGCCGAACTACTGCCTGCCACCGCAGCCCCCGCTCATTCCGCCAGATACGCGAGTCGACGAACCCTCTTGCAACGAACCCCCTTGCACCTTCTTGAAATCTCCGACCATCCATCCCACCTTTGTCCTGAGTGCGCCTTAAGGGAAACCCCGGCCAAAATATCGTCCGCCGTGTTTTTCTGCCACTCTCTCTCTCAACGCACAATCTCAACCCGCCACGCCGCCTCTCTTCCGTCAGGCCGCGCACTGGGCCCGAAAGCCGCCCGCCGGGCCGCTCGCGGGGGTGCCGCTCCGACGTGATCTTTGGTTGTGACTCCACACGAAAAGGGACTGACCAGCGGCTCAGGCCGTCCCTTGTATGGCCAGCACATCCGTCTTCACCGGCCTCGATCTTCCGAAGCTGGGGGGACTGCACGCTGGCGGGCCGCGTGCTGGATGTGGACGACGAAATCTACGACTACTGGTTCGCGAATCTCCGGTGCGGGGAGAAGGAGGAGGTCGAGTACACCATGAAGCTCAACGCCTGGCGCATGGACTGAATGAATGAAGCGCCCGGGTGTGTCCGCCAGCCTTGACATGCTGGCTAGGTTCCAGTACGGAAAGAACTCGGGTGGGAGCACCGTACCTGCTCCCGCCCCCAAAGGAAACAAGGAGGCTGCCGATGGACGATGACAGGCTGCGCGAGATCATGCGCGACGAACTGGAACCCGTGAAGGCCGATGTGGCAGGGCTGCGCCAGCACGTTGACCAGCGCTTCGACGGGCTTGAGGCCATGCTGGAGGGCGTGATCGACAAGCGGTTCCCGCCAGTTGACCAGCAGCGTTCAGGCGGGCCACCGCCAGCGGGTGGCATTGCTGCCAAGGGGGCGGGCCAATGACCCGCCCGCTGCCCGAGGCCCTCCGCGAGTGGTCTGAGACCCCGTCGCCGAACCCGCGTTACAAGGGGGCGACGCCTGCTGACATGGTGCGGGCGCTACGGGGCGAGAGGCCACCCCGGCCCGCCAGCAGGCCGGAGCCTGAAACCCGGCCCGTCAGAACAACCTTGTAATCCCCTTCGTGATCGGAGTGGGGGAAGCGCTCACCGTTGCCCGCCGGAATCACAATAAGGGAAGCCCCGACCCACTGTGCTGTCCATTCCCGGGAGGGATTTGGCGCACGGTGCCGCTTCACCGCAGGACATGTGTAAGCCATATCATTTCATCGTAAGCAGAAGCCGGGATGACTCCAACCCTCCTTCACGATTCCGATCTGCTGTTGCGAGATGGACACGTGGCGGCTACAATGCGCGGCTCCGCAGGGCGAACGCACGTTGCGCGGTTGATGGGGCGCTGAAAGGAGCAGGCTGGCCGATGTCGAAGGCGTTCGGTCCGGATTCGCTGGTCTTCAGGTCCGATCGGCCATGGCCCAATCCGCGGCTTCGCGTGGGCACGATCATCGGGCACGCGACGCCCACCTCCGTGCGGATGTGGCTCCGCACGGGCGGCCCGGGGCGGTTCACGCTCCTCCTCTACGACTGTGGCGAGGCTGTCGGATCGGCGGAGCTGCGGGCCTCGCTCCGTGCCCGTCTCGGCGTGGTGCCGATTTCGGCGGAGGAGACCGGGGGAGTACTTCGGCTCTCGCGGTCGGTGGCCTTCGAGGTTCGGGACTACGCGACCGACACGACCCACGTCCTCGACATTTCGGAACTCGATCCCGACACGCGCTATGGGTACGCGCTGCATTCGGAGGCGGACGGGGGCAGGGTGATTCTGGGGCACAACCGTCTGCGGAGCTTTCGGACGCCGCCCGGCGAGGAGGAGAGGCGCCCGTTCCAGATCGCGCTCTTCTCGTGCCACATGCCGTACCGGGTGAGCGGCCTGTTCCGCAAGCGGACCGAAGTCGGGGAGGTCGATACCTGGGACTTCCTCGCCGCCACGCTCCGGCGGCACGAGGCGGACGTGGACGTCGTCATCGCGGGGGGCGATCAGTGCTACACCGACGGCGTGGCGACGCTCGACATCTGGAAGCTGCTCAACCGCAGCATGCGGCGGGAGGCGGACCGGCTGCTCCCGGACGAGTCGTCGATGCGGAGCTGGTATCGCGACATCTACCGGGGATACTGGGGATTCGAGGGCGTGCGCCGCGTGTTCGATTCCTATCCGACGTACATGATCTGGGACGATCACGAGATCGGCGACGGCTGGGGATCCCACTACCTCGCCGACGGCGGACCCGACGACGGCCTTGCGCGCATCCTGCCGGACCTCGCGGAGCGGGGGCTCACGCGCGACGACGGCCGCAGACTCCTGCGGCGCATGTTCCGGGCCGGGTGCCAGGTGTACCGGGAGTATCAGCACGGCCACAACCCTCCGACGGCCGACGGCGTGTGGGACTATTCGTTCCGCCGGGGCGGCGCGGCGTTCTACGTGCTCGACGGCCGGGGACACCGGAACATCGAGCGCGAGGATTATCGCATCCTGGGCGAGCCGCAGTTCCGACGCTTCGAAGCCTGGGCCGACGCGCTGGACCCCGAGGAGACGCCGTTCCTGTTCGTGGTCTCGGCCGTGCCCGTGCTCCACGCGAAGACCGCGCTGGTGGACGCCGACCTCCGGTTTCCGCTGCGCCAGGCCGGACTCGGCGACGACCTGCGCGACTCCTGGGAGCACGAACTCCACGACGCCGAGCGCGGCGCGCTCATGCACGTGCTGTTCCGGGCCGCCCGGCGCGGGTTTCGGCCGTGCATCCTGAGCGGCGACGTGCACGTGTCGGCCGTGTTCAGCATCGATGACGACGACGGAGGCCGCGTCTGGCAGCTCACGTCCAGCGCCGTGACCTACCACATGTCCCGCGCGCTGGGTTGGGTGCTGCGCCTGGGCGCGGCCGACGACGGGACAACGGAAGAGGGCCACAAGTTCCGGCGGCTCGCCCTTTACACGGGCACGTCCTACGCCCTCGTCGAGGTGGACCCGGGTTCGGGCGAGGCGTGGTTCAAGCTCTACGGCAGACAGACGATCGAGGAACCGGCCTGGGAACCGGGCGGGCAGCGGGTGCCTCTCAGCCATTCGGTCGCCAAGATCAGACTCTTCTGAGCCGAGTCCCACGCGGACGGAGGTGTGGTTCGTGCAAATCGACTTTGACGCGCGGGCGCTGGGTATACCGACTGGCGCGCGGACTCTTCTGCGAGACCCCCACGGCCCTTCGCGCCATTGTTGAGCGTCGCCTTCAGATCTCGCTATGGTCACGATGAATACACGATATACTGCCTAATAGACATATAGTAGGCATATTATTTCGTCGTAGCCGAGCCAAAGCGAATTGATTTAGACCCGTAGTGCTCCATGATTCCAACCCGCTATTGCGGAGTGGACACGTTGCGGGTACGTTGGGGGCGTTCCCTCCACCGAGTGCGGATCAGGAAGATTGCTGATGCCCGGAAGACACCAACCAATTCCCCCGTTGGGCCGACATGTACGCATTCCGCTGATTCCGCTTCCCGTCCCGTCCCCTGAAGCCGGGAGCAGTTCCAAGATGAAACGCTTCGCCACCATTCTCTCCCTGCTCGCCCTCACCGCCTGCGGCGAGGATCCTGCGGCGCCGGTTTCGTGCGGCGCGCTCCCCCAGGTGACGGTCAACGCCGGGGAACAGTCGAGCGCCACCGCACGCTTCACCGACGCGAACGGCGACGTGCTGAGCTACACGGCTACGTCGTCCAACACTGCCGTGGCCACGGTCTCGATTTCCGGCACTTCGATCACCGTCGCGGGCGTGGCTCCGGGCAACGCCTCGGTGACGGTCACGGCCACCGATCCCGGGGGGCTCCAGGCCCAGCAGAACTTTCAGGTCACGGTTCCGAACCGCCCGCCGCAGCCCAGGGGCCCGATGCCCCCGGTCACGGTTCCCGTCGGGCAGTCGAACGCGGTCGACGCCTCCTCGTACTTCACCGAGCCGGACGGGGAGACGCTGGCCTACTCCGCCGCCTCGTCCAACCCATCCGTGGCCTCGGTGTCGGTGGCGGGCAGCACGGTGACGGTCACGGCTGTGGCCAAGGGCACGGCCGTCGTGACGGTCACGGCGACCGATCCTGGGGGGCTCCAGGCCCATCAGAGCTTCCAGGCCACGGTCCCGAACCGGGCACCGGAGGCGGGGGACCCGATCCCGGACATGGATGTGTTCGTCGGGGACTCGGACGAGGTGGACGCCTCGGACCACTTCACGGACCCGGACGGGGACCGGCTCACATACGAGGCCCGCTCGTCGCGATCCGCGGTGGCCACGGTGTCGGTGTCGGGAAGCACGGTGACGGTGACGGGAGAGGCGACGGGCAGCGCCGATGTGACGGTCACGGCCCGTGACCCGGACGGGCTTGCGGCCAGCGACACCTTCGAGGTTACGGTCACGCTGACGAACCCGGATCGGGCGGCGCTGGAGGAGTTGTACGACGCGCTGGACGGAAGCAACTGGACCGAGAACACGAACTGGAAGACGAATGATCTGGACACGTGGCATGGGGTCACGACGAATGGGAATGAACCGGACGGGACCAGGATCGCTTTCCGTTCAGATCGCGACGGCAACTGGGAAATCTACGTGGTTCAGGTCAAGTAGATCCCGCCGATGAGCGGAGACCATGGCGAAACCCCTCCTCGTCCCCGGGACCCAGGCGACGACGCTCGTCGACCTCGCGGACGACGGAAGAGAGATCTACAACGCCGTACGCATGGGGCTGCCGCTCATCCCGAAGAGCCTCGGCGGCCTGCCCAAGGACGAGTGGGTCGCGGTGATGTCGATGAAGCACGCGGCGGGTCGGCTGGCCCCGACCCGAACGTCTCTCCAACCGGATCGGGATCTCCGGTTCGGAGAGGTCTCGCGGGTCCCGTACGCTCTGCTGGACTACGACGGGTGGGGATACGACTGGCGCGCCGACGTACGCTGGAACGCCGAGCGGTTGGCCGTCGAGCTGGACGCCCGATTCGGCGAGGAGGGAGAGAGCGCGCGGCTCGTCGGGCACTCCCAGGGCGGTCTGATCATCGTCCTCGCGAGCAAGCACACGGGCGCGGCCGAGTGGGAGCGGCTCGTTTCGAAGGTCGTGCTCGTCGGGAGCCCGCTCGCCGGGACCCTGAACGCCCTGGAAGCGCTCCTGCCGGGATCGCGCTCGCTCGGTGACGAGAATCGCCTGCTGGCGCGCGACATGGCCCGAACCTGGCCCTCGCTGTATCAGATGCTCCCGGCCTGGCCGTGCGTGGAGGAGTCGGACGGGGACCCGAGGTCCCCCGGGGACCAGGTCCTTTCCGAGACGGGATGGCCGGGGCAGACCGGGATCCCGGCGGACCTGCTGGTCCGGGCGCGGGAGACTCAGGACCTGCTCCGCAATCCCTTCGCGGAGTTCGGCGCGGTCGAGACACGGTCCTTCCTCGGCACGAATCACAAGACGCCGCAGGCGCTCATCCGCGACGCGGACGAGGAGGGTCGTTTCGTGCTGAAACGACATTCCGGAGACTCCCTGGTGCCCCATGTGCGCACGATGGCGTGGGGCGATGCCGCGTACAACGACTCCGTGAGGCTCTTCGGCAGGAGAACGCAGGACCACTCGCGGCTCTGCGCGGACGTTCGCGTCGCGACCCGCATCCGCAGATTCCTGGACGATTGACGGGCGCCCGAGCCTCCGGACGCCTCTGCACCGGCTTCGCGATCGCCCTCGCGTCGCTGACGCCTCCGGGTACGGCGGACGCGCAGGTCTTCGGGCACCCCTACCTGGGCGCGGGGTACGCCGACGGGTTCGCGGCCCTGGTCGGCGTCAACTTCCTGAAGGACCTGGGCCCCGGGGACGACGACGCGCGGTATGACGAGGCCCGACCCGTGCTGCACGCATTCGCCGCCGCGGGAGTGCGCGCGAGCGACGCGCGGGCGACCGGCGCGCTGGGGCTCGGCGTGCTGTTCCCGACCGGTCTCGGGTACGTCGGCCCGTTGGGGATAGGCGCCGTCCGGCCCTGGGGCGGCGGGGGTGGTGTCCGTCTGGCGGCGGGCTTCGGTGCCGGTCCCGCCTGGCTCACCGCGGGTGTCATCAGGCTCGAGGGGCGCGGCGGGGTGGGGGCGCTGGTCATCCTCGATCTTTCCCTGGCCCTTGTCTGCGATGCGACGCCCGTGTGCTGAGCACGGTCCGGCTCCCGCCCATCGCCCTCGACGCCCCCGAGAAACCGGTACGCTGGCGTCGCGACCAGCAACCACCTGCGGACGCGCGTCCAGCAGCGTGGTCACGATGACTACACAATATATGGCTCAATGGACATGTATAGATCATATCATTTCATCGTAGCAGAGCCGGGAGGGCTGTATTCGGACCCGAAACCCTCCATGACTCCAACACTCCGTTGCGGAATGGACACGTTGCGTGTACTTTGGGGGCGCTTCACTCCGCCGGGTGCGGACCCGGACCGGTGAGGTTACGAAAAGAGGAGTAGAGACGATGAAGAAGTGGACGTTGATACTCACGCTGGCTGTCGCGGCTTGTGGGGAAGCCCCCGTCGAACCCGAACCGTACCCCGCGTCGGTGACGATTTCCGCAGAGGAAGTGGTTCTGACAAAGAAGGGGGAAGGTCCCACGCTGACCGCCACGGTCTTCGACCAGCACGGCGATACGCTGGACGCCGAAGTCCTATGGTCCGGCACGGACACGATGGTGGCATCGGTCGGCTCCCGCTCGGGGGTCGTCTACGCCCGGGCGACCGGCGTTGCCGAGATCGTGGCGACGGCGGAGGATGTCGCCGACTCCGTGCCTGTTTCCGTCAACTTCGAGCGGGGAGCGCTGCAGGAGTTCTACGAGGCCCTCGGCGGACCGAACTGGAGGAGGAACGACGGTTGGAACACCGATGCCGACCTGGGCGAGTGGCACGGAGTCACGACGGACGACCAGGGCAGGGTCGTTGCGATCATCCTGCAATCCAACGGCCTTGATGGGGACCTTCCGGTCGACGCCATTCTCGGGCTCGGCCATCTCAGATCGCTGGACCTGTCGTTCAACGAGGAGGTCACCGGCACGTTTCCGGCGGAGTTCGCCCGGATGACGAACCTGCGGGCGCTGAACCTGCATCACAACAGCCTCGAAGGCACGTTTCCCGTCGAGTGGCTTGCGATGGAGCTGGTTACGCTGAACATCCACATGAACAAGCTGACGGGTACGCTCCCCGAGAGCATCGGCGACATGACGACCCTCGAGCTCTTCGACGTGTGGGGAAACTCCGACCTGACCGGCCCTTTGCCCGAGTCGATCGGCGACCTGGAAAACCTGCGGTGGCTCGGCTTGAACGTCACCAAGCTGACCGGCCGGTTGCCCAGATCCATGCTGAACCTGGATCTCGAAGTATTCAACTGGTTCCTCACCGACCTGTGCGCACCTGCCGACGATGAGTTCCAGGAGTGGCTCGACGCGATCCCGGTGCACAGGGACGGTGGCGACTGCGACGATGACTAGTGGGCGCCTCGAAAAATAGCGTTTTGAGCATGTGCGGCGACAAGCCGGTGAGGG
>JAPPGI010000209.1 GCA_028874985.1 Gemmatimonadota bacterium | reverse complement strand
GTCTGCTCTCTGCGGCACTTTCCGTCGCCTCGCGGCGCCCGGGCGTTACCCGGCATCCTGCCTTGCGGAGCTCGGACTTTCCTCCGTCCGGCGAGTCCGGCGGACTCCCGGCGGCGATCCCTCGGCCCGTCCTCCTGGCACGTTGATGATGGCGCCGATCAGGCGTTCCTGACCAGCCCCCGGCAGTACCGACCGACCGATTCAAGACGGGGAACATATGTCTTGACACGCCTCGGATCCTCTATGAGTTTCGATGGAAGCCCTTTCCGAGTCCGGACCCCGTCAGAATGGGACCTGCGGATGGGATCAAATCGAATCCGGTTCATCACCACCCGAGTGGCCATGCTCTGGCCGCTGGCTCTCGGTGCCCCCGGATTCTCCGCCGCCTCCGCCGCCGGAGGCGAAACCCTCTTTTCCCGGACGCACGGAGATCCCGGCCCCGGCCCACAGGAAGCCGTCGTCGTCTACCTGGTCCGCCACGCCGAGAAGGCCGATGACGGAACCAACGACCCGCCTCTTGCCATCGCCGGACAGATCCGCGTACAGACCCTGAGGGTACTCCTGGACGATGTCGATCTGACGCACGTTCACACCACCGATTGGAAGCGAACCCGCGACACGGCCCGTCCCTTCGCCGAGAAGGCGGCGGTGGAGCTGGCATTCTACGATCCGCGCGAACTGGGGACGCTTGCCGCCGAGATCAGGGCCACTCCCGGACGCCACCTGGTGGCCGGCCACAGCAACACGACCCCCCAACTCGTGGCGGCGCTCGGCGGTGAGCCGCTGGATCCGATCGACGAACTGGAATACGACCGGCTCTACATCCTCGTGATCCAGCCGGGAGGGACGACCGTTACGACGGTTCTGCGCTTCGGCGAGCCCTACGTGGAGGGACGCGACTTCGGGCTTCGGGCCGAACCCCCGCCGCGCCGGGCGCCGAGTGGCCCGCAGGGCGCGAGGCGCTAGCCAGGCCCGTACGCCCGGCGTCGACTCCGCGTTGCCGCCCGTGTGCACGAAGCTGGGTTCGCTGGAGCCCTTCCAACGCCCGGGGGGTTCCTGACCATCGGCCTCGCCACGCTGCAGGGACGCGGTCCCTGCTCCCCTCGCCATCGGCGGCGCGCTGATGGTCATGATCTACATGGGCGGCCACATCTCCGGCGCCCACTACCAGATCGTCTCGTAGCCGTCCGCGGCCAGGTTCCAGCGCCGTCCGTAGACGTGAACCCGCTTCGTGGGCCCTGAGCCGGTCGTGAATTCACCCCCGGCGTGGGTCCAGGCCAGGACGCTGCCCTCCAGGTTCAACACCTCCACCCCGCGCTTCCCCATCCTGCGGGCGTAGGCCGAACTGCGGGCGCCGATGGTGCAGTAGGCCACGACCGTCTTCCCGGCGACCGCGAGCTCCGCCAGCCGCTTCCGGAAGTCGTCCGCGCTGATCGCGCCCGGAAGGGTGGACACTTCGCGCTCCTTCTTCGTCCGCACGTCCACGAGGACGAAATCGCCGGAAGGAAGGGCCTCCTTGAGCTCCGCGGCCGAGATCGTGGCGACATCCGGGTAGTCGGCCCTGATTTCGGCGACCATTCGCTCCAGCGCGAGACGCCGGCCGGCTTCGCCGTCCCGTTCCTGGGCGGAAGCCGCGAAGGGAAGGAGGCAGGTGGCGGCGAGGACGGTCCAGGATCTATACATTATGCTGCTCATTGGCTTCGCTCTATCCCGCGTGGCGGTACGCCCGGGTGAATATGTCGTTGACCGCGGCAACCTCGAATCCCTCCCGCTCCAGGAGGGAGGCCGCCGCCGACGCCCGCGCCCCGCTCAGGCAGTGCACCAGGAGCTGCCGGTCGCGCGGCAGCTCGCCCAGCCTCCCGGCCAGCCGGGTGTGCGCGATGTTGGCCGCGCCGTCGATCCGTGCTTCGGCGAACTCGGTGGCCCGGCGCACGTCCAGCACCTGGACTCCGGGATCCGGAAAGCGTCGCCCCACCTCGTCGAAGTCGATGACCTCTATGGTTGCCAGCTTTCCGTCCGCGGCCTCGAATTCCGCCAGTGCCTCCGGAGGCGTCCACCCGGTCACCCGGTCGAGTCCGATGCGCACCAGGTCGCGAACCGCCTCCTCCACCTCGGCTTCGCGACAGACGAGCGCGATACGCGCCGCCGGGTCCACGTAGCAGCCGGTCACCGTCGGGAACGACTTGTTCAGCGGGGCGTAGATCGAACCCGCGATGTGGCCCTCGTAGTACCCGAGACGGTCGGCGCGCGTGTCGACCACCACCGCCCGGTCGGCCGCCGCGTGTTCCAGCAGCTCCGCGCCGGTGAGTTTGCGGGGCCGGGGCAGCGGCCCGAGCACGGGGGGCCCCACGCGGTTCTGCTCCTTCATGCGGCCGAAGTAGAGGGGCGGCTCGGGCTGCCCGTCCAGAATGTAGGCGACAAAGGCGTCCTCGCCGCTCCGCACCGCCGCCAGCGCGGGGCTGAAGCGCTTCTCGTAACCGGCGGTGGTGTCCGGAACGGCGCCGAGTGCCTTGCCGCAGGCGCTCCCCGCGCCGTGGCCGGGCCAGATGCGAAGGTAGTCGGGAAGCTCGAAGACCCCGCGTGCGGAAGCGTAGAGACGACGCGCCGAGGGCTCCATCTCGCCCTCCTGGCCCGCCGCCGACTCGAGAAGGTCCGGGCGTCCGAGGTCGCCCACGAAGACGAAGTCGCCCGAGACCATGCCCATGGGCTCGCCGGCCCCCGCGCCCCGGTCCGTGACCAGGAAACTCACGTGCTCGGGGGTGTGTCCCGGCGTGTGGACGGCCTGGAAGTCGATCCCGCCCACTTCGAACCGGTCGCCGTCCCTGAGCAGGGTGACGGAATCGCGGCCGTCGGCCCACTCGTACCGCCATGCGGGTCCCCCCTCGGCGGAGAGGTACGCCCGGCAGCCGTAACGCTCCACGAACTCGAGGCACCCCGAGAGGAAGTCGGCGTGAATGTGGGTCTCGGTGACCGCAGTGATCCGCAGCCCCTCGCGGCGCGCGAGCGCCACATAGCGGTCGATATCGCGCTGCGGGTCGATCAACAGCGCCTGCCGGGTGCGCTGGCACCCGACGAGGTACGCGTACTGGGCCAGCTTCTCGTCTACGATCTGCCTGAAGAACATCCTTGCTTTCCTAACCAACCGGGGTCCCTGCCTGTCCACCTGTCGGGACGGGGCAATAAAGCTAAACCCGGTTTCCCGACGATGCATCACCGCAACCCTACAGGAACAGGAGAAAACGATGATCACCGCACTATTGACGATAACGAAGCCGCTCGCGAGAACCGCCACCGCCACCTTCGGACTCCTGGCCGCCATGGCCCTGGCCGTGCCGGACCTGTCGGCGCAACGCCGGGGCTCCGCGACGCGCGCCGCTACCCCGGGCGCCCTGACGGTGGTCGAGCGGGCCCTGCGCCACGGAGACCGGCTGGAACTGACGCAGGCGCAGCGGGAGCAGCTGGAGACGATCCGGGCCGGCATGGTGGACCAGCGGGCCGAGCACTCCGCCAGGATGATGCGCCTCGCCTCGGAGGCGCGCGCGGGCCTCGGCGAACCCGGCGCCGTCCGCGAGGCCCTCGCCGCCATGCGGGAGAAGGCCGGGGCGAGCCGGCGGGAACTGCGCGGCAAGTACGACGAGATCTTCACCGATGAGCAGAAGCAGCTGCTGCGCCGTCTGGCCCGGCAGGCGACATGGCGCCAACGGGGCGCAAGGCGCGGGGGTCCAGGATGGGACCGGGGCAGGGGCATTCGGGGCCGCGGGGCGGTGGACCGGGGACGGGGCGGCGACCGGTTCCGGGGGCGGAGACCGCCGCGGGGACAGGGAGGGTAGCGGATCAAGGAGTGAATACGGTCGGACTCGACCAGGGAGTCCGTGGACTCGCGGGGCCGCGCCGGGGACGAACCGCACGCGCGGGAGGCGTATTTCGGGCTGTCGCCCGGAGGGCTCGCCACGGTAGCTTGACTTCCGGCGCGGCCTTCCCGCGTGGAGGGGCCGGCGAGCCGAAGCGATTGCCCGATAGACAGGTCCGGCAAGTACGTCGGGCGCGACTCCACCTGGGACACGACCCGCCGCGGCCTGCGGCTCCGCCTGTCATTCGATTCGCCGAGCCACTGGGCCGGCGTCGCGCACCCGGTCGCGGGTCCGGATGGCCGTCGAGCGCCATTCCCATCGTCGCGCCTTGCCGGTCCGGTGTTCTGCCGCGCTCCGGGCTCGCGCGGATTCGGCGACGGACTGTTAGATTCAGTCCCCTTTCAGCCCTGCTAGCTCAACTGGTAGAGCATCCGACTCTTAATCGGCAGGTTCGGGGTTCGAGTCCCTGGCGGGGCACTGCTGAGGGCGCGAGGGCGGTTGCGGAAACGCCCCGCCCTCCGGCAGCCCGGGTAGGAGCCCCGGCATTCGCGGCGGTCCGGTCGCCGACGCCCTTCACGGCAGGTACGCACGCAGCGCCACCACGTCGGTTCCGGCCCTGAACTCGTAGCGCCCCATCGTCGCCGGCAGAAGCGCGAACCGCGCGGTCTCCATTTGCAGCGCCGGCGACCCCTCCGCACCGGGCGACCCCGACCCCGCGACCGATCCCACCCCCCCAAGCGCCGCCTTCCCTTCGAGCGTCCCCCAGATCTCGAAGGTCTCCCCGTCGGCGCTGCCCTCGAAGACCGCCCCGCCCTCGGCCCGCACCCGCTCCACCACGAAATGTTCACACTCGGCCACCACCTCGCGCCGGATGCCCGCGCCCTCGCCCGCCACCCGCGGCTCGACCAGGGCCGGCTCCCGGCGCCCGAATTCGATGACCTCCAACGCGCGCTCCACATGCAGTTCGCGCGGCTTCCCGTCCGGCCCCACCCGGTCCCAGTCGTAGATCCGGTAGGTCGTGTCCGAAGTCTGCTGCACCTCCACCAGCACTATTCCCGACAGGAGGCCGTGAACGGTCCCGGCGGGCACCATCACGGAGTCCCCCGGCCGGACGGGAACGCGGCCGAGAACGTCCTGTACGCGCCCTTCGGCGACGGCCCCACGCAGGGCCGCACGGCCGATCCCCGCCTGCAGCCCGTGAATGATGCGGGCGCCGGGCTCGGCCTCGACGACATACCACATCTCGGTCTTGCCCGTCTCGCCGGGGAGGTGGGCGGCGGCGTATGCGTCGTCCGGATGCACCTGCACGGAGAGGGCGTGGCTGGCATCGAGGAGCTTGACCAGCAGGGGGAAGGTTCCGCGTTTCACGGCGCGGGCCCCCCGGCGCCCCACCAGCTCGAGTCCGTACTCGGCAACCAGGCCGGGCAGGTCACGTCCGGCAAGCGGACCGCGATCCACCACCGAGGGCTCGTCCGGGTGGCCGGACACCTCCCAGCTCTCGGCGGTGACCCCGTCCGGGAGGACGCGGCCGAAGAGCTGTTCCAGACGGCGCCCGCCCCAGAGGTAGTGCTTGAGCCGGGGGACGAAGGTCAGGGGCGCGCCGAGGGGAAGGCGGGGAGCATCCATGCCGGAAAGTATCGCGTCGCCGACGCCAACCGGAAAAGGAGCGCCCCGGCCCCCGGGGCTGCCGACGGACCGCGGATGCGAAGCCCGGCCGTCGATCAGGCCTGGGGTTCGGACTCCGGATGGGGCATCACCTGGTCGTGAAGGTGATGGGCAGATGAATCCAGACCGAAACCGGCGCGCCCTCGTTGGAGGCCGGAGTGAACTCGGCGACATCCGCGACGCGCAGTGCCGCTTCGTCCAGGGCTTGGTGCCCCGAACTGCTGTGGATCTGCGCCTTCCGGACCTTGCCCGCTCCGTCGACATGGAACCAGACCACGGTCGTGCCCCCGATGCCCGCGTCCCGCAGCAGCGGTGGATACTCCCGTGCCAGGGCCCGCTCCATTTCGGCCTTGTTCCTGTATTCGGGTTTCACGTCGTACGGGGTCCAGGCGGGTTCGTCCGAGATGTCCGTGTCGGCGGTCGGCTCAGGGAGCGGATCCGCCTCGCCGGCGTGCGGCAGCACAACGACGGCTGGCTCGGGAGACGGATTCACCTCCACGGCCTCAAATGGAATCACTATCGTATGGGGCTCGGCGTCCGGTTTCGGCCGATACTCCTCCGCCTCCTCCGCCGGCCCCGCTCCCTCCCTCCCGATCCCGGGCACCATCAGCGCCACACCGACCACCAGGAGCGCGCAGAAACCGAGGAACGCCGCCTGGGCCATGCGGATTTCCGGCGCCTTGCTCAACAGGGCCCGAATGCGGCGCTCCAGGAGCGACGGCTGTTCGGCGAGCGCCGCCACGCCCATCGACGGGAGGACGCCACCGCCCGTCCCCACCCGCAGCAGCAGGTCCCCGTACAGCCTCCGCCGACTCGGCCAGCGGTGCATCACCCGGCGGTCGCAGTCGAGTTCCACGGCCAGCCCCAGGCGCCTGTACTGGACCCACAGCGCCGGATTCCAGGGGAAGGCGAAGAGCACCAGCGCCGCAAGGAACCGCAGGTGCACGTCGTGGGCCCGGAGGTGCTCCTCCTCGTGCGCGACAATGAGTTCCTGCCGCGCCCTCCCCGCCCCGGCGACCCACCTCGGCAGAACGATCCACGACATCACCAGCCCCACCACGGCCGGCCCGCAGTCGCGGGACCACAGCACGCGACGTCCCATCAGCACCCCCTCCTCCCAGGCCCGGCGGCGCCACATGAAGCGGGCGGCCGCAAACAGCGCTCCCACGACCAGGGTCGACGACAGCGCAACCCAGCCCAGGAGCAGCGCGTCGTCCAGGGAGTGCAGCACGGAGTCCCCCGCAAGGCTCACCGTCAGCGGTTCCAGCCGGATCGGCCCCGCCGGCGGCGCGACCGCCTCCCCACCCCCCCCACCCGAGAGGAACCGCACCGCCGGAAGCAGCACGGTGCCCGCACCCGCGGCCGCCCATACCCACCTGTGCCCTCCGTCCAACAGCCTTTCCATGGCCAGTCCCGCGACGAGGAAAAGCAGCCCGGCTCCGATCGACCAGAGCATCCATGCAGCGATCATCGTTCCTCCTCCTTTTCCGGGCGGAGCTCCGCATCCGCCAATTGCCGTTCCAGCAGCTCCCGGAGCCTCCCGACGGCCTCCGGCGAGAGCTTCTCTTCGGTCACAAGCTGGGTCATGAGCAGTTCGGCCGAACCGGAAAACACCTTGTCCCGCAGGCGCCCGAGCATCGTGCGGCCCGCCTCCGCGCGCCCCAGCAACGGATGGTAGCGGTGCGCGCGACCGTGCTTCTTCCGGCCCACGAGACCCTTTTTCTCCAGAATGCGGAGTATGGTGAGGACCGTGTTGTAGGCCAGGTCGTCATCGAGCCGCCCGTTGACCTCGGCCACCGTGGCGGACCCGAGATCCCACAGCACGGCCATGATGTCCATTTCGCGCCTTGTAAGTGTGCTCATCTGCGATTCCGTCCTGCGCGGCCGCCCGCGCGCCTGGAGCCATTCCCCGCCGGGAACCACCGTGGATTCCCGCGTCACCCGTAAACCTAAAACCTTAGTAGATATTAGGGAGTGGTGCGGGGAATGTCAAGCGAAGGGCAAAAGGACCGGCGCGATGGCGGGAGTCACGGCTCGCCCTTGCTCCCCCGTGGCCGCGCTGCATACACTATGAGTCCGTGGACAAACCCGCGCACTCGGACCGGCGAGGCGCCGGCAGGGCTCCGGCGGAATCCCCCGCTCCGGGCCCGCCCCCGCCACATCTCCGGGAATTCCTCATGAAACGGCTTCCGACCTCGCTTCTCGCCTGTGCGGTCCTTCTGCTTCCCGGCGAGTCCGCGTCCGCCCAGAACACCCTCGCCCTGCTGGGCGGCGTGAACATCGCGTCCCTCGACGTCAGTGCCCGCGACATCATCGAGGATACGGTGGCCCTCAGGAGGATGTCCGTCGGGGTCTCGCTGTCCGTGCCGGTGGGGACCTTGCTCGGCCTGCAGTTCGGGGCCTCCATGGCGCAGAAGGGCGGCAGCCTGCTGGTGCACGACACCATTTCCGGCGGGGATTTCCGCATTCGCGCCAACTACTTCGAGCTGACGGCCCTGGCCAGACTGGGACTCCCGCTGCTGGGGCGTTTCGTTTCGGCGCATCTGGTCGGGGGACCCGCGCTGGGGATCGAGACCTCCTGCGATGTCGAACTGTTTTCCGACGGGGACGGCGCGACCGACGAACAGTCCGCCGAGTGCGACGAGGATCGGGACACGAACGACTACGGACTTGCCATGGGAGGCGGCGTGGAGGTCTGGCTGTCCGAGCGGCTGGGGGTCACCCTCGGAGTGCTGCTTACGCGGGGACTGGCGGATCTCGCGATTTCGGACGACGACAGCGTCAAGAACCGGACCCTGACCCTGCGGGGCGGATTGGTGCTGTCAATCGGGTGAGGCCGCTCGTACCGGCAGCCGGGTTCCTGCCCGCCGCGGTGTGGTTCGCGGCCTGCGGCGACGCCCCGGTCGAACCCCCCAACCGCCCCCCGGTGCCGCGGGACATCCCGGACATGACCGTCGCCGTGGGCGAGACGGCAACGGTGGACCTGTCGCCGTACTTCGACGACCCGGACGGCGACACGCTTCTCTACAAGGCCGCAACCTCCGACGCGGGCGTGGCCACCGCCGGCGTGTCGCGCAGCACGTTCACGGTGGCCGGCGTGGCGAAGGGCACGGCCACGGTCACGGTCACCGCCCACGACCCCGAGGGGCTCTCGGCGCAGCAGGATCTTGCGGTCACGGTGCCGAACCGGGCCCCCGAACCCGTCGATTCGATCTCCGGCGTGGATCTGGTCGCGGGTGACTCGACCGCGCTGGCCGTCTCCGTCCACTTCAGCGACCCTGACGGCGACACCCTGAGCTACGCGGCCGCGACCACGAACCCCGGCGTGGCCACCGCCACCGTGTCCGGCGACACCGTGGTGGTGACCGGAGTCGCCCAGGGCACGGCCACCATCACGGTGACTGCCGCGGATCCGGAAGGCCTCACCGCCGAACAGCCCGTGGCGGCAAGTATCGCCAGGCCCGAGCCGACCACGGTCGCGGTCTCGCCGGACAGTGCGGCGCTGACGGCGCTGGGACGGACGGCACTCTACACGGCGGAGGTCTTCGACCAGATCGGACGGCCGCTGCCGGAGGCCGTGGTGTCCTGGGCCAGCGGGGACACGACCGTGGCGACCGTCGACTCGGCGGGCACGGCCGTCGCGACGGGAAACGGCACGACATCCGTCACCGCCACGGCGGGCGCGGCTTCCGGCGCGGGGTGGCTGACGGTGATGCAGGTGGCGCATTCGGTAACCGTCACACCCGCCGGCGGCGCCGTCATCCAGGGCGATACGCTTCGCCTGGCGGCCGAGGCACGGGACGAAAACGGGTATCGGGTGCGGCACGCCGTGTTCGCCTGGTCCTCGAGCGACACGGCTGTGGCGCGGGTGGACTCCGCCGGGCTGGTCGAGGGGTCGGCCGAGGGCACCGTCACCATCAGCGCCGGAGCGGACGACGCCGTGGGAGCGGCGGAAATCGCGGTGCGGCACCCGGACCGTGAAGCGCTGGCGGCCCTCTACGAAGCCATGGGCGGACCCGGCTGGACCAACCGGCGCCATTGGCTGACGGAGACCCCGGTCCGGCGGTGGTTCGGGGTCCTGGCCGCCGGCAAGGGTCGGGTTTCCGGCGTTGTCCTCGACGACAACGGCCTCTCCGGGTCGCTTCCGCCCGCGGTGAGTCGCCTGGAGGGTCTCAGACATCTGGTCCTGTCCGACAACGCCGAACTCGCCGGAACGCTGCCCACCGGCCTGGCCTCCCTCGACCGGCTCGAGAGGCTGCTGGCGGGAGGCACCGACCTCTGTGCGCCGTCCGACACGGTCCTCCTCGCGTGGCTCGACCGGATCCCCGAGCAGCGCGTGGCCCGTTGCGATGCGGCGGCGGCATACCTGACCCAGGCCGTGCAGTCGCGGGAGTTCCCGGTGCCGCTCGTGGCCGGCGAGGAGGCGCTGCTCAGGGTCTTCGTCACCGCCGCGAAGGCCGGGGGCGGGACGATCCCCCGCGTGCGCGCCACCTTCTACCGGAAGGGCGCGAGGGTGTACGTAGCGGATATTCCGGAGAAGGAGGGCGACCTCCCCACCCGGGTGGATGAGAGCGACCTCGGCGTATCGGCCAACGCGACGATTCCGGCCCGTGTGACCGGGCCGGACCTGGAACTGGTCGTCGAGGTCGACCCCGAGGGCGAGCTGGACCCCGAATTGGGGGTGGTGAAGCGGATCCCGCAGTCCGGCCGCCTGGCGGTTCCGGTCCACTCCATGCCCGACTTCGACCTCACGGTGATCCCCTTCCTCTGGGAGGAGTCGCCCGATTCGGCCATCCTGGACATCGTGGAGGAGATGGCCGACGACCCCGATGACCACGACCTGCTCTGGGCCATGCACACACTCTTGCCGATCGCCGATCTCAAGGTGACGGCCCATGCGTCCGTGGTGACGTCCTCCAACCAGGCGGCCGAGCTGCTTCGCCAGACCCGCGCCATCCGGCTCCTGGAGGAGGGGAGCGGCTACTACATGGGCATGATGTCGGGCCGGCTCGCCGGCTCGATCCGGGGCGCGGCCTACGTCTCCGGCCGGGCCAGCTTCTCGGCGCCCCGCGCGACGACCATGGCCCACGAGATCGGACACAACCTGAGCCTGCTGCATGCGCCGTGCGGCGGTGCGACCATGCTGGACCCGTGGTATCCGTTCCCGGACGGGAGGATCGGTGCCTGGGGCTACGATTCCCGCGACGGAGGGGAGCTGGTCCCCCCGGGGAGACGCGACCTGCTGTCCTACTGCTCGCAGCGTTGGATCGGCGACTACCACTTCACCAGGACCCTCCGCTACCGGCTGGCCGAGGAGCGTGACACCGCCGAGGCCCGGGTGGCGGCAGACCGGTCGCTGCTTCTGTGGGGAGGCGTCGACGCCGCGGGGCGCCTTCACCTGGAGCCCGCCGTCGTGACCGCCGCCCCGCCGGCACTGCCGGCCTCCGGGGGCGACTACACGATCACCGGACGGACCGGCGACAACCGGGAGCTCTTCTCCCTGAGCTTCGAGATGCCGGAAACCGCCGACGGCGGCGGGAACGAGAGCTTCGCATTTCTTCTCCCTCTTCACCGGGATCCTGCCGGAGACCTGGCCACCATCACGCTGGCGGGGCCCGAAGGATCCTTCACCATGGACGAAACCACCGACCGACCTCTCGTCGTGCTCCGCGACCGTGACGACGGCCGGGTTCGCGCCATCCTGCACGGTGCGGCCGCCGAACTCGTGATCCGGGCCGGTGCGTCCCCGCCGTCCCGTGCCCCCGGCCTGGAAGTGCTCATGAGCCGCGGCATCCCCGATCCGGACACCCGGCGCTGACTCCCGGGCTCCCGTCGAGTAGAGTCGGGGGGTGGCGCGGTGCCGGGTAGGGTCCGGTGCTTCATTTGTCC
>JAPPGI010000210.1 GCA_028874985.1 Gemmatimonadota bacterium | reverse complement strand
GCCGGAGCACCGCCGGCGCTCCCGGTCGCCGCGGGCGCGGCGTCGCGACCGGTTTCCCCCGCCCCCCCCGCCCCCACCAGCGCGGCGATATCCTCACCCTTCCGGGCGATTATCGCGATTACGTCTCCCACCGGTGCGGCCGCCCCTTCACCCACAAGGATCTTCCTGAGCACGCCTTCGCCCCGGGCCACCAGCTCCATCGTGGCCTTGTCGGTCTCGATCTCGGCGAGGATGTCACCCTGCGCGACCTCGTCGCCTTCTCCCTTCAGCCACCGGACGACCTGGCCCTCCTCCATCGTCGGAGAGAGCGCCTCCATGTGGACCCTGGTCGCCATCGTCTCCGTCTTCGCTCAGGCCGGGGTGCCCGCCGTGTAGAGCGCCTTGCGACAGGCTTCCACGACCGCCTTCACGCCCGGCTTGGCCAGCTGCTCCAGGTTCTTCGCATACGGCATCGGCACGTCCGCCTGGGTTACGCGCAGCACCGGCGAGTCGAGGTCGTCGAAGGCCTCGTCCTGGATCAGCGACACGATCTGCGCCCCGACGCCGGCATAGGGCCAGCCCTCTTCCAGGTAGACCACGCGGTTCGTCTTCGCCACCGTGCGCAGTATCGCGTCCGCGTCCAGGGGGCGCAGCGAGCGCAGATCGAGGACATCGGCCTCGATCTCCTCCCGGGCGAGCGTCCGCGCCGCCTGCAGCGCCACATGCACCATCTTGCCGTGCGTGATGATGCTCACGTCGTCCCCGGAGCGCTTCAGGTCGGCGACGCCGAGCGGAATCACGTATTCCTCGTCGGGGACCTCGCCGCGAACGTTGTACAGCAGCTCCCCTTCCATCACCGCGACGGGGTCGTCGTCGCGGATGGCGGCGGCGAGCAGCCCCTTGGCGTCGGCCGGGGTTGCCGGGGTCGCCAGCTTCACGCCGGGCGCGTGCACGTAGTACGTCTCGCACGCCTGCGAGTGCTGTGCCGACAGCTGCAGGGCCGCCCCCGTGGGTCCGCGGAAGACGATGGGAATCGGGATCTGCCCGTTCGTCATGTACAGCATCTTGGCGGCGCTGTTGATGACCTGGTCGAGGGCCAGGATCGAGAAGTTGAAGGTCATGAATTCGCAGATCGGGCGCAGGCCGGCCATGGCCGCCCCCACGCACAGCCCGGCAAACCCCAGCTCGCTGATCGGCGAGTCGACGACCCGGCGGTCGCCGTAGCGGGCCAGCATGCCGCGCGACACCTTGTATGCGCCATCGTACTCGGCGACCTCCTCGCCCAGCAGGAAGACCGAGTCGTCCCGGTCCATCTCCTGGCACATGGCCGCGTTGAGGGCCTCCCGGTAGGTGATCTCAGCCATGGCGGCCGCCACCGTCCACGCGGGCCCGTCCTCCGGTCGGCGCACCCGGGCGGCCATCCAGGAACAGCCGACCATGCGGATTGATCTCGGCGTACACGTGGTCGTACAGCGTCGCGGGGTCGGGGAGGGGTGATGCGTCGGCGAATTCGGCCGCGTCCTCGCAGGCCGCACGTGCTTCCGCGTCGAGGGCTTCCAGCTCCCCGCGTGTGAGCAGGCCCGCTTCCATGAGGCGTTCGCGCAGGATCGCTACGGGGTCCCGCTCCTCGACCTGCGATTCCACCTCCTCCCTTGAACGGTAGGTGCCCGAGACCGGGTCCGACATGGAGTGGCCGCGGAAGCGGTATGTGATCGCATTCACGAACTGGGGGCCCGCTCCGCCACGCACCCGCCCCGCCAGCTCCTCGAAGAACCGGTACGTCTCGAGCACGTCCTGCCCGTCGACCGTGTGCGCCGGGATCCCGTACGCCCCCGAGCGGGCCTCCATTTCCGTCGCCGAGACGCGGGCGAACGCCGTCCCCATCCCGTAGCCGTTGTTCTCGACCACGTAGATGACCGGCAGCCGCCACACCGCCGACATGTTCAGCGACTCGAGGAAGGCGCCCTGGTTCACCGCCGCGTCGCCCATGAAACAGATGCAGATCTGGTCGCCGCCCCGGTAGCGAATCGCCCACGCGAGCCCGGCCCCAAGCGGAATCTGCCCGCCCACGATGCCGTGCCCGCCGTAGAAGCCGACGGTGGTGTCGAAGAGGTGCATGGAGCCGCCGCGGCCGCCGGAGCAGCCGGTGGCCCGGCCGTACAGCTCCGCCATGACGGCCCGCGGCGCGATCCCCTTTGCGATCGCCTGCGTGTGCTCGCGGTAGGCGGTGATCACCAGGTCGTCGCCCCGGAGCGGCCCGATCGCGCCGGCGGCCAGCCCCTCCTGTCCGATGTGCAGGTGGCAGAAGCCGCCGATCCTGCCGATCGCGTAGGCTTCCTCCGCCTTCTCCTCGAAGCGGCGGTAGAGGAGCATGTCGGCGAGGAGCCCGTGCAGCTCCTCGCGGGAGAAGCCGCGGAGACCGGCGGCGGCGGCAGGCTCGCGGCCGTTGGCGGCCTCCGGTCCCTCGATGCCGGCCACCGCGGCCCCCATCTCCCGGTTCGCCCGGGCCACCCCGTCAGCCTCCCGCCCCGGCGGCGCGGCCGTGGGCCCGGTCGTCCCGAAGCCGCACCAGGGGACTCGGGCCCGGCCTCACAATCTCCGCCGGTGCCGGGACATCGGCCTCCATGACATCGCGGATCGGGCCCGGCCCCCCCGCCTCCACCTCGCGCGCCTGCTCCTTCGCGTGGTAGCTGGAGCGCACCAGGGGCCCCGACTCCACATGCCGGAAGCCGTACTCCGCCTCGCCGACGCGCTTCCACTCGCCGAACTCGTCGGGAGTGACCCAGCGGGCCACGGGAATGTGCTGCCGCGAGGGCCGCAGGTACTGCCCCAGCGTCAGGATGTCGACCGCCGCTTCGCGCAGGTCGGCCATCGCCTGGCGGATCTCGCCGGGGCGCTCGCCCATCCCCAGGATGATGCCCGTCTTCGTCAGCATCGCGGGATCGATGCGCTTGGCGCTTCCCAGGTACGAGATCGAGCGCCAGTAGCGGCCGCCGGGCCGCACGTCGGGGTGGAGGCGCTCGACCGTCTCGAGATTGTGGCCCAGGATGGCGGGGTGGGCCTCCATGACCGTTCGGAGCGCGTCCTCGTCGCCCTTGAAGTCCGGGATCAGCACCTCGACCGAGCAGTGCGGCAGCCGGGCCCGCACCTCGCGGATCGTGGCCGCGTAGATGGTCGCGCCGCCATCGGACAGTTCGTCCCGGTTGACCGAAGTGATGACGACGTGGTCGAGGTCCATCGCGGCGATCGTCTCGGCAACGCGGCGGGGCTCGTCCAGGTCGAGTTCCGTGGGCATGCCGTGGGCGACCGCGCAGTACTTGCAGGCGCGCGTGCAGACGTCGCCGAGGATCATGAAGGTGGCCGTGCCCGCCTCCCAGCACTCCCCGATGTTGGGGCAACCCGCCTCTTCGCAAACCGTATGCAGCGACCGGCTGCGCATGAGGCGCTTGAGGCGCAGGTAGTTGGGCCCGCCGGGCGAGCGCACCTTGAGCCACGACGGCTTGCGCGAGGTGATGGGGATGGTCTCGATGCCGCAATGGGCCCGGATCCGGGACGAGCCCTTCGGCTTGACCGTCCCGGTGTCCTTGCCTCCGGGCGCGTACCCGCCCGCCCTGGCGGACCCGCCCCTTCCGTTTGTATCTGTCGGAATCACTTCCGGTGGATCTCCGATGGTCGCTTTCCTCCCCTGGCCGCCGACGACGCTTCCAGGGGCTGCCTGGCCGCGCCCGGCCCCTCGGCGATGGGGCCGTGAATCATAAGAAGGTCACGCTTTTCGCACCATGGAAAAGGATGGGAGCCCGTGCCCGTCCGTTCCTCCTACCGGGACCCTGCGAGGTATTCGTTCGCCTCCTGCCGCAGCAGCGGCAACAGCTCCGCGTGCCCTTCCTCGGCTTGAGGATCGTATTCCCGCAGCCCGGCGGCGATCTCGTCGTCGTAGGCGTCGACGAGGGTCCGGTAGTGGGCGCGCGCCCTAGGCGCGTCGCCGCCCAGCAGCGCGGCCCGGGCGGCCGCCGCGAGGCAGAGAAGGTGCGTGGGCCTGACCGCGAGGCCGGCTTCCGCGACCGCCAGCGCCGAGGCCGCGTCATCGGCCGCGGCGTGCAGGAGGGAGAGGTGGAAGCGATCGTCCAGGGTCAGGGCGGCGATCAGATCGTACGAGTCGATGGCCATGGGCAGAAACAGCTCCGCCTGTGCCCGGTCGCCGCTTTCGAGCGAGCGCATGACGCGGTTGAAGAGGCGCGTCGCGGCCTGCCGCGGGGTCATGGAGCCGAGGTCCACCGCCGAGGTGGGGCCGAGCGTGCCGGGAGGGGTGGCGGGGGGTGCGGGAGCGGGATTCTCCGCCCCGGGCGTGAGGCTAACAACCAACGCAATCAGCAGTCCCATGGCAAGGATGCCGGCGGCTGCCCACCGAACCCGCGCATTCCCGACGTCCGGGGTCGCCCGGGCCGGGGTCAGCCCGGTGCCGCACCGGGTGCAAAACCGGTCTCCCGATTCCGATGGCGCCGCGCAGGCGGGACACGGCGGCCCGCGGAGCGCCGCTCCGCAGCGCGAGCAGAAGTTGGCGTCGGACGCGCCCTCCCGATGGCGGCAGTTCGGGCACGCGACACCGCCGGCGGTCGTCCGGAAATCGATCGGTCCGGCAGCCCGGGTCACAGGCCTGTAGGCGAGTCTACGAAGCGGCCGTCGATTCCGAAATGGTCCCGCAGGAGGCCGAGGAGCGCCCTTACGCCCCAAACCTCCGTCGCGTAGTGCCCGCCCAAGAGAACCGTGACCCCCAATTCGACCGCCTCGATCGCGTGATGGTGCTGCGCCTCACCGGTGACGAGCACATCGAGACCGGCGCCGGCGGCCTCGTGCAGGGTGGACGCCCCGGCACCGGTCACCACTCCGACGCTGGACACGGGATCGGGTCCTCCCGGCAACGCCCGGACCCCGGTTGCCGTCAGCGCCGCGAGCGATTCCACAAGCTCGGCGAGCGGGGCCTCCTCCCGCTTCCCGCGCCAACCCACGGCAAACCCGCGGTAGTCGCCGAAGGGTTCGAGGGCCTCGAGCCCCAGGCCGCGTGCCAGCACCGCGGCATTGCCCACCTCCGCGTGTCCGTCCAGCGGCAGGTGTGCGCTGTACAGCGCCGTCCGGCTCCGGATGAGACGTCGGACACGGCGAAAGTGCGGCCCCGTGAGCGGTTGCAGGCCACCCCAGAAGAGCCCGTGATGGACGATGAGGAGATCAGCCCACGCGCCTGCCTCGGCGATGACGGCCTCACTCGCGTCGACCGCCACCGCGACCCTTGAGACGCGCTCGGGCCCCTCCACCTGAAGCCCGTTCATCGCGTAGGGGTAGTCCGGCACATCCTCCACCGCGAGGTATTCGTCGAGAAACCCGGCGATGTCCGCCAGCAGGACCGCAGGCATCATCCCGGCGGATGACTACTTGGCCATCCTGGCCTTGGGCTTGGCCTTGCCCGTCCGGCGCAACCCGCCCGCAGCCCTGTCCAGAGCCTTGGGGCCCGCGGCCGCCCCGGGCATCGCGGCTGCCGGCGGCTGTACCGCCCCCACATCTCTCCGGCCGATGCTGACGCTGCCGTTGAGGACTCCGCCTTCATCCAGCTTGAGCCGGGTTGCGCGAACCTCTCCTTCGATCACGCAGGTGGCCTCGAGCTCGAGCCGGGAGTCCACGTCCAGCGCCCCCTTGACGGTTCCCGCGATCACGGCGTCCTGGGTTTGAATATCGCCCGTCACGTGTCCTCCCTTTCCGATCACGACAGCCTTCTCGGCGCGAACCGATCCCTCGACCCGGCCCTCGATGCGTACCGTATCGGTGGTGTCGCAATCGCCGACGATGTGCATCCCGGGTCCGATGATCGAAATCACCTTGTCCGACGATGCCGCCGGGTTGGCGCGGACTTTTGACATGACCTGGCCTGCTTTCTCTCGCATCTGGTTCCTTGGGTGGCTTACGGTGGAGTCACCATCGTGAATGGGTCGATGGGTGTCCCGTACTTCAATATCTCGAAATGGAGATGCGGTGCGGTAGACTTTCCGGTCGACCCGGACAGCGCGATCACCTCCCCGCGCCGGACCGTCCACCCCCGGTCCGGAACGAGGTACGACGCGTGGCCGTAGCGGGTTCGCACTCCGTTGCCGTGTTCGATGAGTACGAAGAGGCCGTAGTCGGGATCCTCCGCCGCCTCGACGACCAACCCTCCTCCGGCCGCCCGGACGTAGGAACCGCTCGGCACCGCGATGTCGATCCCGGGATGGTCGGCACCGGCGCCCCCCAGGTGCGACCGGGTCACAACGCCCGTGACGGTGAGCGGCCAGACGGTCGGTTCGGTGGCCGTGTTGTCGGCCGACAGGGCCTCACTCCCGCCGGCCGGCCCCCCCGTCGCCGGAATCCACAACGCGGAATCCGCCGATCGCGAGACTCCGAGGCGCTGGCTGTAGTTGTCCCGCACCTCCTCCAGCTGCGCGAGGCGCCGGGCGAGGTGCTCCATCCTCGTCTGGTTCAGCGTAAGCGAGTCGACCTGCCGGGCCAGATCATCCGCACGCGCCGCACGTTTCGCAAGCGGTACCCAGCTCGCCACAATCACGACGACCGTCGCGCCCACGAACGTCCCTAGCGCCCCGAGCAGCCGAAGACGACGACGTGACAGAATGAACGTCCGTGGCTCCGATACCCCGGCGGGCACAACGATGACCGACAGGTTGTCGTCGCGGTCAGACACCCTGGATACCTGTCTTCATTTCCTCAGCCCTCCAATACTCTCCGGCGCGAGCATCGCGCCGCCCGCTTCCGCGGACGATGCTCGGAATATTCGCTCGTACGGAGGCGAATGCCAAGCCGAACCCGTCAGCGACGGTCGGCGAATGTCGGTGTCGCAAACGGCGAAGCACCCGCTCCCGGCTCTCTCCGGGGGCCGGGTCGCGGAGAACCGGAGACGTGGGAGCCACGGTCGTGCGCCACTCGGGCGGGTCATCCCACGATCTCGGATGCTTCCTGGCCGGTCACGGACGCGAAGAGCCGCTCCAGCCCGCGTGCCCCGTTGAACGCAATCCTGACGACACCCGCCCCCTTTCCCCTCCACTGGATGGCCACACGCGCTCCCAGATGTCCTCCCAGCGCCTCTTCCAGGGCACCGATCGCGGGATCCGTACCCTGCGCCGCCGGTTTCCCGGTATCGGGGGTCGCCGGACCGCGTTCTTGCGCCTCCCGGACCTTCCGTTCGGTTTCCCGGACCGACCAGCGACCGGCGACCGCCTCACGCGCGAGTTCGGCCGACGTGACCGGATCTTCCACGGCCAGGATCGCCCGGCCGTGACCCATGGACAGCTTGCCCTCCTCCAGGAGTCGCCGGACCGACGGCGGAAGGGTCAGGAGGCGAAGCATGTTGGCCACCGTAGGGCGGCTCTTTCCAACCGCGGCCGCGATTCTCCGCTGGGACAAACCGAACTTATCCCGAAGTGCTTCGTATCCCCTCGCCTCTTCCAACGGCCCCAGATCTTCGCGCTGGATGTTCTCGACCAGGGCAAGGACCAGGAGTGTCCGGTCGTCGACCTCCCTGATCTGGGCGGGGATGTCCACCCAACCCAACTGTCTTGCGGCGCGCAACCTGCGCTCGCCGGCCACAAGTTCGAACGTTCTCCCGGTGGCGGACCTTCGAACCACAATGGCCTGGAGGAGGCCGTTCGCCTCGATCGAAGCGGCGAGTTCGGCCAGGTCGGCCGTCCGGAAATCCCGGCGGGGTTGGAACGGGTTGGGGGCGATGGCCCGTACGGGCAGTTTCGCAGGCTGCGGGAGGTCGTCGCCCGCAACCGCGGCTCCGCCCGCGTACTCCCCGAGGAGGGCGCTCAGCCCTCGTCCCAGGCGGTCGTTCGGACTCATCATGCTCGGCTCCTCCTCCTTTGTCTACTCCTGTTCGAGTCCTACTGAACCGCCTTGTCTCCTCGTCGCGACCTCTCTCGCGAGATCCGCGTACCCGCGTGCGCCGGCCGACGTTGGCGCGTACTCGGCAACGGGCTTGCCGAAGCTCGGAGCCTCCGCAATGCTGACGTTGCGGGGAATGACGGTGTCGAAGACCAGCCGACCGAAGTATCGCTTGGCTTCCGTGGCCACCTGGCGCGACAGGCTCAGGCGCTGGTCGTACATCGTGAGAAGGACTCCCTCGATCGTCAGCCCCGGGTTCAGGCCGCGCTGGACGAGCTGAACCGTGTTCAGGAGCTGGGAGAGGCCCTCCAGAGCGTAGAACTCGCATTGAATGGGAATCAGCACCGAGTCCGCCGCGGCCAGGGTGTTGAGGGTGAGGAGTCCCAGCGACGGCGGGCAATCGATAAGGACGAAGTCGTAGTCGCCGGCGACCGGCGCGAGGGTCTCGCGCAGAATCGTCTCCCTGTCCCGCACGCCCACCAGCTCCACCTCCGCACCCACGAGGTCACGGTTCGCGGGCAGAAGATGCAGCTTCGGTTGTCCGTTGGGGCAGCGTATCGCCCTGAAAACGGGAAGTCCCCGGATCAGGACATCGTATGTCGTCGGGATCGTCTCGCGGTCCACCACGCCCAATCCACTGGAGGCGTTTCCCTGCGGGTCGATGTCCACCAGAAGGACCCGCGCACCGTTCCGAGTCAGTGCGCTTCCCAGGTTCACGGCGGTGGTCGTCTTGCCGACGCCGCCCTTCTGGTTCGCCAGAGCGATGATGCGACTCAAGGCGCCTGAATCTCCGTTGCGGAGGCTGGAATGCAGTCCGTGGATGAGTGGGGATGTGTTTGGAGCATCCGCAAATCTAACACACGGCACCATGTTCCACGTGGAACGGTTGGCGAGTCCGCGCGACGGAGTTCCGGGGAGGGCGGAAGGCAGTCCGGCTTTGGAAACCCCGCCTCCGGTTTCACGTGGAACACCGGCGAGAATGCTGCTCCGGCGACGCGGACTTCTCTCTGCGCACCTCCATGACCAGGTTCTGGAGGTCCGCGGGGGAAACACCGGGAATCCGGCCTGCCTGGGCGAGGTTCCCCGGGCGTACGCGGGCAAGCTTCTGACGGGCTTCCTTCGAGAGAGTCTTGAAGTCTGCGTACGGAGCGTCCTCCGGAATGCTGAACTCGGCCTGGGCCCGAAGCTTCGCCGCCCGATCCACCTCGCGCCGGATGTATCCCTCGTACTTCGCATCGATTTCCACGGTCGCCAAGGCATCCGCTTCGAAGGCCGGAGCGTCGTCTCCAACCGCTTCGAGCAGTGCCGCCGCCGAGACGCCGGGTCGGCGCAGCAGCTCCCGTGCACTCTTTGACTGTCTGACGGACCCTCCGTCGGCTTCCTCCAGCGCCGCCCTGGCAACCGCAGGTGAGATGACGCGCTCACGGAACCAGACCTGAGCCCTCGCCTCCTCGCGCAGCCTGTCCTCGAGGGCAACCTCCTGCTCCGAGGTGAGCAGACCCACGGATCGGGCCAGAGTACCCAGGCGGGACGGCGCGTTGTCCTGCCGGAGCAGCAGACGGAACTCCGCGCGCGAAGTAAACAGGCGATAGGGCTCGTCCACCCCCTTGGTGACGAGGTCGTCGATCAGGACGCCGATGTAGCCCTGGTCCCTCTCGACCACGAATGGGGGCCGCCCCTGCACGGCGAGTGCCGCGTTCGCGCCTGCCACCAACCCCTGTCCGGCTGCCTCTTCGTACCCCGTGGTCCCGTTGACCTGTCCGGCGAAGTAGAGCCCGGGGAGTGCCCGCACCTCCAGCGTGTGATGTAGTTGGTACGGCGGAAAGTAGTCGTATTCGATCGCGTAGCCGGGCTTCGTCATCTTCGCCTCCTCCAACCCCGGGACCGACCTCAGAAACTCGAGCTGCACCTCCGGCGGCAGCGAGGTGGACAGGCCATTGACGTACATTTCCGTCGTGTCCAGGCCTTCGGGTTCCAGGAACACCTGGTGACGGCGCGCCTCCGGGAACCGCACCACCTTGTCCTCGATCGAGGGGCAGTACCGGGGCCCCCGGCCGCCGATTTCGCCGCCGTAGAGGGCGCTTCGCTGCAGATTGCGGGTAACGATCTCCCTCAGGCCGGCACCCGACCAGGTGATCCAGCACGGAAGCTGCTTCGGGATGGGTTCCCGCGCATAAGAGGAAAACCGGAAAGGCTCGTCGTCACCGTCCTGGCGCTCACAACGGGAAAGGTCCACGGAACGTCCGTCGATCCGCGGCGGCGTGCCCGTCTTGAACCGCGACACCTCGAGGCCGCGAGCCTCCAGCGCCCGGGCCAACTCGATCGACGGCCCCTCTCCCGCCCTCCCCGCTCCCTGCGCGGTGCTGCCGCCGACATGGATTCGCCCCCGCAGGAACGTCCCGGCGGTGACCACAACCGCCCCTCCCTCAAAGACGATCCCTCCGCGCGTCTCCACACCCCGGACGCGCTCATCCACATGCAGCCCGGTGACCATCTCCTGAAAGAGGTCGAGGTCTTCCAGTCCGTCGAGGAGCCGGCGCACGCCGATCGGGTAGAGGGCCCGGTCGCACTGTGCACGCGGGCCCCACACCGCCGGCCCCTTCGAGCGGTTCAACATCCGGAAGTGGATGCGCGACGCATCGGTCGCCTGCGCCATCACGCCGCCCAGTGCGCCGACCTCCCGGGCCACCGTCCCCTTCGCCACCCCGCCGATGGCCGGGTTGCAGCTCATCTGCGCGATCCGGGTCAGGTCGGGAGTGATGAGCACCGTCCTCGCTCCCAGGCGCGCAGCAGCGGCCGCCGCCTCGGAGCCGGCGTGCCCGCCACCCACGACGACTACGTCGTACGTCAGCCTCACGGCTTCACTTTGGGGATTATACCGCTGTCTAGACGCGGCATGGTTCTACGCACTTGCGGGCAGGACCGCACCCGCTCTTCGTTGGTGCTCCGCGCGTTCCGGGGTGTCCCCGCCCGGATTCGGGCACATGGCCCTCTGGAGCACGTTCCTCGCCGCGTTCACGTCCCGGTCCAGGACCAGTCCGCAGCCGCAGCGGTAGACGCGGACCGCCAGGGTGATGTCCCTGCGGCGGCCGCACGCGCTGCACTCACGCGACGTATGGTGCGGGGCGACCGTCGTCACCGAGCCACCGGCGCTTTCAGCCTTGTAGCTCAGCATTCGGACGATGGCGCCCCACTGCTGTTCGTGGATCGACCGGGCCAGCCTCCGGTTCCTCACCATGTTCGGAATCCGAAGGTCCTCGACGGCCAGATTCGCTGACACCCGCTTCACCAGATCGGCCGTGAGTTCGTGCAGTCTTCCGTGCTCGCGTTCCCGGACCCGCTGCCATTCACGGGCAAGCTCGGCCTTCCGCTTCACCCGGTTCCGGCTCCCCCGCTTCGCCTTCGAGAGCCTACGCTGCCTGCGCTTCAGCTCGGAGCGGTCGAGCTTCACGCCGGGGACGATCTCGCCGGTCGAGAGGGCGAGGCGTGAGGCGACGCCCATGTCGAGGCCGACCATCGGGCGCCGGTCGGGGGAGACTTCGATCTGTCGCTCGACCACCTTGACGGGGGTGGTCAGCTCGAAGCTGCGGACGCCCCGGTCTCCCGGCTTGAAG
>JAPPGI010000186.1 GCA_028874985.1 Gemmatimonadota bacterium | reverse complement strand
GGTGGGACTCGCACCCACCAGGAAAGCGCGCCTTTCCACGGCGCACTGAGAAGGAGGGTGTGAACGGTCGAGCGGAACATGAGGGTCTCCCTGTCGGTAGTAACGATTCCCCGACAACCACCGGTCGCCGGGCCTTCGTTACACCGGACAGAGATACCATTCGGTTCCCGCCTATTCGATCAGCGACCCGGGTGGGAGCTACCCACCCGGGATTTCAGCCGATCTCTTGATATTCGGCGGGCGACCCGGCAACCATAAGTGGAAGCCTCGGTGGCTCCGCCCGGTGTAACGTTCTAATAGTGGCGCCGAACGCCAGCTACGTCAAGGCAGGTCTATAGTCCCCGGAAGAAGAGGTCGCTGGGCTTGAGGTGGGCGCTCCTTCGGCGATGTCCACACCCCCAAAATGAAATACCCGTCAAGAAAATAAGTCGTTGTAGTTCAATGACTTATGAGATTTTGACGCGATTCGGCGGGTTTCCGATCAAGAAAACTCGGGGTGAATCGCGGATGTGACGAACGGGTTCGTGGCAGCCCATCCAGGAACCTGCCCTTCTCACGCCTCGGCCAACCCCATCGAGAGGAGTTGGGTATGGGGACTCGAACGTGTGATTCAGCCAGGACCCTGCCAGTTGGCGACACGGTGTACACCCAGACATGGTGATAGCCGTCGTCGCCCACGGCCTCGACCGAGACGGTGTGGGCCGAGAAGATCTGCTTCAGTTCCACTCCTGGCTCGGGAGGGTCTATCTCGTGCGAGATTGAGTTCGATGTTCGGATTCGTCCCCATGCCGAGACCGCGCCGCGTCAGATTGGAGCTGTACGATTCCATCCGTGCCTGACTTCCGCAACCGCCGTCGGCCTGGGAGCGATGATGCTCATCGCGTCTTCAAGCTCGCGCTCCCGACCCTCCATGGTCACCAGATCCGCACTCCCGCCGGAAGCCAGGATTTCCACAGCTCCGAGCGGAGGTCGCTTCACTCCTCGCAGCGTCACGTCGCGCAAAGGATCGAAAATGTCATATCTAGTTTACACAATGTCATCTGTGCTTTACACTGCACGACACGGCCATTTCGGCCTCATCGATCATTCGCAGCGGAGGCCACGGGTCCAAGCCGCCCGGCGGCTCAATGTGGGCCAGCCCCTGGATCACGCCGGCCCCCCCCCGAAACCCGCCCGGCTTCCGCCTCAGACGGACCGCTCCCTGAAGAGCACGTGTATGGCGAGGGCCCGCTTTTCGGCGGGCGTCGCACCCTCGAGATCCCGGATGGCACGATTCGCCATTTCCAGGAATGCCGCCACGTCACTCTTGGCGAACCGCGCGTCCGGGTCGTAGTCGGCGCTGTGCCTCCTGGCCTGCATGGCAACGATCACCGTGGCAAAACGGTGAATCGGTGACGGCAGGCCGCCGGGCAGTCGTCCCCTGCGGCATTGTGCGTGCACCTGCCGATGCTGGAGGCCACGATAGACCCGTGTCCAACTCCGCTCTCGCGGCTTCGTCGCACCGGCGAGCGCGTCGGAGGCGCAGTTCGCCAGCCAGTGGAACAGCGCGTAGTAGATGAGACTCACGACACACCGGAGTTCCACCTGGCGGGGCGCCCCCCGTCGAGCAGTCTGTGGATAAAGCCCCGCGAGCACCGAGAGCGGCGAGGCGCCGGGCTGGCAAGGCGCGTTTGTCCACGGGCTTGTGTCACGGCGCTCCGCAGGCACCGAGGAGGGATTGTCGTGAACGGCTTCATCTCGCAACTCCTTTCCTGTTGCACCCCGAAAGAGTAGCCCTGACCGGGCGCCGGGGCCACGGTCGAAGGACTCTCGTCGGTAACAGACTTACGTGAGAGCAACCCGTGGATTACAACCCTCGATCCACGGATTTGGGGGGGCGGGGGCGGGGGTGCGGCGGTGCGGGCAACGGCGGCGGTGCGGGCGATGGTGGCGGATCAGCGATGGCGCGGGATCGGGGAGTTGTGTCACTCGGTCGGGATCCCGAGTCTCGAGCCTACCGTGAGCAAATCCTCCCGTCCCGTTGTTCGATCGACGCCAGCCATTCCTGGAAGGCGTTGTCGGAGGGTGCGCAGACATCGGTACCGTGCCAGTAGAAGTGCTTGAGGGGCAACCCGATCAAGTCACGAGGAAGTCGGCCGGTCAGCGGATTCTCGTCAATGGTCAGATCTTGGAGCTTCGGGATGTTTCCGAGTTCCCCGGGACGGGGCCCGTCAGCCGGTTGGAGGACAGGACCAGGGAAACCAGGTTCCGCAGATCCGCAAGTTCAAGCGGAATCGGGCCCGTTCCATCCGCTTCATCACGCGGCGAACGCGCTCCCGCGTCTTCGCCCGTCGCTTCTCCAGAATCTCCTTCTGGAGCCGCTGGTATTCCTTCATCTGTCTCTTCTCCGTTTAGCTTGGGCTGAACTGCAGCCGCGTCGGGCCCCGTCAGGCAAATCACCAGGTCCCCAGCGCTTGGAACGTAGACCCCCGGCATGGCGCTGGCTAGCGCGACCTCGAGGTTTGGCTCGGCTTGCTTCAGGTCCCAGCGCGATTCAGGAACTCTCGGGCCTCGGTCAGGTCGATGACGAAGCCGTGATCGGGATAGTCGGTTGTCAAACGAGCGATCCGCGCTTCGGCGCGGTGATGCAAGCTGGTGGCGCGAGCGCTTACGGAGCCAGCTATCCCGGTACTTGCCGTAACGACGTATTTTCGTTATCATGATATTATGATTCACACGTTCTCGATCTCAAATTATCGATCCATACGAGAAGAGGTCACGCTGGACCTCAGGATCCCACGCACCGCTCCCGACCTTCCGTGCTTTCGACCCAGTACCGCGAGGCCGGGCGTCCGACTGCCTGCGGTCGCTGTCCTCATCGGACCTAACGGCTCCGGCAAAACTACACTGCTGAACGCGCTGACAGATCTCGGACGCATCGCATCGTCGCCGACCAGTCGCCTGCCGGTGCTGCCGTTCCTATCGGGAGAGACCGCCTCTGCGCCCACCCACTTCGCTCTGGAGGGGGAGGCGGACTTCCTGACACCGGGTGACAACCCGCGTCGCTTCCGTTACGAACTGACCATCGGGCGTCGGCAGGAGGCGAATGGGAAGACTTCGGGCTTCGTGGAGCGGGAAACGCTCTGGCACTTCCCCAATGGAAGGCGGCGAAGGCTCTTGGAGCGGCCGGCAGCGAGCGCGCCGATCTACGCATCCAAGGACTTCGGGCTCACCGCTAGGGACGATAGGCTCAGGGGCGTGGAGCGCAATCGATCCGCCATCGCGACCCTTGCGCTGGTCAACGTTCCTGTCGCAGCCCGCTTCGCCCGGCTGATGGGCGACAGGCTTCTGTTCGCGTGCAACCTCGTGGGCAACGAGACCGTCCAGCCGAAGACCTCCACGGTGATCGGGTGGCTGGAGTCCCATGAAGATGAGAGGCGCTGGGCGCGAACACTGGTCCGCCGCAGCGACCTGGGCATCAGCGATCTCGGAGTTGTCAGTGCGCACGGCAACAAGGAGCTCTGGTTCGAGCACAAAGGCTTGGACTCCCCCATACTGTTGAGCCTCGAGTCGACGGGCACCAAGGAGCTCCTCCACCTCTTGCCGTTGGTCCGGCAGGCGCTGACCCGGACCCGTCTCGCCATCCTCGACGAGATCGATGGGGCACTCCACATCGACATGTTGGTGGAGCTGCTGAGCTGGTTTCGGTCGAGGGATACGAACCCGCGAGACGCCCAGCTGCTGATCTCGTCGCACCATGTGGGCATCCTTGACGACCTTGAGAAGGAGGAGGTCTTTATCATCGAGAAAGCCGACTGCGGCGCCACGCGAGTGTATGGGGCGCAGGATATCCGGGGTCTCCGGCGGGATGTGCGACTGTATCCGAAGTACAGGAGCGGCATGCTGGGCGGACTTCCGAGGATCGGATAGGCAGCGGTGCGCCACAGAAGTGGCGTCAGGGTTCGGCGCGTCATATTCGTTGGTGTCGAGGGAAAGAGCGACGGAGCTCTCGTCCAGTTCCTTCAGCGGGTCTCCGACGATCTGCGGCTTCATCTTCACTTGGACGTTAAGCAGGGCTCCGGGGGTGATTCCCTCCAAGTGGTCGATCAGGCCCGGCGCCGCCTGGAACGGCACCCGGCCCGGCGGATGCTGAAGGCGCGGTTGGTGCTTCTGGACGCAGACCGCATTGAGCAGGATCGCAAGGCTGGCCGCGATGCCAGCGCGGGATCCGGCCTGCCAGGTCCATACCGCGACCGCTTTCGTGGCGCTCTGCCGGGCGCCCGGATCCCTTGGGGGATTATACCCCTGACTTGACAACGTGAACGATGACCGTAACCTCAATGGAGAACGCCGGATCGGATATGGGGTCCGCATCCGGCGCACTACCACGAACGGGGAAGCGTTCATGGCCTCCGAACCCAAGGTCGTAACTCGCACGATCAGCCGCAAGGCGCACCTGTCCCGTGCGGGCCACCGGAACCTCGAAGATCTGCTCGGCCAGCTCACGTGGCTGTGGAACATCGCCCTACACCGGACGGGATGGGCAGCTACGACTACGCGATGCCGAAGATCAAGCGATTGCTGGAGCGGCATCGCACAAGACCGATCGGGGCCCGCGTGACGCTCACGCGCCAGACGCTCAACGTCACCGGGTTTTTCGGAGTTCGCGGTCGAGGACCGGCACCACGGGTTCTCGAATGTGAAGGACACGATCGAGGAGATCCATAAGGGGGTGAGCAAAGCGTTCCCGTGCGGGGCGGGGCTGGGGCTGATGGGGGTGGCGACGGATGGGGAGCTGGCGCTCTGTCATCGGTTCGCTGGCTCGGACGATCACAGCATCGGGTCGGTGCACGGCGGGCTGGACCGCCAGCGGCAGTTCGAGTTTCTGGGGCACCATCATGTGGCCAACAAGACGGACTGCAGTACGTGCTGGGCGCGGCCGCTATGCGCGGGGGGGTGCTACCACGAGGCGCATGTGCGGTATGGCGATACGGGGAAGGCGAACCTGCACTACTGCGACTGGATCCGGAGCTGGACGGATACCTGCCTGAAGGTGTACGGCGAGATCGCCGTCAAGAATCCGGACTACCTGGAGCAGTTCGAGTAAGGCTCAGCCGTCCCACCCGAACCCGTCGGTTTCCGTCAGGCGTCTCGAACAGGTCGTAGGCGAGATCCCCGTCGCCCAGCGGGCGCACCAGGGTGTCGAAGTTGTCCCTTCCCATCAGGGTCAATCCATCCGGGTCCAGTCGAATCCAATAGACGTAGGCGTCCGCAACCTGCTCCACCGCGCCCGCGTTGGCCGCGTTGGCCATCATCTCGTCGCGGAGTTCCTCGACACTCAGTGCGGCCAGCCTTTCTTCCGGTGCCATTGCGAAGACCCACAAGCCCGAGCCGTCCGGCGCGAGGCGAATGTCGTTGACCTGCGCCGGCCAACCGATGGGCCGCCCGTCGCGAGGAGCCTCCCACCCCTCCATTCCGGGCAGTTCCAGCTGGATGGAATCCAGCGGCGCCAGATCTTCGTCATAGAGTTCGACCAGCCCAAACGGCGAAGACGTCCAAATCATGCCATCCGTGCCACGAATGGCAGCCTGCCAGCCGCGCAGATTGGCGGCTCCTGCACCGGGCTGCATCGAGCGGGCCACGTGTCCAGGTTCAAACATGAGGATCCCACCGGTGCCGATGGCGAAGTGGGGCGCGGCAATCAACTCTCCCGGGCCTTCGCCCTCGCGCGTCAGTTCCCGCTGGTAGCGTCCCTCCTCATCGTAGACGATCACCACGCCGCCGAGGATGTCCGAACTCACCAGGTATCCCTGATCCCCCATGTCGAGGACCTCCGCAAGAACGCCCGGGCCCGCGGGGTCGTCCCTGGTACCCAGTGTAACCTGGGGTTCGAATTCCACGGCGCATCCGGCACACAGTTGAATTGCGCTGACAGTACTGAAAACCATGCTCATGCCGGTCACCTCCTTGGCCGGGATCGCGTGTCGTGTCGTCTCGCGGAGACATCGATGGATCGGATCTTTCGGGACAGGTCGATCAAGTTAGTCCGATGGCCTCCTACCCCTCCGCCACCTCGAACGCGGTCACCGTCCTGGACGCCTCGCTGAAGTGGATGCCCACCAGGTGCACCTTCCGTCCAGCGCGTCGGTGCCTGTCCGCGTAGCCGCGCTTCCGCAGCTGCGCCAGCGCCGCGCCCTCCGCCGCGCGCTCCTCGATCTTCAGCTCGAAGACCCACGCGGCGCCGTCCAGCACCACCGCGATGTCCGCCCTGCCCGCAGCCGAGCTCTCCTCCGCCCGCACGTCCAGGCCCGTGCCTTGCAGATACGCGTAGAACACGCTCGCGTAGTAGCCCTCGTAGCGGGCCATCTCGCTCTTCGTGTGCCACTCGTGCGGGATCCCCGCGAACAGCGCGCGCAGCTCGGACTCGACGCCCGTCGCGTCGCCGGTGCGCAGGGCGCGCAAGATTCCTCGCCAGAATGCGGTGCCGGGGTCGTCGCGCCGGCCGGTCATGCGGCCGAACAGATGGCGGTTCAGGCTCCGGCGCACCTCCAGGTTGGGGTACCCCAGCCGGAAGATCTCTTCACCCTCCTCGTCGTCCTCCGCGCCCGCGATCGTCAGGTATCCGGTCTGCCAGAGCAGCGCCTCGGTCGAGATGTGGTCCACGTCGAACGCGGACAGCAGCGACTCGTCGGTCTCGATGCCCTCCAGGTCGAAGCTGGTGACGCCGCGCCGCTCCAGGACGTCGAGCAGGAACCGGGGCGTTCCGGTGTTGAACCAGTGGGCCCGGAACTTGCGAGTGCGCAGGAGGAGAAGCACGTCGTAGGGGTTGTAGACGGGCTCGCCCAGCCAGCGGTAGCCGTCGTACCAATCCTTGATCTTGCCGCGGTCCAGCGGCCTGAGCTCAGGCGCGTCCAGCTCCGGCTCGAAGACCGTGTCCAGCTCTTCCTGGGTGTACCCGCAGATGGTGGCGAAACGGGGGTCGAGGGTGATGTCCGTCAGGTTGTTGAGCCCGGAGAAGAGGTTGACCTTGGAGAACTTGGTCACCCCGGTCAGCAGCAGGAAGCGGATGTGGGCGTCGCAGGACTTGAAGGTGCCGTAAAGGCCGGAGAGGAGGTCGCGGTTGGCGCGGGCCACATCCGGGGACTCCAGGTTGTCGACGATGGGCTTGTCGTACTCGTCGACCAGGACGGCGACGCGGTGGCCGGTGGTCTCGTGCAGGGACCGGATCACCCGGCGCAGCAGGGGCGGGGCGGCGCCGTCGGCGCCCGGCCCGAAGCCCTCGGCCATGCCAAGCCCGGCGTGCCGCACCTGATCGTTGAGCTGTGCGACCACCTCCTGCTCCAGCCGCTCAGGGGTGGTGAAGACCCCGCTGGCGAAGTCGAGCCTGACGACGGCCCGGCGAACGGACCAGTTCCAGCGGTCGTGAATCGCGAGCCCGCGGAAGAGCTCCTCGCTGCCCTGGAAGAGCTCCGCCAGCGTGTCGATCAGCAGGCTCTTGCCGAAGCGCCGGGGGCGCGACAGGAAGTAGGCGGTGCCGTTGTCCGTCAAGCGCTCGATGTGGAGCGTCTTGTCGACGTAGTAGCGCCCGTCCTCGCGAAGCTTGCGGAAGGACTGGACGCCGAGCGGCAGCGTGCGGCGCGCGGGACCGTCTGTTTGCACGGGCGGAAAGCTCATCGTTGGTCAACGATACTCGCGGCAGTGCGAGGGCCGCAACGCCTTCGGCGACGGCTCGTCATCCCCTCATTCGGTGGTCCGGAAGCCAGGCGATACCATGTCGCTCGGCCTACCCGGACTCCAGCGCCCGCGAGCACGACTCCACCAGCTCACTGTCGACCACCGGCCGGTCCACCCCTGCGTCCCACTGGTCCCGGAGAGCTTCGACGATGCAGTCCCTCGTCCGCGCGTCGGGCCCCGCCTCCCCGATGAGCGCGAGGGCCTGCCCCGTGATCCGGTAGGGGCCTTCCGCCCAGTCCGCCCTCACGACGAAGGCATGACGGTCGCTCTCGCGTCGGATCGCCGCCGCTCCGCCCGTGACCGGGCACTTCTGATCGCGCCGGGCGCGCCGGAACAGGGTGTCCAGTTGGTCCAGGACCCGGGAGACTTCGGAGGGGATGTCCCTCGTGTCCATCGACCGGACCAGGCGGTGCAGACCGCCCTGAGGAAGCAGGCTCTCGTCGCCGATCCGGTCCGCCAGGCGCCGGAAGAACTCCCTGACGAATTCGCTTGGGCTGCGTTCGACGCGCTCGGGATCGTCCAGAAAACGACCGCCCTCCGGATGAACGCTGTAGGTGACATCCAGCAACTCGTCCTCGATCCGGTCGATCACCGGCCGGTTGAAATACCGGGTGGCTGCGTAGATGCCAAGAACCTCGGACCGGAGGAGGTGCCGTTCGATCTCCCCCCGGCGCCACCAGACGGTCAGCAGGCCATCCTGCTCGACCTCCTGGCGAGGCCTTGTCCCCATGTCGAGGATCGCGAGGCCTCTCAGGTTGGGATCGTCGCGGCGAAGAGCGCGGAAGTGCTGCGCGGGCGTGAGCGCGAACCTGCTCCTGCCGGACCGCGGATCGCGAACCGGTCCCGTGCCGGGCTCGGCTTGAGCGGCGCCTGGGATCCGTCGAAGGTCGCGAAGGTAGAAGGCGTTGGCCTGATCGTCCCACACCTCGGCCGCGGGATGCTCCAGCCGCTCGGCGAGGGCGCGCAGCAGGACCGGGTCGGAAGGCCCGTCGACGTAAAGCACGTACTTGAGAACGCCGGCGCTCTTCGAGTGGCTGGCCCGGTGGGAGGTGAGGCGCCGCGCGGGGCGGGGATTGAGATCGAGTTCATGCACCCTCGCGAGCGGCAGGGCCGTGCCCCATTCGAACTCGGCATCGTGCTGTGGATGCGGTTGGGATTCCAGTCCGAAACCGGCGATCCAGTTCTCCACTGCTTTACGATTCACCCGGGTTTGCGGCGTTCCTTGGACCATAATTGGCTGGAGGACCCGATTCGGTGCTGGGGTCCGCTGCTGGTGGCGGGCGATTGACAAGGAGGGCCGTCCAACGTAACTCCCGGTCGCCGCTCCGCCAAGCGATTGCGTTGTCCAATGAGAAATGAGCATGAGCGGGAAGCCGGTTTCCGACGGGAAGTGAGGATGAGCTGGGGTGCGAGCCTGTCGAGGGGCGGGAAGGGCCTGGTCAGGAGGCATCTCGCCAAGGTCACCGGCTACTCGGGCGCCCAGCTGACCCGCCTGATCGCACAGCAGCACCGCACGGGCCGCACATCCGCGACCACCGGCTGCGGCCACCGGCGCGTCCCTTCGCGACGCTCTACACAGCCGCCGACACGCGGCTGCCGGCTGGGGGAGGGCCCGGGTGAATTCCAGGGCGTGTCGGGTATGGACACCAGGGGCGACTCAGTCCCCCGGCCCTTCTGCGAGGTGGTGATCACCGACGGATCCGAGACCCTCATCCAGCACTTCGCGCCCGGTTCGGCCGACGTTGTCGAGTGGTCCCTCCTCGGCCAGGACGGGACCCTCGGCACCTTCAAACTCGGCCGCGCCACGGAGCTTCACTCTCTTCGGAACAGGGAAGTCCTTGCCGTTGGCCGCGATTCGCTCGATGTGGAGCACGCGCTCGTCCTTCGGATCCGGGAGGTGTCGGAAGGGGTCTGAATTCATGGGAGGCTTCGCGGAGCGCGGTGGCCAAATCACCGCGTGAGCCTTGACCAACCCATTCTGGCTATTAAATTAGGCTAGACAGATTTTCTAGCCAGGTTTATGCCGATTCATCGCATTGAACGCCATGCCATCAGAGACGCCCGACATGACCGAATGGAAGCTGCAGGACGCGAAGAACCGTTTCAGCGCCGTGGTCCGGGAGGCCATCGCCGGATACCCCCAGCGGGTGACCCGGCATGGGAAGCCCGCCGTTGTGGTCGTGGCGGCCGACGAGTACGACCGCCTTCGCCACCTCGAAGAAGCGAACGCCCCCACCCTCGCGGAGATGCTGCTGGCGATTCCGCAGGACGACGGGGAATTCGAACGCCTCGACGTAACGCCCCGGGACGTTGACCTGTAGGGCCCGCTCGCACATGTACCTCATCGACACCAACGTGCTGTCCGCTCTGCGGAAACGCGAACGGAATCCCGAGGTTGCACGGTGGATTGCCGACCAACGGGACACCGACCTCTACCTCAGCGTTGTCTCCATCGGAGAGATCGAGCGGGGCCTTGCCGCAGTCGAGGTCCGGGATGCGACCTTTGCGGCTCGATTGGAAGATTGGCTGGACGCCGTGTTGCGCCACTACGGCAACCGCATCCTCCCTGTCGACCTCCCGGTGGCGCGGCGCTGGGGCCGGCTCTCCCAGCAAGCCGGGAACGCAGACCCCGACCTCCTCATCGCGGCAACGGCCCTCGAACACGGCCTGACCGTCGTCACCCGCAACACCCGCCACTTCGAGCCGACAGGCATTCCGGTCCTCGACCCCTCCACGCCGACGGACGCCGACAGCCGTACCCGTCGGCAGCGCGCCCGCCGCCGGTCCTCGGCCGGCGAATAGCCTCCCGCGCACCTCATCCTCCTGCTGGGGAACCGCACCGCAGCAAGTCGTTGGCGGCCCTACGACGGCGGCACCAGCCTACGCCCCACGACATAGTTGACGCCCAACTCGTCCTCCCACACGCCCCAGACGTGGGTGGCGTTCGCGTCGTGCACTTTGAGCGGCTCGGGCAGCAACACGCGCCGGGGGGGCGTCAGCGTGTCGCCGCGCTCGATAGTATACCAGACGGCCAGTGTGTCCACGCGTTCCTGGCTCTGGGGCCACACCTGCCCGGAGGACGCCGACAGCATGAACGACCGGAACGCGGGCAGGTATTGGGGATTATACGCCTATCTTGACGCATGGTTCTACGCACTTGCGGGCAGGACTGCGCCCGCTCTCCGGTGGTGCTCCGCGCGTTCCGGGGGATCCCCGCCCGGATTCAGGCCAAAGGCCCTCTGGAGCACGTTCCTTGCCGCGTTCACGTCCCGGTCCATGACCAGTCCGCAGGCGGTGCAGCGGTAGACTCGGATGCCGAGCGGCATGTCCCGGTGCCGTCCGCACCCGCTGCATTCACGCGACGTATGGTGGGGGGCGACCGTCGTGACCGAGCCACCGGCGCTTTCAGCCTTGTAGCCCAGCATTCGGACGATGGCGCCCCATTGCTGTTCGTGGATGGCGCGGGCCAGACGCCGGTTCCGCACCATGTTCGGTATCCGCAAGTCCTCGACCGCCAGATTGGCCGAGTGGTCGCGGACGATGGCCGCGGTGATTTCATGGAGCGCGCCGTGCTCCCGGTCCCGGACGCGCTGCCATTCGCGCGCAAGCTCGGCCTTCCGCTTCCCCCGGTTGCGGCTGCCCCGCCGCGCCCTGCTCAACCGCCTCTGCCGCCGCTTGAGTTCGCGCCGGTCCAGTTTGACGCCGGGCACCGACTCGCCCGTGGACAGGGCCACCCGCGCCCTGATGCCCATGTCGAGGCCCACCGTGGGGCGCCGGTCGGGGGAGACTTCGATCTGTCGCTCGACCACCAGCTGGACCTTCACCCTGCGCGCGGTGTGGCAGACCCGGATCAGCTTCACCCCGCCCTCCGGCGGCCCGCCCCGGAACCGTATCCGGCCCACGCCCTTCACCACCACCCACGACCACCTGCCGTTGGTCCTGACAGGCGTGGTCACCTCGAAACTGCGGATCCCCCGGTCGCCCGGTTTGAAGCGCGGGTGCCCGGGTTTCTCGCCACCGGCCTTCACCCGGTCGAAGAACCGCCCGTAGGCGCGGTCGAGGCGTTGGAGGACGCTCCGCTGGGCCATGACCGGGAACCGGCTCCACACCGGGTCGCGCCGTGCCTTCGTCAGCATCTTGCACTGGTCGTAGTAGCTGACCGACTCCTCACGCTCGATCCATGCCTGCTTCCTCCGGTGGAGCGCGATGTTCCACAGCCAAGTGAGTTGCCCGAAAAGTTCCGACAGGTTCCGGTGGCCCGCCTTCGACAGGTACGCCTTGCGGGTGACGGTCCGGGTGACCAGCTTGGATTCGGAGGCCATGAACGCTTCCTCGTTCGTGGTAGGCGCCGGTGAGGGACCGCATATCCCGATCCGGCGTTCTCCATTCAATATGCGATCATCAGTCACAGTTCGCAAATCCCGTCAAGTCAGGGGTATAATCCCCAAGTACTTCCTCGGCCAGGTCACGGGCGGAGCCGGGTCCGGCTGCCTCCTGTTCGATTTACAACAGACTCCAGGCTGTCGAGCGTCGGCTCCAACAGAGTCCGCGTAAGCCTGACGGGCGCCAACGCCACGCGACGCCGCCAGACCGTGTCACCCGATGCGCTCACTTCAATCATGTCCGCCTCGCCTGGACGGAGCTCCTCTCCCGTACGCACGCCCAGCAGCACGGCGCCTGTCTCGCGGTCAAACCGGCGCCAGTCCGCATCGGAGTAGGGTTGCCTCGCAAAGTAGCTGCCGTCGTTGACGGGAATCCGAAGGGTGGCGTTGCGGCTGTTGTACGTCAGCACCTCTTCCTGTAGCCAACCCTGCTCGGACTGGCGGACCCGGAGCACCGTTGTGGTGTGGATGGGATCGTTCCCCCAAAGCCCGAATCGAATGCTGAGCGACATCTCCGGCACCCCCAGGAAGCTCCCGTCCGCAAGGAGCACATGAACTTGGATGCGGAACCCCTGGTAGCTCACCGAAGTGGGCGGCGTGCGGACCGGCTCTGGCGGTTGGTCGCCACAGGCGGTCGAAAAAGACAGAGTCAGGAGGAGGATGCGTCGGGAAAACACGACCGGCCTATCCGCCTCCCAGGACCGGGGCGGACTCGATGTCCGCAACCGCTGGAGTGTACCTGTTGCCTCCGGGGTCCTCGCCCCGTCACACCTTCAATCCAAGGTAACGCCCCCCCCGGATCTCGCGAGCCGATGTGGGCCGCGTGACGATGTGGGCCGCGTAATCCTCCAAACATGCCACGGAAACGGGGCGCACCTCCGTGCGGCGATCCGGGACGACCTCCCGCGCCTCCGCCACCTCTCACTGCCCCGTTCATGCTCATATCCGGGTTGGAAAAGACTGCGATTGCGATCCATCGAAGCTACCTCCGCACCGCGACCATCAACCCGTCGCCCACCGGCAGGATGGTGGCCTCAAAGCGCGGGTCGGCGGCCACCCGCTCGTTGAAGCGGTGGATGTGCGCGGCCAGCTCGTCGGACTCCGCCGGATCCAGCACGCCCCCGCGCCAGAAGGCGTTGTCCGCCAGCAGCAGGCCACCCGGGCGAACCAGCCGCGCCGCCTGCTCGAGGTATTCGCAGTACCGCTCCTTGTCGGCGTCGAGGAAGATCGCGTCGAAGGGGGGTTGCGGGTCCATCGCGGCCATCAGTTCGAGCGCGTCGCCCACCCGCATCTCGACCCGCGCTCCCACCCCGGCGTCCTCCACGGATCGGCGGGCCACCGCGGCGCGGTCCGGGTCGATCTCGAGCGTCAGCAGCCTGCCGTCCGCGGGCAGCGCCCGCGCGATCCACACCGCCGAGTACCCGGCCAGGGTGCCGATCTCGAGAACGCGGCGCGCCCCGATCGCACGCACCAGGATCTGCACTGCGCGTGCTGTGGCGGGGGGGAGCTGGATCGCCGGTAGGGCCGCCTCGTCGGCCCGGGCGCGTATCGCGCGCAGGCAGTCGTCCTCGGGAGCGAAGAGGCGGCGTACGTACCGGTCCAGTCCTTCGTGGTCGAGGGTCGAGGGCGCGGGCGCGCCGCTCACGACCGCCTCCACCGCGCCCGTATCCCCTCCTCCCCCCCTCCCTTCACCATTCGGCACCTTCCCCATGCTTCGCACGGCTCCGTGGACGATCGGGACAGGGGTGGACTCATCCACCGAGCACGCCGGCCATGCGCCGCACGCCCTCCTCGATGTCCTCGTCCGACGAGGCGGTGCTCATGCGGGCGAAGCGCGGGTCGCCGAACGCCTCGCCCGGCACGATCGCCACACCGGCCTCCTCCAGGATGCGCGTGCAGAGGTCGCCGGCGCAGGTCACTTCGCCGTCGAAGAGGTGGTCGACGCGGAAGTACAGGTAGAAGGCGCCCTCGGGGCGGACGTAGAAGCAGTCCGGGAGCAGCTCGTCGAAGAGGCGGGTGACCAGGTCGCGGCGGCGGCGGAACGCGGCCTGCATGCGGGCCAGATCGGCCGCGCCCTCCTCGCCCCGGGTGAGGCCCTCGAGAGCCGCCACCTGCGAGGGAGTCGCCGCGTTCAGCGACACGTGGCTCTGCAGCGCCGACATCTTCGCGGCCAGTTCGCGCGTCGTGTAGGAGAAGCCGACCCGCCAGCCGGTCATCGCGAAGGCCTTCGACATCCCGTTCGCGACGACCAGGTCGCCCACCGAGTCCGGATCCAGGTCGAGGGCGCCGGGGGCGCGGTCTCCCTCGCCGTAGTAGATCTCCTGGTAGATCTCGTCGCTGATCAGGGTTACGCCGCGCGACCCGGCCCACCCCGCTATTGCGCCCAGTTCCGCCTTGGAATACACGGCGCCGGTCGGATTCGAAGGCGTCGACAGGATCAACCCCCGGGTTCGGGGGGTCGCCACCGCCTCCAGGTCGTCCGGCGTGAGGTTGAAGCCGCGGCTCTCGCTCCCCGCCACCGGCACGGGCTCGGCACGGGCCAGGGTCACCATCTCGGGGTAGGAGGTCCAGTACGGCGACCCGATGAGCACCTCGTCGCCGGGCCCAAAAAGGCAGAAGCAGGCGTTGAAGAGCGACTGTTTCGCCCCCGCGGATACCACCACGCGGGCCGCTTCGGCCGGGTAGGAAGTCCCACGGGTCATGTAGGCGGCGGCCGCGGCCCGGAGTTCGGGAAGGCCCGCGGAGGGGGTGTAGCGGGTGCGCCCCCGGCGGATGCCCGTGACGCCCGCCTCCGCGATGCCGGCCGGGGTGCGGAAGTCGGGCTCGCCCGCGCTCAGGTTGACGATGTCGCGGCCTTCGGCGGCCAGCTTCTTGGCCAGCGTGCTCACCGCTATCGTGGCCGAGGGCTGCAGTCTTGCGATGTTCTCGGAGTAGGTCACGGGTAGGTCCTGACGGGGTTTGCCCAGGGGCGGCCTGGTCCGGCCGGCGGATTGGAGCCGGAGCCCATTGGAATGCGGAGGGGCCGAGTCGGACAATCGGTCCGCGGGAGTGCGGCTGGCAACCCCCCGAGCTCGAATGCCGGGCGGGCCTCGTCCGCGACCCCGCCGGCTCGAACAGGAGGATTCCGGCTCCAACAAGCCGCGTGCGCGGTGGCACCCGGTGCGTTAGGCTGAGTGCGAATCCGCATCCTCGTCCCGCTGGAGTCGCATGGCCTTCCCCCCGTTTGTGGCGGAGCCGGTTTTCTTCTTCGATTTCGTCGATCCCGGCTCCCTCGTCGCGGCCCATCTGATCGACGCGGCCGGGGCCGCCGGGGCCGTCGAGTGGCGCGGGTTCGAACTCCGCCCGCCACCGCGCTCCATGATCGACCCGCGCGATCCCGTCTGGCAGGCCCGCCGGACCCGGGCGGCGGTCCACGCCGGTGAACTGGGCATTCCCATGGAGATCCCGCACATGGTCCCGTGGAGCCGCAAGGCCCACGAACTGGCCGAGTTGGCCCGCGAGAGCGATTGTTACCACGAAGTCCGGCGCGCGATCTTCCACGCCCACTTCGTCGACCGGATCGACATCGGGCGCATAGATTTGCTGGTTGACATCGCGTACCGCGCCGGGCTGGACCGCACCGAGGCCAGGATCGCGCTCGATCTGGACCGCTACTCCGGGATCGTCCTGGAGCATCGGGACTCGGCCCGCGGGCTCGAGGTGGCCGAGGTTCCGGCCCTGGTCGCCGGCGACCTGCGCCTGCAGGGACTTGCCGCCCCGGAGGCGCTCGACGAGTGGAGGCGATGGATCGGAAACGCGCTCACGACAACGACAGGGGAGTAGGGGAGCCAGCCATGGCGGGATACGAAAGAAAGACGGCGCTCGGTCCGGCGGAAGTCCTGGCCCGTGCCGAGAAACACCTGCCGGTCCACATCGGCCTGAGCAGGTCCAGGGAATCCTCGCACGGGGCCACCTACACCGGCAGGGAGGGCACCGTGATCCTTACCGCCCACCGTCACGGCCCCTTCACCGACGTGACGGCCCGCACCGACCGGCTCCGCACCTCGCGCATGGACTACGAGATCCAACGCTTCCTGAACCACCTCCCCTACGAGTACGGGGACGCCGGCGGACCGGGCTCGGGCGACCCGGGCTAGCAGCCGCAACCCCCGCCCCACCGCCCCACCTCACGCCCCGATGACCTCATTCGACGAGCTTCCCCTGGGCCCCGAGACCGTCGCGGCGCTCGCGGCCGAGGGGATCGAGACCCCCACGCCCTTCCAGGCCACGGCGATCCCCGTCATCGCGCGCGGCAACGACCTGATGGGACGCGCCGGGCCGGGCGGCGGCACCCTGGTGGGCTACGGCGCGCCGCTGCTGGACCGGCTGCACGGCGGCCAGGGCTCGCCCGTCTGCCTGGTGGTCTGCCCGGGGCACCGCCAGGCCACCGAACTGGCGCGGTCGTTGGCCGCGCTGTGCGAGGCCTCGGGGGCGCGGGCGGCGGCGCTGGCCGAACACTGGGTGCTCCCGGAGCGCGCCGACTTCCTCTTCGTGCCGGCCGACCGGATCCGGGCCCTCTACGACCGATCCGTCGATGTTCGGCGCGTGGAGGCGGTCGTCGTGCACGACGGCGACGGTGTGGTGGCGGCGGTCCCGGCCGACCAGATGGAGGTCTTTTTGACGGGACTGCCCCGCGCGTGCCAGCGGATCTTCTGCGGCCACCCCTTCGGTCCCGCGCTCCGCTCGCTGGCAGAACGCTTCACGCGCCGCGCCGTGACCGTTCCGCCGGGACGGCGCGACCGGCCGGGAGGGCCCGCCGCGCGCAAACCGACCGCCGGCAAGAAGAGAGGAACCGGGCCTTCGAGCGGTGCAGCGACCGACGGGCGATCCGCCGAACTGAACCTGGTCGTGGCGGAGGGCGACCGGTCGGAAGCGGTGCTGGCGCTGGCGGCCGCCCTGCTGGCAGAGCCGGTGCGCCACCTCCTGGTCTTCACCGCGTCGGCGGACCAGGCCGCTGATCTGGGGGACTTCCTCGCGATCCACGGCTATCGCTCCGGCCCGCCCGGAGACGAGTCCGTGCCCGTGTGGCTCTCCCCGGGCGAGGACGCAGCCGCACGCGAGTCCCTGGAGACCGTGGCGGAGCCCGCGACCGTGGCGACCCTGTCCTTCGCCGTGCCACCGGGAGCGGTCCCGGCCCGCACCCGGCACGGCGAGGGCGGACCCGCCTGGGTCCTCGCGGCCGTCCGTGAACTGGGTCATCTGAAGGAGGTCGCGGCGGACGCCGGCTTCCGCCTCAAGCGGGTCCGCCCCACCCGCCTCCCCCGCGTCTCGGCCACCCTCGACGAGCTGGCCGACAGCCTGTACGACGCGGCCCGCGCCCCCGAAATCACCCCCTACTACCTCCTGGTGGAGTCGCTGCTGGACCGCTTCACGGCGGCCGAGGTGGCGGCGGCGGCCCTGCTGCTCCTCGACCGCGGGCGCGCGAAAGAGGCCAGGCCGACGGTGGGCGCGGCCGCAGGCGCGGCGCCCGAGAGCTGGGTGCGCCTGTTCGTGTCCGCGGGAAAGCGGGACGATATCGGCCCGGGCGACCTGCTCGGCGCCCTGACCAACCAGTCGGGCGTGTCCGGGAGCAGGGTCGGGCGGATCGACGTACGGGACAGCCATTCCCTCGTCGAAGTGCGGGAGGGCGACGCCAGGACAATCATCTCCGCCCTGAACGGGGTCACCCTCGGGGGCCGCAGCCTGCGCGTTGACTACGACCGCGCGAAGGACCGGCGACCGGGAGGGAGGGGGCCGGGCGGCAAGCCGCGGCCGACGGGCGGACGCAAGGCCGGGCGGCCGGGTGGAAGGGGAAGGCCGCCGGGCCGCAACCCGACGGCCACCTGAAGACCGCTACGCCGCCATCTCGTCCTGGCGGCGCCTGAACATCCGGTACAGGAAGTAGCAGACCCCCAGGGCCAGCCCCACCTTGAAGGCCAGCGCCAGGAAGCTCACGAACATCCCGAGCAGCGGTGCCGCGACGGCCGCGAGCAGCTTGAGCAGCACGACGCTCACGAGACCGGTGGCCGCGACCGCGCCGACGGTTCTTATCGTCATCTCATCATCTCCATTCTCTTGTTTCGGGGTTGGTTCTCCGCCCTACCCCCGGAACCGGTAGGATAGTTTCACGAACACCCCTTCGGCCTCGGGGCGCACCTCGCGGAAGCGGAAGGCCTCCGTGTCCTCCATCCGCCGGGTGTAGCCCAGGAAGAAGACCGTACCCGGCGTCGGCTCGTAGCCCAGCAGCGCCTCTACCGAGAAGTCGTTCGACTCGGTACCCTCCAGCTCGACGCACGATCCGGCGGAGCAGTACGAAACCTGGCGGCCGTCCTCCGGGGTCAGCAAGGCGCCCCGCGACTGGCTGCCGTACTCCAGGATCGTCCGGATGTAGAGCGCCCGGTTGAACTGGTACTGGGCCCGCGCGCGCGGGATCGTGGCCCGCGAATAGAGAGACCCGTCGCGCTTCCTGAAGAGGCTGGTGTGCCGGACCCCCAGCTCCGCGCTGAGACTGGTGGTGGGGAAGAGGTTCAGGCTGGCGTTCCCCGACCAGGAATCGGCGATGTCGACGGGTGTGTCGGTGATGAAGTCGAAGAGGGGCGACTCCGACCTGGTCAGCCGGACGTTCCCGCGCACGCGGTCGAAGGTGTTGACCCAGAAGAAGATCGTTCCCGAACCGAGGCCCTGGAAGAGCGACCGGCCGGGACGGAAGACGTGGCGCAGTCCATCGGCGTCCGTGAAGAACAGGCCGTCGTAGGCGTCGGCGCCGAAGCGGTAATACGAGCGCGAGTAGTTGCCGAAGACGGTGATGTTGCCGCGCAGGGAGACGCTGCCGCCCAGCTCGAAGCCCGACTCCTGCGGCCGCCGCCGGGCCCGGAAGTCGTCGTGCGTCCACAGCCCCTCCGCCTCGAGGCGGGGTCCCCAGCTCTCGATCAGGTCGCCGGGCCGGCCGCGGAAGTTGTAGCTCGCGTCCGCCCCCACCTGCGCCACCCCGGTGCGGCGAATGAAGCCGCTCCCGGCCACGAAGTCGTTGCTGATGTCCGAGCCGCCGAGCTCGAACCGGAAGTTGCGCCCGGAACGCTCGACCTGGGCGCCGAGGAGTCCGCCGCTGACGGCTCCGGGGTCCCCCTGCGAGGTGCGGCTGCCGGCGGCCAGCAGCGTGACCGTGTAGCGCTGTTTCAGCTGGAAGCGGCCGTCGACGCCCAGCACCCGGTTGAAACGGTCCTGTCCGGAGGCCCGGTCCGTGTAGACCATGCCGATGTTGGACGTGCTCCCCAGGTCGCGCCGGAGGCGGAGGAGGTTGACGACCGCGTTCTCCTTCCCGTCGGGGTCGTCGGAATCGCCGACCTCGTCCAGGGCGCCGAGGTAGCCGGCGTTGAAGGAGCCGATCTTGCCCTGCAGCTTGGCCCCCACCACCGGGTTGACGATCGAGCGAGTGTAGACGAGCTGCCGGGGGAGCTGGAAGATCTCGGTGCCTTCCAGAAAAAACGGGCGTTTCTCGCGCAGGAAGAGGGCGAAGCGTTCGTTGACGGCGATCTGGCCCGCGTCGGCCTCCACCTGCGAGAAGTCGGGGTTGTAGGTGCCGTCCAGCGTGAGGTTGGAGGTGATCCCGTAGGTGACGTTGAACCCGAAGTCTCCGTCGATTCCTTCGCGCCGGAACGCCCCGGCGTCCGAGTCGTACGCGCCCTGCCTGCTGAAGGTCTGGACCGGGTTGATCTCGAGAAACAGCCCGGGGCTGAGATCCCGCAGGCCCGTCAGGGTGCCGAACTGCTCCATCTGGTTGGCCACGTCGGCCGTCACCGGCGCCCAGGACTCGCGGTAGCCGTTGCGGGCGATCCGGCGCTCGATCTGCAGCCCCCAGTCCTGCACCGGCACGCTGGGGAACCGGATGCTCTTGAGCGGCACCCTGACCTCGACCGAGTACCCTCCGTCGAAGATGCGGCCGCCGGAGTCCCACACGAAATCCGGGTTCCAGTCGATCGGCGGCCCCCACCGGCGGCGCTGGCCCCCTCCCACCACCCAGAGTCCGTCCTGCTGGACCCCCAGCGGATTGACCATGATCACGTAGCCCCGCCGGGAGTCGTCGAAGGTGTCGAGGACGAACCGAACGAAGTCGTCGGAGAAGCCGAAGGAGTCCCGGTCGCCGAGGGTCGCGCGGATGCCGTCCTGAACGTCGTCCCAGGCGGTCACCGCAAAGTAGATCGCGTCGTCGGTGAGAAGCACCCGCGCCTCGGTGCGCTGCGTGGCGGGCACGCCCTCGACCGGGTCGAACTGGGTGAAACCGGTGAGCACCGGCGCATCCGCCCACACGGCCTCGTCGATCTCGCCGTCGATGTCGATGGCGGCCCCGGCCACTCTCAGGGCGGGCACGTCGAGCTGACCGGCGCTCCCGTCGTAGACGGCAGTGGTCGGCGGGCCGTCCGCTCCTCCCGGCGGCGCCTTCTCGGGCCGTTCGGCGGCCTGCTGTCCCGCACCCGCAAGTGCGGCGGCCGCTGCCGCCACCGTTATCATCATCCTTCGGTAAGCCTCGCTTTCGGCTGGCCCGCGACCACCACGGCTTCCCGCGGTCCGGCGCCGTTCGTGCGGGCCGGGGAGAAGACCCCCGGGCCCGGCCTGCCAACCCGCAAGGACACCCGGTGCGACTTGGCCGTTGACCAATGTAGACCGATGAACGATCCCACGCCCGCTCCGAAGTCCGGACGCGCCCCCGGGACCGGTGCCTACACGCCCCGCGAACGGATCGAACTGTTGAGGCAGGTGGCCGGCGGCGCGCCCGGTCCCGTCTGCCCGCGTTGCGGCAGCTCCTGCGCGGTCATTCGCACCGGGCCGAGAAGCGACGTTTCCTACGTGCGGGACCGCGTGGTCGTGCGGTGCGCAGGCTGCCGCAGGAGTGTGGTGGGGGAAGCGGGGGAGATGGAGCACCGATAGGGGGTCACCGTGCTCCCCGCCGCAACCTGTTCCCACCCGCGGGGTATCAGTGTTGACCGGCCCAAACAGCCCGACCATTATGGACCCGGACACGCCCACTCTCCTGCCGAGGAGCCGATCATGAAACCGATTCTCGCTCTCGCCCTCCTCGCCGCCGTGGCCGCCTGCGACGCCACGCCCGGCGGCGGCGCCTCCGATGAAGACCACGACCCCGTCGCGATCTCCCTGCTCGACGACGGCACCATCGTGCTGGACGACGAAGAGGTGACCGTGGCCGAACTGTCCGAAGCTCTCGAGGACATAGAGGCCGCGCGCGTGGTGACCATCGAAATGCAGCCCGAAGTCACCTACAAGGCGGTGGACGACGTGCAGAAGGCCCTGATTGCGGCCGGGGTAGCGAGGGTGGTGGTCCTGACCGAGTTGTAGAAGGTCAGCAGCCCGGCCACGTGGTGTCGCGGAACACCCGCAACCTACCGTCGTCACCCGCGCTACTTGTACTGACTCTGGCGCTGGCCGCGCCCGCAACCCCCACCCCCTTCCTGCAGGCACAGGAGCACGAACCGCGGCGTCCCGCACCACCCGGCCCCCCCGTCCTCGAGCTGGTCACGAGCACCCGCGCCCTCGCCCTCGGCGGCGCCTTCTGGACCCCCGGAGGCGGCAGCCACGCGATCTTCCACCACCCGGCCCTGATCCCGGGCCGGGGATTCGACATCGCGATCGGGGGCACCGCCGGCCTCTACGGCGATCACGAACGGGACCACGACTCGCGGGACCGCGAACGCGAACACGGCGGACGGGAGGGTGACGACGACGATGGCGGGCACGACGGCGACGGTGACCGCCAGCACGGCGACGGCGACGGCGGTCGCGCTCAGGCCTTGCAGATCGCGCTCGGCGCTGGCGGTTCCTGGCTCGGCGGCACGGTGGGAATCGGCCTCGTGGCCTTCGACCACGACGCCGGGTTCGTGCCCGCCACCGCGCCGGAGCACGGACGCGCGCCCGGAGAGCGGGAAGACGAGGACGACCGCGACGACGACCATGACCGCGACGATGACGGGGAGGGGGCGTGGGCGGCCGCGACCGAGTTCGTGGGCACGGTGGGGTACGCGCGCGAAGTCTTCGGGTTCGGGGTGGGCGCGGCCGCCAAGGTGGTCGGGCAGAGGTCCGAAGGCTCGCGGGCCCGCACCGTGGCGGTCGACGTGGGCGTGGCTCGGGATATCGGGCCGGTGTCGGCGGCGCTCACCGTGCGGAACCTCGGCCGTGACATGCGGATGTCGGGCCGCCGGGTCCCGTTGCCGTGGCAGGTCGCCTTAGGGGCGGGCGTGGGGAGGAGGCCGGTCGGCCCGCTCGACATCGGGGGCGCAGTGCACGTCACGCGCGAAGGCGGGGGCGAGATCGTGCCGGGCGGCGGGGTGGAGATCGCGTACTGGCCGGTTCAGCGCCGGGTCTTCGTCGCGCGGATCGGGGGGGCGCGGGTGGTGGAGGGGGACGGCGTGCCGATTACCTTCGGGGCCGGGTTCGAAGGGGACCGGATCCGCCTCGACTACGCATTCAGCGACCACGACCCCATCTCGGGGCCGCACCGGATCGGGGTCTCGATCCGGTAGACGGGAGCGCTACCGGGCCGTTACGGGCAAAGACACCGCCGCGGCTCGCAGGTTGCCGAACCGGCGGCTACCCCCGCGGCACCCTCGCCGCCGTGAACCCGGGGTGCGGCCGCGCAAGGCCCACATCGTCCACCACGACCGTTCCGGCCGCGGTGCGGTCGAACACCAGCGCAACCTCTCGCAACAACCCCGGCTCGAACGCGGGATTGTCCGCGGCGAAGTCCGGCAGCGGGATCGAGAAGTGTTGCAGTACGAGCTCCCACGGGTCGGCGAAGCGGTCGTCCTCCAGGTCGCGGCGGCGGAGCACGCGAATCGTGAGCGGCCTGCGCAACGGTCCGTAGTCGGTCAGGCTCACCCGGGCGGTGTCGCCGTCCGCGTCGACGGCCGCGACGGTCAGCTCGAGCGGCGGCTTCTCTTCGTCCCCGCGGCCCCTCCCGTGGCGGTCCTCGTCCGCTTCGTCGGCCGTTCCGGCAGCGTCGCCCTGATTCCCCTCCCCCTCCTCCTCCGGGTTCTCGCGCGGCCCCGGCTCCTCGTCGAGGCCGCCCACGTGCATCTCCAGCGTGGACCGGGGACCCACGGCCCACCGGGCGGCCAACTCCCCGGGCAGCGTGAAGGTGAAGACCGCGGGCGGCGCCGGCTCGTCGGAGTCGCGGTAGCTGTTGTTCCAACCCAGCCACAGCGCCTGGTTGAGCTGCGATGACGAGGTGTTCGCGCGGTTGGCCGAACGCAGGTCGAGGCGGCCCTCGCGCCAGGTGCTGAAGCCGGCGCCGTGAAGGGTCACGCCCGCCGCGGACCCGGTGGTCACGTCGATGTCCTCCTCGAAGTCGGCCAGGGGGCGGAAGGACGAGTCCCTGAAGCGCGTGATGTACATCGTACCCGGCAGCCAGCCGCCCGCGACGCGGTGGTCGCGGAAGAGGGGGCGGTAGCGGTCGTCGCCCTTGAGGGTGACGTCGAGGAAGGACGAGATGAAGACGCGGCCGAACTCGCGCTGGTCCTCGGGCGGCAGGAGGCCGTCCAGTTTCAGGATGCGGCCGCTGCGGGGGCCGTTGTCGTGCGCGCCCCAGACGGTGTTCCACTGCCCGTGGTTGGCGCGGTAGACGTAGACGGCGGACTTGAAGAGGCCGGGGGATTCCACGGCGCTCCCGGCGGATCCGCCGGCAGCGGCGGGCGGGGCCGCGCCCGCCCTCCCGCCGGTGAAGGAGACGCGGTTGAACTGGCGGAGCCCGTGAAAGCTGGTCACGTCTCCGTCGTGGGAGCCGTGGAAGACCAGGTAGTTGACGTCACGGACCGGCGTGCGCCGGCCGGCCGGGAGATACTGACCGTCCACCGGCGCAATCGCGATCACGGCCTTGACGGCGAACCCGAAGTCGAACTCGAGCGCGGCGTCGTCCGGGTAGCGCGCCAGGCGGTTGAAGGCGGCCGCCAGCGCCACCGCCTCCCCTCCGCGCGAGTGCCCGATGAGCCCGATGTTGCCCATGTCGACCCGGCCGCGGAAGGGCCCGTCCGGGTCCTCGTTGAAGCGCCGCCACGCCTGCAGGTGCTTCAGGAGGAGCCAGCCGCGCCCGTCGTTCTCGCCGCGGATGCCGCCGTTGATGAAGTTCATGTCCACCGAGGCGAGGATGTATCCGCGGCTGGCGAGCAGCTCGCCCAGCCAGTCGTACCCGGGATCCGAGAAGTCGCGCATGTCGTGGTTGCCGTGCACGACCAGCACGAGTGGGTGGGGGCCCGGGTCGTCGGGGTACCAGACCCGCGCGTTGACTGGGAAGCTGTCGGGCGGGAACCCCCAGTACCTGTTCCGGGACTTCGCCGAGCCGCCCAGGCTCACCAGCTTCGAGGCGTCCACGGGTTCGGTCACGACGGCCACCGAGTCGCGGTATTCGGCGCGGTTCCTGTCCGTGCCGCTGCCGTAGTAGAGGGTGAGGACCCGGTGGGGGCCGGGGAGGGCGGGGTTGGGGTGGTCGAGGTGGTGTCCGGAGAGAACGGTGGCCGCGTCGGAGGGGGTGAGCTCGAGAGAGCCGGCGCAGGCGGCGGCGAGCGAGGCCGCCAGGGCCGCGGGCAACGCGGGGCGAGGATCCATGGGGGGTATGGTAGGAGTATCTGCCCCGCGAGCAAGAGACCTGCTATGGTACGGGGCACGCACCGGAAGTCCATTCACCGCGCGAGGGCACCATCGCGAAACTCAAACGGGAGCTCGGGCTCTTCGACGTATACGCCATCGCGACCGGCGCGACGCTCAGTTCGGGCTTCTTCCTCCTCCCCGGACTCGCCGCCGCCCAGGCGGGGAGCGCGATCCCCTTCGCCTACCTGCTGGCAGGGCTCCTTCTCCTGCCCGGAATCCTCAGCATGGCCGAACTGGCGACCGCCATGCCCCGCGCCGGCGGCATCTACTACTTCCTGGACCGCAGCATGGGCCAGCGGGTGGGGTCGATCGGGGGTTTCGGCACCTGGACCACGCTGACCCTCAAGTCGGCCTTCGCCCTGGTGGGCCTCGGCGCCTACCTGCGGGTCTACTTCCCCGAGGCGCCCGCGGGGCCGATCTCCTTGGCCTTCGCGCTGGGCTTCGGTGCGGTGAACCTCTTCGGCGCCAAGAAGACCAGCGCCCTGCAGACGATCCTGACCGTGGTCCTCCTGGCCCTGCTGGGCTGGCTGATCGGTGCGGGGTTCACCGCCCTGGATCCCCGGGCCTTCGACGCGGCCTTCGACGTGGGCGCCTCGCCCTTCCTCGCCACCGTGGGGCTGGTCATCGTGTCGTACATGGGGCTCACCCACGTGGCCTCGGTCTCGGAGGAGGTGAAGAACCCCGACCGCAATCTGGCGCTGGGCATGCTGCTGGCCTTCGTCACGGTGCTGCTCGTCTACGTGCTCGGCACCTGGGCGATGGTGGGGGCGGTGGGCGTGCAGGCGCTCGCCGCGGACGGCGGCAACCTCGCTCCGGCGGCGTCCATGGCCAGGGCGGTCGCCGGGAGCACCGGAGAGGCCGCCATGACGGTGGCGGCGATCCTAGCCTTCATATCGGTGGGAAACGCCGGCGTCCTGTCGGCAAGCCGCTACCCCCTGGCCATGAGCCGCGACCATGTGCTGCCGGGCGCGCTGCACCGGATCAGCCGCTGGGGCACCCCCTGGGTCGCCGTCCTCGCGACCGTGGGCCTGATCCTCCTGTGGCTGGCGCTCTTCGATCCGTCCAGCATCGCCAAGCTCGCCGGCGCCTTCCAGCTCATCATGTTCGGCCTCGCCTGCCTGGCCGTGATCGTCATGCGCGAGAGCGGCCTCGCACCCTACGACCCGGGCTTCCGCGCTCCGTTCTATCCCTGGGTCCAGATCGTCGGCATCGTCATCCCCTTCCCGCTCATCGTCGAGATGGGATGGATGGCCACCCTCCTCAGCATCGCGTTCATCGCCTTCGGCCTTGTCTGGTACGGCGTGTACGGCCGGGAACACGTTCGCCGGGAGGGAGCGATCTATCACGTCTTCGAGCGGCTGGGCCAGCAGCGCAACCAGGGGCTGGAACGCGAACTGCGCCAGATCCTGAAGGAGAAGGGGGTCCGCGACGCGGATCCGTTCGAGCGGCTGATCGCAGCTTCGGACGTGCTGGACTACGAGGGAGCCGTTCCCTTCTCGGAACTGCTGGACCGGGCGTCGCAGGCGCTTTCGCAGCAGCTGGGCGTGCCCGCCGACCGCCTCGCCGAGGGACTCCTGGAGGGGACCGGCACGGGCCTCACGCCGATGTCGGAGGGAGTCGTGCTGCCTCACCTGCACCTGGATTCGATCCCCGGCCCGCGCATGGTGCTCGCCCGCGTTCGCGGCGGGATCGCGATCGACGTCGGCGAGCCCGATGTCGCGCCGGCGGAGGACGAACTCATCCAGGCGGCCTTCTTTCTCGCGAGCCCCGCGTCCGATCACGGGCGGCATCTGCGCATCCTCGCCCAGATCGCGGGCCGCGTGGACGACGGCAGCTTCCTGACGGAGTGGCTCGAGGCCGAGGACGACCTGGAGCTGCGCGAGGTCATGCTCCGCGACGAACACATGCTCGTCGTCGAGGTCCTGCCCGAGGGAGCGAGCAGCGTGCTGGCGGGGATGACCATCGAGGAGATGGCGCTCCCCGAGAGCACCCTGGCGGCGATGATCAGGCGCCGGGGACAGCTCGTGGTCCCGCACGAGGACACGCTGGTCGAGCAGGGCGACCGGCTGACGATCCTGGGCTCTCCCCGTGACATCATCGACCTGCGGCACCGCTACGACGTGCACGCGACGACCGTCCCGCGGTGGTGGCGGGGCAGGCGGCAGGGACGGGCGCAATGAGACTCCGGACCGGCACCAGCGGCTTCTCCTACAGGGAGTGGAAGGGGAGCTTCTACCCCGACAAGCTCCCGGCCAACCGGATGCTGGAGTACTACTCCCGCCGGCTGACCAGCGTCGAGATCAACAACACCTTCTACCGGATGCCCCGGTTGGAGATGCTGGAGAAGTGGGCGTCGCAGGTGCCCGGCGACTTCGCGTTCGTGCTCAAGGCCAACCGGCGCATCACGCACATGAAGCGGCTCAGGGACGCCGGCGAGCCGCTGGACTACCTGGTGCGGACGGCCGTGGCGGGGCTGGGCGAGCGTCTCGGCCCGATCCTCTTCCAGCTGCCGCCGTCTGCGCGCCGACCCGGGGCGGCTGCGCGACTTCCTCGCGATCGTGCCGGAGGGAGTGCGCGCCGCCTTCGAATTCCGGCACGAGAGCTGGTTCACGGACGAGGTCTACCGGGCACTGGCCGATCGCGGTGCCGCGCTGGTGACCGCCGACACGGGCGAGGGCGAGGCCCCGGTCGTGGAGACGGCGACGTTCGGGTACGCGCGGCTGCGGCGGCCGGGCTACGGCGAGGATGAGCTGGCGGAGTGGGCGGCCGCGCTGGCGCGCCCTGCGTGGAGCGATGTCTTCGTGTTCTTCAAGCACGAGGACGAGGGCGCGGGACCGCGTCTGGCGGAGGGGTTCAGGGGGGTGTGGGGAGCGCGCTCTTGAGCCGCTCCTCGTCGGGCCTCCGATAACACTGGAGCACCGGGGGGACCTGTAGACCTTGGTGATCCCGTGAGTCCCGAGGAGGGAGTCCAGGGACATGACCACGGTGACGGCCTGGTCCGGTGTGATGGCCGGCCGCTGCGGCTCCGTTTTCCCGCTACGGGCCGCAAGCGATAGCAGCGTGACCACCACCAGACTCCGGTGATAGCCTGGGTGCTCCGCCGGGTCATGGGCAGGGCTCCCCGCTGACCCGGCGGAGCAGGGGGTCAGCCGGGGCGGATGTCATCGTCCACCCCTCCGGGGTCCCATCCGACCATGCACTGAATGAACGCCCACAGGTCTCCCCGGCTCTGAATTAAGCAGTCCACGATCTCGGCCACCTTGCCGATCCATCCGGGGATCACCGCGACACACTTGACTGCCGCCCTCCCGGCGGACCTCCGGCAGGCGGGGGAGTTTCACCCCTGTCTCTGGCAGACCCTCTTAACCCTTTTCAGGTACAGCCAACACTTTCCGTGCCTTCCTAACGGTACCACGGAAGGCTTCGGAATCGGAGGGGGCACATACGACCGTAGCCGTAGAGGGCATGGGGGGTACCGTAACCGGGGAGGAGGAGGCGGGGGCGGTCAGTACCGAGGCCGCCAGTATCAAGGATTCCAGGGTCATCCGTCCTCCCCCTCCCCCCTGTCCAGGCTGATATCCCGAATGGTCGCAATGAGAAGGGCCGTCCCTTCCGGGTCGTCGTCCGGCTCCGGTATGGTGGCCAACTCGTCCCGGGCGAGCCGTATGAAGGATGCCACTCCTTCGTAGTCGGTCTCGAGCCCCCTGAGAAGATCCGACCGTACCTCGGCGGCATCGAGCACCCAGTCATCCCAAACCTCCTCCTCGGTAGCGAGAAGCCGCCTGCCCACGACATTCCCGTCCTGGTCCTTCGAGACCACCTCCACGGGATAGGTGAGGTCTTCGAGACTGAACGGCTCGGAGTCGTCCCACACGATGGCGGGCAGACCCCCGTCGGACTGGTCTATGATCTCGGTGAGCATGGTTCCTCCTTCCGCAGCCATCATGGTTGCAGGGTGGCTCCTCTCCTCCTCCCCCTCCGCACGGTGGACGGCCTCGCCGCATCCGGCCAGTGCCAGGCCGAGAACGGGAACGAGGGAAAACGGGGTCCTGATCCTCATCGCACTCACCTCCTTGGTTCGGGGAAGCGACCACCCGGAGTCTTTCCAGCAGGAGGGTGCGACCCTCCTGCTTCGCAGGGTGGCGACGGCGAAGGTCCTGGCGGCCGAGGCGGAGCGGTCGTGGATCGCCCGGGACGGGGAATGGCTGGCGAGGACGCGCCCGAGATGATCTCGGGCGTCCAAGGCGATCTGGACCGGTGTCACGACGCGCTGGATCGGGCCATACGGGACCTGATGCCTGTCGAGTTGGAGGGGCATGGACTCGAATTCGCGCTCAGCGTCCTTTGCCGGCGCACGGAGGAGCAGGGCTTCGCCGTCGAGCGGGACATCCGCTGGACGGGCAGGGCGCTGAGGGCCGAGACTAGTCTGGCCGTATTCCGGGTCGTGCAGGAAGCTGCTCAACAACGCCAAACGGCACAGCGGCGCCGGAAGCGCCAAGCTTAGGTACTGGAGGGAGGGCCGGACGCTGTATGCTGAAGTCAGCGATTCCGGCGCGGGCTTCTCGCCCGACGAGCTTGAGCCGCATCTGTCGGTCGGCCTCGGTAGCATGCGGGAGCGGAGCCGGATCGCCGGAGGGCGGCTCACAATCGCCAGCCCGCCCCGGGACGGCACGTCGGTCAGGCTCGAAGTGCCCATCGGGATGCCCGTGCGCGAGGAGGACGACCCGGTATGAGCTACTCCTGCCGCGTCGTGCTCGTCGACGACCATGCCGTTGTCCGCGCCGGAATCAAGCTGCTCATCGAACTCACTGAACGCTACGATGTGGTCGGAGAGGCTTCCGGTGAAGCGGCTGTCGAGCGGGTGGACGCGCTCAAGCCCGATCTGGTGGTCATGGACATCCGCATACCGGGCATGGACGGCGTTACCGCGACCCGACGGATCACTGCGCGGAACCCGGATGTCCGCGTGCTGGTGTTGACCGCATATGACGACCCGGAGTACGTCGAGGCCGCGATTGAGGCGGGCGCCATGGGCTGCCTGAGCAAGCGGCGGGCTCGCTCCGATCTGGTCGGAGCCCTCGACATGGTGGCCGCCGGAAGGATGACCTTCCCCGCGCATGTCGTCGGTCTGCTTTCCAAGGCACGAAACGCCTCGCAGGGCCTCGCTGGTGGCTGGGACTCCCTGAGCGAGCGGGAACGCGATGTCCTGTACCTCACCGCGACCGGTTACACCGCCGACGAGATCGCCCGCAGGATCCATCTTGCACCGAAAACCGTCGCGAACTACCGAGTGTCCCTGAAGAGCAAGCTGGGCGTCCAGAGCCGCGTGGACCTCATGCGGGTCGTCGTGGAATCGGGCCATCTGGCGGACATGCTGAAGACGGCCGGGATCGGGCCAAAGAACCCGTGAGCTTGACCCCGGTGCTGGGCGTCGCACAACTTCCCGCCAATCAACTCCGACTTTCCCGCATCCGTGACCCGTGCATGTCGGAATCGGTGTCCCGGCAAGAGCGGCAGATCGTGCAGTCCGAGTTGAACTTACGTGATCTCCTGCCGGGATTCTGGCTTCAAGTGCTCTGCCGGGCTGGCAAGGCGTCCGTGTCGATGGCCCGCTCCGCGTATCAACCGCCTTCCCAGCGCCGCGCGCGCTCCAGGAACACCATCGGATCCTCGCGCCACTCCGCAAAGCCGATCTCTCGATCACGGGTGAGCCATTTCAGTTTCACGTCGATGCACGCTCGCAAGTCCGCGTCGCGAGCGTCGAGCGTGAAACCACCGTACTCGGCAAGGGAATCGAGCGCGGCGACCACGAAGCCGCCACCCGAGGCGCGGGCAGCCTCGCGGTTACCGATCTCTCCCCGTCCGACTGCGTCGATCGTTTCCTCGCGCAACGCGTCCAGAAGCTCCAGCTCGCCCGAGGTGTCGCCCAGATGGACGACCTGGGGCATGGTCCGGGACGGCGGATGGATGCGGGTCCTGCCGTCCAGCACGGCCGACGCCCTGGCCGCCGTGATCACATAGTCGGGCGTGCCGTCGGCGACCACCGGGCCCCTTGGAGTGTCGATCCGGGTGCCGGCGGCCAGGACGCCGTCCTCGTCGGCGAGCCCCGTGATCTGGAGCAGCCGGGCCTCTCCGGTCGTACCCCGCAGCACGCCGACCCGTACGTCCCGGGTCAGCCCTTCGTAGTCCGAAAACTGCTCGGCGTCTTCCGCGCGCACCAGCAGCGACTGGCGGAAGGCGATGTGGCCGGAGGTGAAGGCCACGGCCACCTCGCCGGTGTCGTTCCGGGTTCGGGACTCCAGGATCGTGATGCCCCCGCCCGCGATGTCCACGTCCGGCCTCGCGGGAAGCAGCCAGATTCCGGGCCATTCGGCCACGGGGCTGCGCCTGAAGGACAGCCGCGCTCCCTCCATCGCCTCCAGCGCGGTGAGCAGGTCCGCCTCGTAGCCTAGGTGGGTGTGGAACCCCGGAGAGACCGGATCGGGATCGGCACTGTAGCTGACCGGCTCGAAGAAGGCGTAGAAGGCGGCGCGGAGAGGCTCGCCGGAAGGCGTGCAGGCCCCGTGTTCGGGGGCCGTGCCGCGGCAGGCCGAACTCAGGAGCGCGGTGGCCAAGACACCGACGCGTAGCAATCGAACGTGTTTCCCAGTGTGCATGACGACCGAAATCAAGCTGACGACAGCCGACAATGCAACACCATGTGGCGGATCGGCCCTGTCTGCCCCTGCCTCTCCGGTCTTCCGTGGCCGGTCTGGCCACCCTGCGCGGTCGGAGATCATACGACCGAGACTCCGAAGTGCGGATTCAACACACCGGACGCGGGCGCTGGGGCTAGTTGCTCCGGGCGGGTTCGAATTGGACCCGCACCACGCGGACAACATCCAACTCGTCGCGTGTCGTGCCGTAGAGGGCTGACCCGGTGACCCACGGGAGGTGTCCCAGGTCGACATGGCGGGGCCATCGATAACGCGCCACGAGCATGCCTTCGTCGTAGACATCGGCCTCGCGCATCTCGTCACCCCGGACGCCCGTCTTCTCCACCCACAGCCTTCCCCCGCGGTCGAAGAAGATCTCGGCGATCGGAGGCTTGTGGTCGGGAACCCCGAAGGGCGGGTCTCCGCTCAGGCCCTCCAGCTGATCGTCGAGATCGGCCTGTGCACTATCCCGTTCGGACGCTGTGAGCGCCGGCCCCGGCCCCGGCGGACCATCGATATGCAGCGTGTTCCCGTCGGGTTGGTGAAGCGTGACGGAGTATTCGGAACTGCCGGCAACCCCCCAGGCCCCGCCGGGCCCGTGCGCGACGAGCCAGCGGGGCCCGAACGGTTGTTCGACCAGGGTCATCATGCGGCCCTCGATGAACCAGGCCTGGCCCGTGAGCTGCTCCTCGACGGTTCCGATCTGAACGGTATCCACGGCTGTGCCGGGGCCCATGTGGAATCTCGCGCCGACCAGCTTGCCTCCGACCATGATGCTCCCCAGATCGACGAGCCGGCCGATCGAATCGAAGGTGACAGGGGCCGCGCGGTGCCCCGTATGCCTCGCCAGACCCTCCTCGTACCGGGCGCCCCCGTCCGCCAGACGGAAGCCGTGATAGCGGAAACGCTCCCGAACCCACAGCCGCCCGTCCGGCGCGAAACCCACACAGCACGGCGGCCATTCCATCTCGCCGGGGCCCTCGCCCGGCCCCCCGAAGTGGAACAGAAACCGCCCCTTCGCATCGAACACCCTGACCTGTCGCGATCCCTGGTCCACCACGATCACCCGTCCGTCAGGATCCGTTGCAACGGCGGGCACCCAGGTGAGCAGGTATGGATCCTCTCCATCGACTTCGCCGATCCGCAGGTCGATCGAACCCTCGAACGTGGGGATCCGGGCTCCGGCGGCCGGTCCATTGGAGCCTTCGCACGCGTTCGCCACCAGTGCGACCGGCAGCAGGGTACCGAGTAGCGTCTTCCTGAACATGGTGGTGACTCCTTTTCGATTCACTGTGGGGATGGTGCCGACTTCCCCCGGCTCCCGTCCCCGTGGTTCGGAACGGGCCGCTCGTCGGCTCGCCTTGTAGTTTGGGCATCCTGTGGGGTCGGGTGGAGTTGGTCCGCGCATGGTTGCCGGAACAACGGGAACGAAGCCCTGCCGCTTGGGTAGTTCCCCGTGGCAACGCTCGGAATTCGGTCCAGTCCGAGGCTGGGTGGGCGGCCCTTGAGCCCAGCGCGCTGGAGTGACGAGCTGCGCCTCACTACATCCATACTGGGAGGAAAGACCAATATGAAGCGACTTGCATCCCTCTGCCTCATCCTCATCGCATGCGGGGAGACGGAGCCGGAAAACCAATCTCCAACGGCTGTGGGCACCATCCCCGATGTCGACATCACGACTATGGCCGATACGGCATTCGACGTGTCCGAGTACTTCACCGACGACGACGGGGACACACTCATGTACCGGGCCGAATCCACGGACCGCACGGTGGCCGATGCCGTGGTCGGCGGCGCGGTGCTCCGGCTGACCACATACGGCAAGATCGGCTCCACGGACATCAAGGTGGTCGCGACGGACCCCGACTCGGCCGAGGTCTCGCTCACATTCAAGGTAACGGCCGTCAACCAGCCGCCAGTGGTGGCCCGGAGCATTGCGGACCGCGATCTCACGGCCGATACCTATGTCGCCATTGATCTCAAGCCCTACTTCACGGACCCGGAGAACCTGCCGCTCGCTTACGGCGCCGAGAGCGACGCCCCGGCCACGGTGGATGCCTCGGTATCCGGTGACACGCTGACCATTTCGGCAGGCTCCGACCCGGGCAGCGCCCAGGTCGAGGTCACCGCGACCGACTACGAAGGCGCCAGCGTTTCACAGGCGTTTCAGGTCGAGGTACTGAGGCCGTCGTCGTCTGAGTGGCGGGATAACTTCGACAGCGCGGGCGCGCTTGAGACCTGGGATATCGAAGACCCGGACGGCTCATCGGTGGAGGTGGACGAGGAGGCCGGGGCCCTGCTTCTCCATCTGCCGACGGACGACTACAACGTCGTTCGGGCACACGCGCGAGAGGTCGCGGACATTCGCGGCGACTGGGTGGCGTCCACGTATATGGGCCTGAAAGAGGGCGACATCGAGCAGTGCTCCGAGTTCACGGTACACACGGGGGACGGGACCTACCCGAGTTGGCAGTTCGAGATCGATCACTGGGACGAGTCGTTTCTCATCTACGTCCGCTACTCGGCGGACAACCGCTGGCACTCCATCTGGGAGGGATACTTCGAGGACTACACGGATGACATCCCCGGGGTCGGCGACTACTACGATCTCGCGTTGAGCGTGTCGAGCGATACGCTCACCGTGATGTACAACGAAACGGTTCAGATCGCTCGGTTTCACCCGAAGGACGACGGAGACGGCTGGCCGGGGAACGGGGATGTGCCCGTCGCGGCCACCGGAGTCGCGCTGGGCGGGAGCAACTGCTTCGGTGAGGGTACCATCTGGGCGGACTTCGTGGAGATCAATGAGATCGGAGATCCGAACCGCTGAGTACGAGGGCCAGACGGCCCGAATCCCCCCCTACCCCACGAACCCCGCCACGAACGCCGCCACCACCCCCACCCAGATCCCCGCGTACAGCGGCACGAACTTCTGCCTGGTCTTCAGCATCTCCGGGTGGGTGACCGGCTTCCCGGCGAACTTCCCGCGCGGCTTCGACGGGAAGAAGAACGTCTTGTACGTCTCCAGGGTGGCCACCGTGTAGCCGATCGCGGCCAGCGCGATCAGCACGTAACTGGTCGCGAAGTGCGAGACCAGGAAGCCGTAGAAGGCCGCCCACAACGGGCTCCGGAAGAACTTGAACCACTCGAATCCCTCGATGGGAGCGTCCTTGAAGGCGCCCGCGCACGCGGAGAACCAGCCGCCGGCGCTCGCGACCAGGAGGATCTGCCAGAGCGGTCCCCCGGTTCCGGGCGCCGGTTGAACGCGAATGGCCAGCCACAACAGGACAAGCGCCACGCCCACGTAGCCCAGTCCCACTAGCAGCCGGACCACGCGGCCTCTGGGAACGTGGCCGAAGACGTGAAACTGCATGGGGATGAAGTACTTCGACTGGTCCTCGTCGCGGATGAAGGTCTTCCAGAACTCGGTCGTGGCCCGCTCCATCGCGTAGGTGACTCCGAAGAGGACCACGATGCCCGCCGCCGTCGTGGCGTCGATGTCCGCGACGTGCGCGACGACGGGAGCCCACGCGAGGCTCACGAAGGTGCTCCGCAGGTAGCGCGGCACGGTGAACCCCTCGTGGATGGAGTCCTTGTACATCCCCCAGGTCGAGGTGTGGGCGCCGGCGGAAAGGCCCACCAGCAGTTCGCAGACGAGATTCACGGATGCCGCTCCGGGTCGTTGTCGTAGGTGTCCTGGATCAGCTCGACGCACCTGCGCGCATCGGCGATGGTGAATTCGGGTTCCGCGCCCGTGGTGAGGGCTCTGACGAAGTCGGCGAGCATGGCCCGGTATCCCAGCATGTCGGAGAGGCGCGGGAACGAAAGGCGGCGGTGGCCCCGCAGCAGGAAGAGCCCGTTCGATTCGAAGAGCAGGGAGCCGCGCGTGCCGTAGACCCGGGAGAGGCGCAGGCCGCGCAGCAGTCCCGGAATCTCCCAGGAGTAGCTCAGCACGCCGGTCGCGCCCTCCTCGTACTCCACCACGAACACCGCGCTTCGCTCCTGGCCTCCCGGGGCATCCGGAAAGAACCCCCGGGCACGCCGTATCGTCAGCCCCAGGGCGTCCAGGAAGGCCACCCAGTGGATGCCGCCTTCGAAGAGGGCCCCGCCGCCCGCCCGGGCCGGATCCGCGCGCCAGCCCCCGACGGCCTGCCGTTTCACCGCGTCGACGGTCACCAGCCGCACCCGGCCCAGCGCGCCCGAGCGTATCTGTTCCCGGACGGCTCTGAACAGCGGCTTGTACAGGTAGTTCTCGGCCACCAGCACCTGCCGCCCGTGTCGCGCCGCCGCGGCTTCGACCACATCGAACTCGCCGCCGTCGAGGAAGGCGGGTTTCTCGACGATCACGTCCTTGCCGGCGTCGAGCGCCGCGACCGCGATGTCGCGGTGCGTGTCCGGCGGCGTCGTGATGAACACGGCGTCGACCCGCTCGTCGGCGACCGCGCCGGCCCAGTCCCCCGCGACCCGCTCCGCCCCGTACCTGGCAGCGAGCGCCCGGGCCGGGTCGCCGGAGCGTCCCCAGAACATGAGTGCGACGTTGCGGTGGTGCTTCGAGAGGAGCCGCGCATGCAACCCGGCCGCCCATCCCGAGCCGACGATGAGGACGCGAAGAGCGCGTCGGCCCGCGGTCATGCTTCGCTCCCCGCGGCCGCCCGCACCCGCTTCGCCGCCCGCCCGGCGATACGGTTCGCCACGCGCAGAGCGTTGGCCGCGATCGTCAGGCTGGGGTTCACCGCCCCCGAACGGGGCATGAAGCTGCCGTCCGTCACCCAGAGATTGTCGACCCCCCGGAAGCGGCACCACCGGTCCAGCGGGGATGTTTCCGGGTCCGGGCCCATGCGCAACGTTCCCACGGCGTGCGAGAAGGTGTGAATCCGCAGCCTCACGGTCACGCGGGCCCCCGCCGCCCGCAGCACGGCCCCGGCCACGCGCGCGAGGTGCCTGCGAGCGGCGAGGTCCCGTCGCGTGTACCGGTGGGTGATGGTCGCCCGGGGAATCCCCCAGCGGTCGCTGAGGGTGCGGCTCACCTCGATCCGGTTCTCCCGGCGGGGCTCGTCCTCGGCCATCGCCAGAAGGCCCATGCACCGTGCCAGAACCGGGTCCAGCGAACGCGGCGTGAACCCGGGCAGTCTCGCGGCGATCAATCCGGGGGGCGGGGTGTGGATGGACTGGAGGGCCCCGTACTGGGGTTCGTCTTCCCGGAGTCCGTAGTAGTCGAAGATCCCCACCTGCTTGTGGAAGGCGTCGGCGCCGGCCAGGCGTCTGCGGAAGAAACCATACGTGATGATGTTGCAGTGCCGCATCAGGCATCGCCCGATCCAGTCTCCGGCGGGAGAGGCACACTCGAGCCCGGAGGCCAACACGAGGTGCGCCGAACCCAGCGCCCCGCCCGCCAGGATGTACCGCTTTCCGGTGAACACGGTGCGCCGGCCGCTCCTCCTGTCGATCCCCACGACTCCGGCGACCCGCCGTCCGCGCCACAGGATGCGCACCGCGACGGTGTTCGACACTAGCTTCAAACCCCGCCCGACGAGCGCGGGCAGGATGGCGGCGGCGGGCTCCCTCTTCGCCCCCACCGCGCAGATGTATCCGTCGCAGGTGCCGCATCGGACGCACGATCCGTTTCCGGCGCCGTCACCCCGGAAATCGATCGCCAGGGGCAGGTGGGTGGGATCGAGCCCGAGGCCGGCGGCGGCATCCCGGATCAGCCGCGCCGGGCCAAGGAGCGCCGGAGCCCGGTAGGGGTACACGGCGGCTTCCGCGGGGTCGGACGGATGGCGTGACGTCCTGCCCGCCACGCCGAGGATTCCCTCGACGGCCCCGTAGTACGGCTCCAGCTCTTCGTAGGAGATCGGCCAGGCCGCGCCCGTCGCCCCCACGATCTCCGCGCGGCGCTCGAAATCCCGTGCACGCAGCCGTAGCGCGATCCCCCCGTAGAAGACGGAGGGTCCTCCCACGCACTGGAAGGTGCCCTTGCGGCCCCGGCTCGTTCCCCGGACCCGGTAGTGGCTCTCCATGCTGAAGTGGGGACTCAGCTCGAAGGCCGCATCGGGAGCCCAGTTGTGCTCGCCGCGCTCCACCTCCCGCCCGCGCTCGATCATCACGACGTTCATGCCCGCCCCGACCAGCGCATGGGCGGCCATGCCGCCCCCGACACCGCTGCCGACGATGACGGCGTCGGGCTCGCGGATGAACCGGCGGTGGGATGGCGATGCGCTCATGGGGGACGGCGTGGCGGGACGGGGAAATCGAAGGAGGGTCCGGGAATGTCACCCGGGATCCCATCGATAGTCCCGAGGGGGGAATGGCGCAACCTGGCCGCTCGCCTTGACACGCCCGGCGCCCGGGATCGATCATCCAAACCGAGTGTAGGACCAGGTGTCACTTGCGGCGGGCACGCTCGCCGCATCGGCCCACCGCCGCAAGGAGTCCCGATGATCATCCGGAGCAGGAAGAAAAGCGACATCCCCTCTTCGGAGATCACCCCGGAGCCGGCATACATCGATCGCCGCAGGTTCCTCGGGACCTCGGCCGGTATCGGCGCCGCCGCCTTCCTCGCCCCCGGCGCGGCCGCCGCCGCACCCCCCTCCGGCCGCCAGGACGAGAAGCTCAACACCTGGGAAGAGATCACCACCCACAACAACTTCTACGAGTTCGGGCTGGACAAGAAGGATCCCTCGCGCAACGCCCACGCGCTCGTCACGAAGCCGTGGACGGTGAAGGTCGACGGCCTCTGCAACAAGCCCGGCGACTACCGGCTCGAGGACTTCATCCACCCGTCCACGATCGAGGACCGGGTCTACCGTTTCCGGTGCGTGGAGGCCTGGTCGATGGTCATCCCGTGGCGGGGCTTCCCGCTTGCCGACGTGATCAACCGGGCCGAACCCGACCCCGGCGCGAACTACGTCTCCTTCGAGACGCTGTGGGATCCGGAGCAGATGCCGGAGCGCCGGTGGCGGCCGGTGATCGGGTGGCCCTACCGGGAGGGACTCCGTCTCGACGAGGCACTTCATCCCCTCTCGCTCCTAGTGACCGGGCTGTACGGAAAGACCCTTCCCAACCAGAACGGGGCCCCTCTCCGGCTCATCGTGCCCTGGAAGTACGGCTTCAAGAGCATCAAGTCGGTCGTGCGGATGACCTTCACCGCCGAGGAACCCCCCACCACCTGGGCCACCCAGAGTCCGCGCGAATACGGGTTCTATTCCAACGTGAACCCCGATGTGCGCCACCCCCGCTGGAGCCAGGCGACCGAGAAGCGGATCGACGGCGGCAAGCTCTTCGGGTACCGGCGCATCGACACCGTGTTCATGAACGGGTACGCCGACGAGGTGGCGCACCTGTACGAGGGGATGGATCTGAAGAAGTACTTCTGACGGTGAAGCCGGAGCCGGGGGTCCACGGGTTGCCCGCGCGCGCGCCCTCCAGCAGACCCGTGACCACTTCTCCCGTCGTACGGAAGCCGGCGAGGGGTGGTCCGGCCGGTGCCAGGCGGCGCATCCTCCTTCTCAAGACCGCGATCTGGCTGACGGGTCTGGGGCCTGTCGCGTGGCTGGTCGCCGGCTTCTTCCGCGGCACCCTGGGCGTTCTGCCGGTCGACACGATCATCCTGGTCGAGGGCCGCTGGACGCTGGTCTTTCTCCTGGCCACGCTGGCGGTCACCCCCGTTCGCCGCCTGACGGGCTGGAACCGCATCATCCAGGTGCGGCGCCTCCTGGGCCTCTTCGCCTTCTTCCACGCCTGCGTGCACTTCCTCGCGTACGCCGGCATCGACCAGCTCTTCGCGCTCGGGTACATCCTCGAGGACGTCCGCGACCGCCGCTACATCACGGCGGGCTTCGCCGCCCTGGTGCTCCTGATCCCCCTCGCCGCGACCTCCACCAAAGGGTGGATCCGCCGCCTGGGCAAGCGCTGGCTGAAGCTGCACCGGCTGGTGTACGTCTCGGCTTCGCTGGGCGTGCTGCACTTCTACTGGAAGGTCCGGGCGGACACCTTCTGGCCGCTCGTGGCGGCGCTGACGCTCGCGGGGCTGTTCGCGGTGCGGGTCGTCTACCGGGCGCGTCGGCCGAAGAGCCTTCCCCTGGCAGCCCTGGCGCTCTGCCTCGGCGCCTCCCACCTGGCCGCGCGGCAACAGGACATCGGCGACACCTGGATCACCCACCCCGAATTCGAGATCGGCGAGGGTGCGACCGGCGCCGGCCCCGCCGCATTCGGTAGAATCGGCTCGATAAGGGTTATCGGGGACACTCTGGTCCTGGTGGCCGACCCTCTGGATTTCAGAACAACAATCTGGACGCCCGAAGGGAGGCTGGTCGCCCAGGTGGGCGGGCCCGGCGAAGGTCCCGGGGAGTTCTCCGGCTCCTTCTCTCCTCAGGTGCACCGTGACGGCTTCCATGTAATCGACGCCCGCCGATTCACCTCTTTCTCGAATGCCGGAGAGTTGCTGGGGACCACTCCTTTCCCGCCCCCTTCGCTTGACTATCACGGATACGGTCTGGGGCCGCGGGCATTGCTCGAGGACGGATCGGTCCTTGCGATACCTCGAGTGTCACCCGTCTCGTTGATGGGTCTCTGGGGAGACCCCCCGATCCGGATGCTCCCGGTGCTCAGACTGGCAGACGCGGACGGCCGGTGGCAAATGGACACGATCGCAATGCTGGACCAGCGCAACCGGGCGCTGCTGATCGCGCGTGAGGGGGCTCCGCGACAAGCGGGGATTCAGTCGGCGCAAATGTTCGGGGACTACGACCTCACCTGGTTCGATCCGGTTGCCGGGAGCGTAGTGGTGGCCCGCAGGAATCTCGGCGGCGGCGATGTCGAACTGCTGGAGATCCGGGCCGATGGTGACACGGCATGGCAGCGCCGCATTGCAACGCCCCCCGTATCACTGACTCGCGAGCAGGTGGACGGGACAATCGACAACCTGGCCCGCCAACTGGCTCAGCAAACTCCCCTTGCCACGATGCGCGACGCCGTTCGCGAAGCGCTCTACATTCCCGATCCGCTCCCCGGCGCCAGGAGCGTACACGGAACGGCCTCGGGCGAGGTATGGTTCAGACCCGATAGCCGCCCCGCCCCACCCCGCTTAGCTTTCGGGCGCCCCCGGGATGTGCCCCCCGACGTGGCCACACGCTGAACGGACGTCCCACCAACCCGAGCCGAGGAAGGTCACGTTGACGAGTTCGCAGTCGGGCGATTCCGCGCACCCGCGCGGCGCGGTCCCGCCCCTCGTCGCGCTCCTGTGCGCGGTCGCGGCCCTCGTCGCGGTCGCCGCGCCTTCGGAACCGGACCCGCGCCGGGCACCCGCCGAACTCCCGCTCACCACCCCCGCCCCTCCCACCCCCGCACTTCACGCGCCCGCGAATCCTTCCACCCCATTCTTCGCGCCCACCACACCCCCCACCCCCTTCCCCCCCACCGCCCAACGACCACCTCACGAGTGGCACGAGTTCTACTTCACCCGCGCGGCCTACTCGCCCGGCGGAGGCGGCTGGGGACGCCGGGGCAACTCGTGGGCGATCGACTACCCCAAGGCCGACCGCCAGTTCGTGACGGTCCTCAAGCGGCTCACCAACCTGGATGCCTTCGACCACGAGAACGCCGTTCTGCTCACCGACCCCACGATTCGCCGATACCCCTTCCTGTACGCCCTCGAGGTCGGCTACATGAATCTCTCGGAAGAGGAGGTCACGGGCCTGCGCGACTACCTCGAGGCCGGCGGCTTCCTGGTCATCGACGACTTCTGGGGAACGCGGGAATGGGCCGTCTTCGAGTGGAACATGAAACGGGTCTTCCCCGAGCACCCGATCATCGACCTGGAGCTCGAACATCCCGTCTTCAACACCTTCTACGAGATCGACGAGATCCTGCAGGTGCCCGCCTACGGACGGTACTGGGGCGGGCGGACCAGCGAGCGCGACGGGTACGTGCCGTACGTCAAGGGGATCGAGGACCACGACGGCCGGCTGATGGTCATCATCAACTGGAACACCGATCTGGGCGACGCCTGGGAGTGGGCCGAACAGCCCGACTACCCGCTCCGGTACTCCACCTTTGCGTTCCAGATGGGCGTCAACATGATCGTCTACGCGATGAGCCACTGAATGGTTGTGTATTGTGTACGTGTGTATGATGACCCCCCGAATCCCGTGAGGGCCGGCCGGTGAACGGTCTCTTCGAGTTCCTCTTCAAGTACCGGCCGACCCTGTACCAGGAGGGGGAATTCGCCTTCCTGTCGCCGTGGCCGCCGGCGACCGTGGGGCTGGTGGCGGCACTGTTGGCCGTCCCGGCGGTTCTCACCTACCTCCGCGCCCGGGGCAAGAGCAGCGCGGCCGACCGCTGGGCGCTGGGCCTGCTGCGCGGGGCCGCCCTCCTGCTGCTCTTGTTCATGGTGATGCAGCCGGGGCTGGTCCTGACCTCGGTCGTGCCGCAGCGGAATTTCCTGGCAGTCCTCGTCGACGACTCCCGCAGCATGACGATCGAGGACCGCGACGGCAGCTCGCGCGCGGACAAGGCGGGCCGGCTGCTGGACCCCGAGGGCGACCTCGTGGCCGCGCTGGACGAGGGCTTCGCGCTCCGCCATTTCCGCTTCTCCTCCCGCCCGGGACGCGTGGACGGCGTGGGCGAGCTCGGCTTCCGCGGCAGCCGGACCCGGATCGGCGACGCGCTGGACTACGCCCGCAACGAGCTTCAGGGGGTGCCGCTGTCGGGAATCGTCGTCGTATCCGACGGCGGTGACAACAGCGGCGAGGCCGTCGGCGAAGCGTTGCTGCCGCTCCGCGCGGCATCGGTCCCCGTCTTCACGATCGGGCTGGGCGACGAGGAGATGGAGGCCGATGTCCAGGTCAGCCGGGCGGATGTGCCCGAGCGCGCGCTGGCCGGCACCTCGATGATCGTCAACGTCCTGGTCGAGGCGGCCGGGTATGCTGGCCGCACCGTCCCCATCGTGGTCGAGGACATGGGGACGATCGTCACCACCGAAGACGTGACGCTCCCGCGCGACGGGCAGCCGCTGGTCGCCCCCGTCGCGATCACCCTCGACGACGCGGGAGCGCGGGAGCTCACCTTCCGCATCCTGGGACAGCCCGACGAGCGCGTGCTGGAGAACAACGAGCTGCACGCGGTGGTCCGGGTCCGCGACCGCACCGAGAAGATCCTCTACTTCGAGGGGGAGCCGCGCTGGGAGGTCAAATACCTTCTGCGCGCCGTCGAGGACGACGAGAACCTGCAGGTCGTCCTCCTCCAGCGCACCGCCGAGAACAAGTTCTTCCGCCGCAACCTCGACGACCCGCTAGAGCTCGTCGAGGGCTTCCCCACGACCCGCGCGGACCTCTACCGCTACCGCGCGCTCGTCCTGGGTTCGGTCGAGGCGAGCTTCTTCACCCACGACCAGCTGGATATGATCGCGGACTTCGTGAACGAGCGCGGCGGCACCCTGCTCACGCTGGGCGGACGCCGCGCCTTCGCCGAGGGCGGCTACAGGGGCACTCCACTCGAAGACGTGCTGCCGGTCGTGCTCGACGAACCGACCGGCGCAACCCCCACCGAGCGCCTGGCCCACATCAGGGTCACCCCCACGCCCGCCGGAGCGAACCACCCGGCCACCCGCATCGACGGCTCGGCCGAACGGTCCGCCTCCCGGTGGGACTCCCTTCCCCCGGTCACCACCACCAACGTCGTAACGGGCCTCAAGCCGGGCGCCACCGAACTCCTCCGGGGAACGGTCGTGCAGGGCGGCGGCGGTGCCGACACCGACCGGGTCGTCATGGCCTTCCAGCGCTACGGCAAGGGCCGCTCGCTCGTGCTCGCGGTGCAGGACACCTGGCTCTGGCAGATGGACCACACCGTGCCCCTCGAGGACCAGAGCCACGAGACCTTCTGGCGGCAACTGCTCCGCTGGATGGTGGCCGACACACCCGACCCCGTCGAAGCCGCGCCCTCCCGCGAGTCCGTCGAGACCGGCGAGCCCGTCTCCATCGAGGCCACCGTCCTGGACGAGGGATTCGTCGAGGTGAACGGCGCCCGCGTGACCGCTCGCATCACCACCCCGACGGGCGATGTGCAGGAGCTGCCCATGGAGTGGTCGGTCACCGAGGACGGCCGCTACACCGTCCCCTTCACCGCCGGGATGGAGGGGATATACGAGGTCTCGGTCGACGCCGGCCGGGACACGCTCAGCCTGGGAACCGGCGAGACGGCGGTACGGGTGGCACCCGGCGGCGAGGAGTTCCGCGATCCGCACCAGCGCAGGAGCCTCATGGAGCGCATCGCCGAGGAGACCGGGGGCCGCTACTACACGGTCGAGACCGCGAGCCGGTTGCCCGAGGACCTGCGGTACACGGGGGGCGGCGTCACGGTCACCGAGGAGCGCGACCTGTGGGACATGCCGCTGCTGTTCCTGCTGCTGGCGGGGCTGCTGGGGGCGGAGTGGGGGTACCGCCGGAAGAAGGGGTTGGCGTGAAGGGCGGCGGGATCGCCGCGGCAGTCCCTGCCGGTGCGCGTCGGGACGGAGCGGCCACGGTGCCGGGCCGAGAACGGTCGGCTGCGGGGGCGGCGCGGACGTCGGCGTCCCCGGTCACGGGCTCCGCCCCCGGTTGCGCGCGCCACGCGGCCCTCCTCGCGGCCACCTTCGCCGCGCTGACCCTCGTCCCGGCGCCCGCGCACGCCCAGAACACCCACATCCTCCTCATCTCCGGCCTTGGGGGCGAGGCCCGCTACACCGAGGCCTTCCACGGCTGGCTCAGCCGCTTCGCCGACGCGGCCACCGAGAAGTACGGCGTCCCGCCCGGGCGGATCACCTACCTCGGCGAGAAGCCCGACCTCGACCCCACGCGCATCCGCGCCCGCTCCACCGCCGAGAACATCCGAGCCTCCTTCACCGGGATCGCGGCCGCGATGGCCCCCGCCGACGACCTGGTCGTGCTGCTGGCGGGCCACGGCACCTTCCGGGACCGCACCGCGCGCTTCAACATCCCCGGCCCCGACCTCACCCCGACCGACGTGAGCACGCTGCTGGCCGGGCTCGGCGACCGCCGCGTCACCTTCATCAACACGGCCAGCGCGTCGGGTCCCTTCGTCGAGGCCCTCTCCGGCCCCAACCGCACCATCATCACCGCCACCCGGAGCGGCCGCGAGCGCAACCTGACCCGCTTCGGCCTCCATTTCGTGGACGCCTTCGCCGGCGACGGCGCCGACACCGACAAGGACTCGCGGGTCTCCATGCTGGAGGCCTTCGGCTACGCCCTGCGCGAGGTCGAGCGCGAGTACGAGGGCGGCAACCTCCTCATGACCGAGCACGCCGTCCTCGACGACAACGGCGACGGCGAGGGGAGCCGCGAGGTGGACGAGCTGGAGGGTGACGGGGCGCTTGCCCGCATGGTGTTCCTGACGTCGATCGGGGGGGTGGGGGGCGATCAGGCGGTGACCCCCGGGTTACGGGCGCTCTACGAGGAGAAGGCGGCGGTCGAGGCGCGCATCGCCGATCTCAGGCGCGTGAAGGGACAGATGTCGCTGGAGCGGTACGAGAACGAACTGGAGGAGCTGCTCGTTGAGCTGGCCCTCAAGAACCGGGAGATCCGGGCGGCGGGGGGTGGGGGGCGATGAGGCACCTCCAGTACCTCGAAATCCGCAACTTCAAGGCGTTCGGCGACAGGATCCGCATCGAACTCGACCATCCCGCGGTACTGGTCGGCCCCAACAACTGCGGCAAGACCACGGCGCTGCAGGCGATCGCGCTCTGGTCCCAGGCGGTGCGGACGTGGTTCGACCGCAAGGGCCAGGCGCCGCCGAAGGAGCGTACCGCGACCGGCCTCAACCGGCTTGCCGTTGTGGCGGTGCCGGTGCGGAGCGCCCGTGACTACTGGCACAACATGGCCGTTCGCACCGGACCGCGGAACATACCGCTCGAGATCACGCTCGGAGTCCTGCACGACAATCGCGTGAAGCCGGTAACCATGCGTTTTCGCTGTTTCGGGGACGAAACGGTGTACTGCACGCCCGACGAAGCGACGCTGGAGATTCCCGAGTTCATCCGGGCGGCGGCCGGACTGAACGTGCGACTGTTGTACCCGATGTCGGGCATCGAGACCGAGGAGCCGATCATTCAGCCCGGCCGGATCGATGTCCTCCTGGGGCAGGGCCAGACGGCTCAGGTGCTGCGCAACCTGTGCCTGATGGTGTTGCGCGAAGACCCCGCGGCCTGGTCCCGAATAGAGAAGCTCGTGGACCGCCTGTTCGCCGTGCACCTCGAAGCACCCTCCGAGACGGGGCGTGGCGCGATCGACCTCTTCTACCGTCAGCCCGGCGCGCGCAGGCCGGTGGACATCGCCCTTGCAGGCCGGGGCCTTCAGCAGATGCTTCTGATCCTCGCCCATCTGCACTCGCACCCCCGAAGCGTCCTTCTGATCGACGAACCGGACGCGCACCTGGAGATCCTTCGCCAGAGACAGGCGTACGTGCTCCTGCGGGATGAAGCCGCGCGCTCCGGCTCCCAGGTCGTTCTCGTCACCCACTCCGAGGTCATCCTGGACGAGGCCCTCGACCGCAACCTGACGCTGCTACTCGCCGGGCGGGCCGACGAATTGGCGTCCAGGCGGGAAATCGTCGCCGCGCTACGGCACTACGGCGCCGAGCACTACATCCGGGCGCGGCAACGGGGATACGTCCTCTACGTCGAGGGGGGAACGGACCTGGCCGTGTTGCGGGCCCTGGCTACAAGGCTGGGGCATGCGGCCGCCGACGTGTGGGACGAGAACGCGAACGTGTACTACGTCCGGGACAACTACCCGAAGCCCGACCGGGACTCCGAACTAGAGCGCGTCGAACAAGGCTTCGGGCTCAGTCCCGACCAACACTTCTTCGCGCTCCGACCGATGCTGCCCGAGCTGAGGGGACTGGCGATCCGGGACCGCAACGCACGCCGGCGCGAGGATTCCGACGAGGGGGGTCTGACCACAACCTACTGGCGACGGTACGAAATCGAGAACTACATCGTCAGCCCCAATGTCCTCCGGGCCTACGCGGCTCACGCGTACCGCGACCTGCCACTCTTCGACCGGTTCCGCCGCGAAACCGAAGAAGTCCTCGATGAACTGATCCAGGACCGGGTCTTCGATGGCCGCGAACGGGATCTTCTGACCTGGAAGGGGATGGATGCGGATGCCGCACGCCTGTTGTGGGAGGCCCGGACCGAACGCTTGAAGCTCAGCGACTTCGCCGAGGAGTTCTTCAGGCGGCTGGCCGAAAAGCTCGGCCACGCCATGTTGCTTCGCAAACGCGACCTCCACCGTCTTGTCGACTTCATCGACGCCGACGACGTTGCGGAGGAGATTTCCGAGGAGCTGGGGTTGGTGGCGGACTTGTTCGCGGGCGCGGGCGGGCCCGAGGAGTCCGCCTGACCCCCCACCGAACCCACACGGACCCCGAATGCGTATCGACAGCCAGTCTCCGTCTCCGCCACACCCAACCCACGGTGCCATCGCCATGCCCGCAACAGTCACATCGTCCGCTCCCGGGATCCATCACCGCGGCGCCGCGGGGCGTGGAAGGCACTCCCACGGACCGCTGGCCGCGCTTCTCCCCCTGTTCCTCACAGCCTGCGGTTCCGGCTCCGACGCCGGCGGCGGCGGCATCGTCGTCCACAACACCGGCGAGCCGCTCTGGGCACCCGGCGAAGAGTGGCAGGTGGTCGAGGAACTGCGGATCGGGAGAGCCATGAGCGAGGGTCCCGATCTGTTCGGGGCCGTCCTGTCCTTCGATGTCGATGCGTGGGGCCGCTTCTTCGTCCTCGACGACCACGCGCAGGAGGTCCGCCTCTTCGACTCCGACGGCACCTTCGTTCGCACGGTCGGGAGCAGGGGCGAGGGACCGGGGGAGTTCATGCAGGCCGGTTCGGTCGACCTCTCGCGGAACGGCGAGATCTGGGTGATGGGGATGAGGCAGGGGCGCGTCTCGATCTTCGATACCGCGGGGACCTACCTGAGGCAGCAGCGGACCAACACCGCGGGCTTCATCACCTGAGGCAGCAGCGGACCAACACCGCGGGCTTCATCATGAAGCCGTACCGCGGTGGGTTCGACCCGATGGGCCGCTACAACGTGGTGCTCATCTCCGGAGGCGAGCGCAGGATGGCGCGTTTCGACCAGTCCTTCGCCCCGATCGATACGATCCCCGTACCCGAGAATCCCCTGGACGTAGAGTTCTTCGAAACGCCGAGGATGAGTGCGGCCGTCCCCTTCCAGGGATCGATGGCGTGGCGCTTCTCGCCGGCGGGAACCGTGTGGACACTCCTGACCGACCGCTACGAGCTGACGGAGATGACCACCGGCGGAGACGTGCTGCTGAGGGTTACGAAGGAACACGAGCCGATTCCCGTTACGGACGAAGAGCGGGAGAAGGCGATCGAGGACCTCGAGTGGTTCACCAGTCAGGGCGGACGGATCGACCGGTCGAAGTTTCCGCGGTCCAAGCCCTCCACGGCGTCCTTCTTCATCGACGATGAGGGCAACCTGTGGGTCGAACGGGAGGTTGCGGCCGCTGACGAGGACGACAGGGGCCGCCTCTTCGACCTGTTCGAAGCCCAGGGGCGCTACCTCGGGTTGCTCCACCTTCCCTTCGAGCTGGGGTGGTCGACTCCCGAGCCGATAGTGCGCGGCGGAGTCCTCTACGGTGTCACCAGTGATGAAACCGGGGTGCTGTACGTGGTGCGAGCCACGATCCTGAAGCCGGAGCCGTCTTCCGGTTGAGGAGCCGTGCGGCCGGGCTAGAAGGCGCTCCGGGCCTTCGGTAGTTAACCGTCGCCGGAAAAGCAGTTTAGCTTAAGCCACCGGCCCGGTCCGCCTGCCCGGAACAGCCGCAGCGGCGGGCCTCGATCGGGCGGACGGAAAGTCGTACCACGAGAACACCCGATGGCTGAACCGAGACAGGAGAAGCGTTCATGGTGGACCGGACGAAGCATTGGGGCTGGAGGATGTGGGCGGGCGCGCTCGCACTCACGGTGGTGACCGCGGCCGGAGGATGCGGCGACGATCCCGTGGATCCACCGGTCGCCACGACGATCACGATTTCGCCCGGCACCGCAACGTTCGCCTCGATCGGCGATACGGTTCAGCTGTCGGCGACGGTGCAGGACCAGTACGGCGACGACATGACCGATGTTTCGGTCACCTGGACGAGCCGCGACCCGGCGGTGGCGACGGTGACGAGCGGGGGTCTCGTCACGGCGGCCGGGAACGGGGCGACGACGGTGGAGGCTGCGGTGGGCGAGGCCGTGGCGACCGCGACGATGACGACCCGGCAGCAACCGGCGGAGGTGCGGGTGACGTCCGCCCTGGACACGCTGGTGGCGATCGGGGACACGGTCCGGCTGTCGGCGGAGGCGTTCGACGCGAACGGCCATCCGGTGGAGGAGGCGGCCTTCACCTGGGCGTCGGACGACGAAGCGGTGCTGACGGTGGATGCCGCCGGCCTGGTGACGGCGGCGGGGCCGGGGAGCGCGCGTGTGACGGCCGCGACGGACGGCGTTTCGGGAGGTGTGGAGGTGACCGTCGACCAGCGGACGGCCGAGGTTACGGTGACGCCGCCGACGGATACCCTGAGAGCCCTCGGGGACACGGCGCGGCTCACGGCGGCGGCGCTCGACGCGAACGGCCACCCGGTGGCGGGCGCGGAGTTCACATGGGCGTCGGGCGACGACTCGGTGGTGGCCGTGGACGGCACGGGGCTCGCGGCGGCGGTGTCGAACGGATCGGCCGAGGTGGCGGCTTCGTACGACGACGTGACCGGGAGCGCGACGATCACGGTTTGGCAGCGGGCGGCCGACATGCGCATGTGGCCACTGAGGGACACGCTGCTCGCGCCGGACACGGTACGCCTGTCGGCGGAGGCGACCGACGCGAACGGGCACCTGCTGACCAACGCGGAGTTCGTCTGGTCGTCCGGGGACGGTTCGGTCGCCTCGGTGGATGCGGAGGGACTGGTGCGGGCGGTGGCGAAGGGGTCGTCCGAGGTGACGGTCACGGAGGCGGGCTCCATGCTCGCGCGCACTGCCATGATGTGGGTGTTCGAGCCGCGGGAAGAACTCGGGAAGCTCTACGACGCGCTGGGCGGCCCCGGCTGGGCGAGCAGCGAGAACTGGGGCACGGACGCGCCGCTGGACGAGTGGTACGGAGTGACGACGGATGAAGACGGGCGGATCACGGAACTCGACCTGAGCGACAACGGGTTGGAGGGCGCGATTCCAGCGGATATCGGCATTCTCGAGACACTCGAGGTGCTCGACCTGGGCGGCAACGGTGTGACCCGGGCGGCGCCCTACGCTCCGCGCAAAGCGGACGATGAAGGCATCTGCGCGTTTCCCGCATACCCGGATCCCGGACCGCAACTCGGGGCGGGGCTGACCGGTCCGATTCCCCCCGGGCTCGGAACCCTCAACCGACTCAGGGTCCTGGACCTCGGCGAGAATTCGCTGACGGGCTCGATCCCGGCCGGGCTGGGGAACCTTGAGAGTCTGGAAATTCTCGAACTCGGCTGGAACAATCTGTCAGGCCCGATTCCGCCGGAATCGGGCCCGTCAGACCGTTGCCGCCCAGGAGGAGGTAGGTCAGACGGGAGAGGTCGCCCAGCTCCGGCGGGATCTCCCCGGTCAGCGCGTTCCCGCCGAGGTCGACAACGATGGCGTTCTCCATGTCGCCGAGTTCCGGCGGAATGGAACCGGAAAAGTCGTTGCGTTGAAGCCCCAGCACTTCAAGTCGTTTCAGCTTGGCGAGTTCGGGCGGAATGGAACCGGAAAAGTTGTTGCCGCGAACGGACAGCGTCTTCAGTTGCGCGAGGTTGCCGAACTCCGGCGGAAGGGGACCGGAGAATTCGTTGCTGGAAAGCCTCAGCCGCTCGAGCTTGGAAAGGTTGCCGAACTCCGGCGGAATGGGGGCACGCAGCCGGTTCACCCCCAGCCACAGTTTTCTCAGTTCCGTCAGGTGTTCGATCTCGGGCGGGATGGTCCCCTCGAGGCCGTTGTCTCCGAGGTCTATCTCGACCACCCGGCCGTTGTCGTCCGTCGCCACTCCATGCCAATCCGAGAAGGGGGCGTCCGAAAGCCACCCCTCGCTGGAAACCCAGTCCGGTCCGCCCGTGGCCTCGTACAGCGCGACCAGAGCTTCCCGGTCACGGTCGAGGATCACCGTGACCGCGGCGGTGGCGGACACCGAATCCGCGGTCGCGGTGACCGCGGTTTCACCGGCCCCCGTGGCACGGACCAGCCCCGACTCGCTCACGGTGGCCACCGACGTGTCACCGGCCGACCACACGACATCGTAGTCCTCGATCACGTCACCATCCTCGTCGAGTACGACCGCCGTGAGGCGGGTGGTATCGTGCAGAACCCGGAACACCACCTCCGCGGGGCTCACCGTGATCGACGCCGGTTCGGGCGGCGGGGGGAGGGTGGGGTCGTCATCGCACGCGAAACCGGTGAGCAGGAAGAGAAGGGCGCCCCCGGTGGAAGGGCGGGGCTGCCGACGGTGTCCGCCGGCCGGCTTCGAGGCAGCGATGTCCAGTGCCATGTCATTCTCCTGCTTCCTTCGGCCTCTTCTCCAGTCTAGCACCCGGGGACACCCGGGACAATCAGCGCCTCCACCCAGCGGCACTCGGGGATGTCCGCGATCCTATGAGCCCGTGGACTCCCATGGGCTGGTCGTCGCCATCCCGCTTCTCCCTGGTCCTGCCGCCAAGCGGCATATTGCGTATGATGGAGCGGAAAACCGGGGCCGTCACGCCGCGCTCCGGAAGAACCCGAACACGACGGACACGAAGATGATGAAGACCTGGCTACCCGCAACCCTGGCAGCGGCCATGTCGCTGACCGCATTCGCGCCCGGCAGGGCTCAGCCGCCCGTGGACACGACCCCCGCGGCCATCCCCGGCCTGACGGCGTTCAGCGGCGTGTCCACCCTGCCCATGACCTCGGACGAAGTGTTGCCCGGCCAGACCGTCGTCGTCCGGGACGGTGTGATTCTCGCGGTCGGAGCGGCGGACGCGCTCGAAATACCCCCCGGTGCCAACGTGATCGACGGAAGCGGCCGGTTTCTCATGCCCGGACTCGCCGAGATGCACGCCCATGTTCCGCCCGGTGCCGACCCGCCCCGGGACGAGGTCGAGGACATCCTCTTCCTGTACATCGCGAACGGCATCACCACGATCCGGGGCATGCTCGGTTCGGCCTACCAGATACCCCTGGCGGGCGAAATCGAACGCGGCGAGGTGCTCGGTCCCAACTTCTACGTCGGCGCGCCCTCGATCAACGGCCGCTCGGCCCCGGCGCCGGAGGCCGCGGAGAGACTCGTGCGCGCCCATGCCGAAGCCGGATACCATCTGCAGAAGATCCACCCCGGCGTGTCGCGGGAGACGTGGGACCACATGGTGGGGGTCGCCCGCGAGGTGGGCCTCACCTGGGCCGGCCACGTCCCCGCCGACGTGGGGCTCGTGCACGCGATCGAGACGGGCATGTCCACCGTCGACCATCTCGACGGGTACGTGCAGGCGATCGCGCCGGAAGGAGTGCTGGCCCAGGTGGGAGCCGGCCCGATCCGCCTCGGAGGGCTGGCGAACGGCGTGGACGAAGCCGGGCTGGAGGAGATCGTCCGGCTCACCATCGAGCACGACGTCTACGTGGTGCCGACGATGTACCTGTGGGAGAACCTGTACGGCGCTCCGAACCCCGACGAGATGTTGCGGCAGCCCGAGATGCGGTACGTGTCGGCCCGGACGCGGGAGGGGTGGCGGCGGCGGGCGGGTGGCGGTTGGGGGACGCCGGAGGACGTCGAACGCTACCTCGGGCTGCGCAGGCGGATTCTCAGGATGCTGTCGGACGCGGGCGCGGGGATCCTGATGGGGACCGACTCGCCGCAGCTCTTCAACGTGCCCGGATTCGCGCTGCACCGGGAGCTGCAGGTGATGGCCGAAGCGGGGATGTCCAACTACGAGATCCTGAAGAGCGGGACGGTCACCGTGGGAGAATACGTGGCCTCGCACCTCGGGCTCGACGGCGACTTCGGGACGATCGCGCCGGGCCGGCGGGCGGATCTGGTTCTCCTGGGCTCCAACCCCCTCGACGACCTGGTGAACCTGTTCGACCGCGTGGGGGTGATGGTGAGGGGTCGGTGGGTGAGCCGCGCGGAGATCGACGCCGGGCTGGAGGCGCTGGCCGCGAAGCACGCGGGGTAGCGGCGGGGCCGTCAGCGCCTCCACTCCGCGGCGTCCGGAATGCCGCGGCTGAAGAACACCTCGAGGCCGGGCTCGAAGCCACGGCCGGCGAGCACCTCCGCCGCGGTTGAACCCGGTGGCAGATCGCTGAAGATCCCCCGCACCTTCCCGGTGTGCGCATCCCGCACGATCGCGCCCGGGCTGTCGGTGTCGGCGTCCACGGTGAAGGATCCGTTCGGCCCCGAGAGCGTGATCCGGCGGAGTTCATCCGCCCACCCCGCCCGTACCGGCACGGTGAACGCGAACGATCCCCGGCCCTCCGCGTCGGCGATGACGGGCATGTCGAAGTCCAGCGCGAACAGCTCGGCGCCGTCCCCGGAAACGCCCCTCAGCCGATACGACCCGCCGAAGCGTGGCAGTTGTGGCATTGCATCCATCACGAACGCCGGCTCCAGGTACGGAACTCCGTTCGGGTCCGTCCCGCCCCAGATCAGGAGCGACCGGACCGGAGCAGCCCGCCGGGCCGCGTACTCCTCCACCTCCACGTCCAGCCGGTGGCGCAGCGAGTTGGTGAAATAGAACTCGCTGATCCAGGTCGGATCGCAGTACGACATGAGATCGCGGGTGGACGGGTCCACCAGTTCGCCGGACTCGAAGTCGTATCCCCACGCACCGATCGTCCCGTTGGGCTGCGGAAACGATGGATCCGGGCCGGCCGCCCCGCCGCAGGGCGCGTGGTAGAGGCTGAGATTGTGCCCGAGCTCGTGAGCCATGACTGCGGAGTCCGGGATCGAAAAGCTGGTCCAGCCGGGTACATAGGCGACTCCGGCGGCCCCCGTGACGCTTCCCGACATCGTACCCATCCAATACCCGCTTCCACCTTCCGCAACGCGAATCGCACCCGTCTGACTGAGCAGCGAAAACGCGCTGTTCGACGACGACAACACGACGTCGTGGATCTCCAGGTCGATGTCCGCCACCGGCAGCAGCGCGTTGATCTGCCACAACAGCTCGTCGTCGGTGGAAAGGTCCTCGGTGATGTCCAGGATCGCCGAGTCCGGATCCTCTTCCCACAGGAAGGGAATCAGGGTCAATCCCAGGTCCGGCACCTGACGCACCGAGACGGCCGTGCGGCCCGTTTCGGGAATGCGCTGCGCGACGCCCAGCTCCGAGTCCATCGTCGTGTCGGGATCGATCTCCACCACCATTTCCAGGCCCGGCCTGATCGCGGACGCCGGAACCTCCACGTTGGCGGACGCATCCAGCGACCCTTCGTTCACTTCATCTCCGATGAGCGACGAACCCGGCTCTATTTCCACGACCTCCTCCACCTCCCCATCCAGGTAGAAGGTGGCCCGGACGAGTGGAATCGTGTCGCCCTTGGCGGCCGGAGCCACCACGAATACCCGCAGCAGCGCCTTTTCGCCGGCGACCAGCGGGACGGGGTATTCCCGGGACTGTGAGGCCTGCGTGAGATAGGCGGCCGATCCGTCGCCGGACACGCAGGCGGGAACCCGCCTCTTCGGGATGCCCTCGAGCCAGGTCCTGAAGTCGTCATCGTCCGGCACGCACAGCTTCGTGCCCCCCAACATGAGTTCGGCGAAATCCTGGAGGTTGGTCATGCTCGTCGGGAGCACACCGGACAGGCCGGTGTTCGTCAGATGGAGCCTCCGAAGGCCGGCCATGACACCGATCTCATCGGGCAGCGCGCCCGTGTGCGGGTTGCCCGTCAGGGACAGTCTTTCCAGGTTGGGCAGCCGAGTCAGATGAACGGGAAACGGGCCGGCCAGTTTGTTTCCGCCCAGCCACAGGTCGTTCAACTGCGAGAGGTTCTCAAGCTCCGCTGGGATCTCCCCCCAGAACGCGTTGTCGTCGAGGTACAGGCGTTCGAGGTTCTCCAGTTCGCCCAGTTCCGGTGGGATGGACCCGCTGATTTCGTTGACACCCAGCGCGAGCGTGCGCAGTTCCGCGAGGTTGCGGATCTCGGGTGGGAGGGAACCGGAAAGGAAGTTGTTGGTGAGGTTCAGCGCCACCACTCCGCTGCCGTCGGCCTGAACCCCGTGCCAGTCCGAAACCGGATCGTCCGACAGCCACCCGTTGTCGTTGCGCCAGGTCGGGCCCCCGGTTGCTTCGTACAGCGCCACCAGCGCATCGCGCTCCACATCGATGTCCACCGTTACAGCCGCAGCGCCGGCCACCGACTCCACCGTCGCCCTGATCGTTGCGACTCCGGAGGCGACGGCGCGGACCAGCCCGGTCTGCCCGGTCTGGCTTAGGGTCGCAACCATCGTGTCGTTGACGGTCCAGTGGGCGTCGTAGTCGGTGAGCGTGTCCCCGTATTGGTCTATCACCAGTGCGGTGATCTGCGCAGTCTCTCCCGCGGCGGTCAGTTCCACCTCTTGCGGCCGCAACCTGACAGACGCTGGTTCGGAGGGCGGCGGGAGGGGCTCGCCGCACGCAGCTACGGCGAGCAGAACGGCAGCGCTCGCCGCCGCGACCGGACGGGGGGAAAACCGGGCAGCCGCCCGGTTCGGAAAATGGCTGGCGAAGGGGGTCGGGATCGGCACTTTTCTTCTCCTTGCTCACACAGTCTTCGGATGACTACCCCAGGCCGCAAGCCTGGAACCCGCCGCTACACTATAGGTACACCGCCCAGATGTAATGTTCCTGTCTCCGATCGGCCCGGGTCCATTGTAGCCGGTCATGCCGCAAAACGGAACATGGGGCCACGGGCGGCCCCGCGAGCACCGAGAGCGGCGAGGCACCGGGCTGCTAAGCTAAGCCAAGGTTGAAACGCACGGTTGCGACCGGATACCATTGAGCGGTCGTTGGCACCCAACCCGCCGCCATTCAGGGCACCGCACAATGGTCATTCCCGCATTTCGCAAGCATCTCCCGTCCCGCGTCCCGGCGCCCACCGCACGGCTCCCTCTCCCGCCCCTCCTGCTGGTCATGGGATGCGGCGACGCCCCCGCCGCCGCCCCCCACGACGGCCCCCTCCTCATCGACGGCGGCACCGTCGTCGTCATGGACGAAGCAGGGACCATCCTCGAAGGCGCCGCGGTGGTCGTCGAGGGCGACAGCATCTCCGCGCTGATCCGCGCGGGGGCACCTCGCCCCACCGGCGTCCGGGTCATCGACGCCACCGGCCACCTGGTCATTCCGGGCCTGGTCAACGCCCACGGCCACGCCGCCATGTCGCTGCTGCGCGGCCTCGCCGACGATCTCCCCCTGATGACGTGGCTGAACGACTACATCTTCCCCGCGGAAGCCGCGCTGGTCGCGCCGGACTTCGTCTACTGGGGAACCCTGCTCTCCGCGGTCGAGATGCTGAAGGGGGGAACCACCACCTTCGCCGACATGTACTACTTCCGCGACGACATGGCCCGGGCCACGATCGACGCCGGGATCCGCTCGGTGACCGGCCCGCACGTCATCGGCTTCCCCACCCCCGACTTCGCCACCCCGGAGGCCTCGCTCGCCGACGCGGCCGAGTTCATGGAGCGGTACCGGGATCACCCCACCGTCGTCCCGGGGGTCGCCGCCCACGCCCTCTACACCACGCCGCTCGAGGCCGTCGAAGCCGCCTTCCGCCTTGCCGAGCGGTACGACGCCCCCTTCCAGATCCACGCGGTCGAAGACCCCTCGGAGGACGTGACCGCCCGCGAACTCACGGGCATGGGCGTCGTCGAGGCCCTCGGCTCGATCGGCGCGCTCAGGCCGGGCACGGTGCTCGCGCATTCGATCTACCTGTCGGACGAGGACATCGAGCGCCTCGCGGCGAGCGGGGCCGGGATCGCGCACAACCCGCAGAGCAACATGAAGCTGGGAGTCGCGCGGGCGGCCCCGGTGGCGGCGGCGCTCGCGGCCGGCATCCCGGTGGGGCTGGGAACCGACGGACCCGCCAGCAACAACGATCTCGACATGTTCGACGAGATGGACGCCGCCGCCAAGCTGCAGAAGTTCATGCTGGGCGATCCGGCGGCGCTCCCCGCGGAGACGGTGTTCCGCATGGCCACCATGGGGGGGGCGCGTGTGCTGAACCTGCACGGGGAGATCGGGTCGCTGGAGCCGGGCAAGCGCGCCGACATCGTGCTCGTCGACACGCGGCGCCCGGGGATGACACCGCTCTACCGCGTCTATTCGCACCTGGTGTACGCGGCGCGCGGCAGCGACGTGACCACGGTGATCGTGAACGGGCGGATGGTGGTGCGCGACCGCGAGATACTCACCGTGGACGAGGAGGAGGTGATGGAGCGGGCGCGGGGGTTCGGAGACCGGGTTCGCGAGGTGATGGAGGAGGTGGCGGCGGGGAGGGAGGGGGGCTGAGGGGGGAGTTTGCCTTCCCGTGCCGAAGTCGCGCGGCCCGCCGGCCGGGTCCGCCGATCGGGGCCCGGCGACAGACCCAGAATGTAAATCGTGATTGTCATAATGTAAATCATAGTTGTCTTTTTCGCGCCATTCGGTGATAGGACGGGGTGGGTTGGGCGGATACCGGAGCATGTCCCTGATGCAGTTCCGCGCGGGCAATCGCCGACCGGCCGCCCGCATCCGGGAACTCGAATACGAAGATTGTCGTTGACAGTTGCCCTCCCGGTCCCTAACGTTGACGCAACGGCCAATTACGAGGATCCTCGTGGGACCCTTGGGTGGCCGGGATCGGGAACGGGAAGAAAGGAACCAGACCCGGATGAACCGCAATCGAGAAGCGCGAGAGCCCAGGGGCTTCACCGACCGGGAACTCGATATCATGAGCGTGCTGTGGCGCGACGGGTCGGGCACCGTCACCGAGGTTCGGGAGGCGCTCGGCGAAGAGGTGGGCTACACGACCGTCCTCAAGATGCTGCAGATCCTCGAGGAGAAGGGCGCGGTGGGCCACGAGCAGGAGGGGCGCGCCTACCGCTACTTCCCGCTGGTGGAGTCGGTCAGGGCGGGCGGGCGCGCGCTTACGCGGATCGTGAACAAGATATTCCACGGTTCGGCGGAGCGGCTGTTCGCCACCCTGGTGGAGGACCGGGAGTTCACTGCGGAAGAGATCGAGAGGATGCGTTCGATTCTCGACCGGGCGGCACGGAGAGGGGAGGGGGAATGATGTTCCCGTGGTTCGATTGGAGGGGCCCGCCGTGATCGCCTGGATGGCCTACGCGGCCCTGGTCGGGGTGATCGTCGCGGTTGGCGGCCTGGCGCTGGAACGGCTCGCGGCCGCGACGGGCCGGCCACGCAGGATCGCATGGCTGGCGGCCCTCGCGCTGGCAGTCGCGATCCCGCTGACGGGGGGATGGGGTACAACCGCCGAACCGCCGGTGGACATCGTCGTCCCGGAGCGTGGGGTGGTCGACGGGGCGGTTGTCGTGCACCTCTGGAGTGCGATCCCCGCCCTCCCCGTTCCTCGGGGACGGGCGAACGGCAGGATCGCGCTGCTGGCATGGGCGGCGGGCTCTCTGGCGGTCCTGGCCGCTCTGTCCGGTGTGCTGATCCTGGTCGCGAGGGGTCGCCGCCGCTGGCGCCCGCGGAGGGTGCGCGGCGCCGAGGTCTACGTATCCCGCCGCTTCGGCCCCGCCCTGGTCGGCATCGTCCGGCCGAAGGTGGTGATCCCCGCGTGGGTGATGGAGCTGGGGCCGGGCGCCCGCGACGCGATCATCCGGCACGAGACCGAACACGCCCGTGCGCGCGACCACCTCGTCCTGCTGTGCGGCGGCCTGGTGGCGGCCGCGTTCCCGTGGAGCCCGGCCATCTGGTGGATGTACCGGCGGCTCCGCGCCGCCGTGGAGCTGGACTGTGACCAACGCGTCCTGGCGTCGGGCATCGGTGTCGCCGAGTACGGCGATATCCTCCTGGGCGCGGGATGCCGCTCCCGTGGCCGGTGGAGCTTCTCTCCGGCCATGGGCCAACCCGAGAGTCTTCTCGAACGGAGGCTGAAGACGATGAGTGAGACAGGAAGGAAGCTGAGTGGGGGATACGCGGTGCTGCTGGCGGCGGTGGCGGCGGGGGCGGTGGTGGTGGCGTGCGACACCCCGGTGCCGACGGAGGTTCGCGAGGCGTTCGCGGAGGTGACCGCGGAGGAGGAGGCGCGGGGGACGGATGCTGATCAGGAAGACTGGGTCGTGCGGTTCCTGGGGGCCGGGGCTTTTGGTTCGCAGCCCGCGCCGCTCCTGTATGTGGACGGTGTCCGGATCCGGTCGGAAACGGACCTGTTCTCCATGGATCTGTTGGTCGCGGATGTGGAGACGGGAAAGGTCCGGAAGTTTGCCGAGAGCATCGAGCGCGTCGAGGTGCTCAAGGGACCGGAGGCCGCGAAGCTGTACGGGGAGGAGGCGGCGGGCGGAGTGATACAGATCTTCATGGGGGCGGCGGAACCCGTGCCCGAGGTCGTCGTCCTCGGGAACGCGCAGGCCCTGGTCGCGGGACAGGTGAGTTCGATCGAGTCGGAAGCGGAGGCGACGGTCGCTCCGTCCGGCAGGGCAATCGTGGTGACGCGGCAGGTGTCCGCAGAGAAACTCGTGGTGACGGGGCAGGTGTCCGCGGAGAAGCGGTTCGTGGTCGAAGACATCGTCGTACCATCCGTCGAGGAACTCGTGGTGACGGGGCAGACGAGCGTGACGAGTACGGTGAGCAACTGGAACAAGTGGCACACTTTTGCCCGGGTCTTTGCGAACGCGCCCCCGGACTCAAAGCCGATCGTCCATGTCGACGGCGTGCGAGTCGACGGTGACGCGGCCGGACTTCACGACCTGCTCGGCTCGCTGAACCCCGGCGACATCGACCGCATGGTGTTCATGCACGGCGAGAACGCGGAGAAGAAGTACGGCAAAGAGGCTGCCAACGGCGTGATCCTCGTCTTCACCAAGTAGGAGCAACCCGCGGACCGGGGCGTCGATCCGGCGCCCCGAGAGCAAAGGGGGCCGTGGACCCACGCGATCCGGCCGCCCGGCACCCGCGCCCCTTCACCCGGCGTCAATCCACCGAGATATTCGGCGCGCGCTCCCTCCTTGCCCGCGATCCCCCGAGATACGCGTGGAGGAATTCCTTCGACATCTCCCGGTAGCGGAGGCCGGTCTCGGGGTCGCCCTCGGCTTCGGTGAGCGCCCCCAGCAACGCCGTCAGCCTGTAGAACCCGTACGGGATGTTGCGGGTCGAATAGTCCTGCCAGATCTCTCGCGAGCGCAGCCCGCGATAGCCGTATACCTCGTCCACGAGTTGTCTCGACCGCGGGTAGTTGAACCATTCGCCGCCCAGGCCCTCCGCCGTCCGCCGGTAGCCCGGCGGCGGCGCCTCGTCCAGGTTTCGCATGTGGAGCCGCACGGCCAGGCCCTCCGACACCGCCCACGCCGACAGCCCCATCTCCTTCATCTCCCCGTCCCGGGACGCGAAGTAGATGGGCCTCTCGGAGGCCGAGGCGCGTATGATGGAGAGCGCAATCCGATGCCCGCTACGGACCTCCATTCCCTTCGGGTACTCGACCAGCATGTCCCCTATCCGTACGCCCATCGTGTCGGGCAGCCGTCCATCACCCACCGTCGCAAGCTGCCGGTCGGTGAGATCGACGACGGCACCGGCCGGAGGATCCCGGTCCGGGTAGGGAAGCCCCGCCACGGGCACGTACGGACGCTGCCGCCCGGGCTCGGTCAGTTCGCGCAGCTGTTTGGCATACCACTCCGTGAACAGGTACTGAACCACCACCACGGTCACGTCCTGGCGGATCTCCTCCACCTCCTGCAAATACCAGAGCGGGAAGGTGTCGTTGTCGCCGTTGGTAAAGAGCACCCCGTACGGTTCCATGCTGTTCAGGAGGTCGTAGGCCCAGTCGCGGGCTGCGTAGTCTCCGGCCCGGCTGGCCCAACCGAGGTTCAGGAAGAACGGGACCAGGGCGATCGCCAGCACCGGCGACGCCCTGCGCAGGCTCCCCACGCGGTCGCCGAGCCACAGCCAGCAACGTGTCAACCCAAGTCCGGCCAGTATCCCCCAGAGCGCGAAGAAGAGCAGGAAGAAGTAGTCGCGTTCCCGAACTTCATGCGACCGCTGCGCGGTGACTTCGGGGGAAAGCGAGTATCCCAGCCGGAAGTTCAGGTAGAAGACGAGCGCCACCGACAGTGTGGCGGCCAGGACCGCGATGTAGGCGCCGGTGTTGCGGTCGCCCCGCCAGACGGCGAAGAAGCCGATTCCTCCCAGCGCCAGGAAGAGCAGGGTGAAGGGCAGGCGCGCACGGGCGGGAGGCTCATCCGGGTCGATTCCCCGCGACCATTGCCAGTCGAAGTACTGTGCGAAGTTGAGGAGCTGGTGGGAGAAGGGAGCCATGCGCCGCGTGACGGGCGGTTTCATGTACTGCTCGCGCCTGAGTGACGAAGCGAGCGCGGGACATCCGGCGGCCCCGCCCGAGTAGATCGCCACCGCGGTCTCCACCAAACCGTCGCACAGGGGATCACCCTCGTTGATGACCGGACGCTGGGCTGCGCGGATGGGCAGAAAGAAATTGAAGGAAAGGCCGACTACCACGGCCAGGAGGCAGCGCGAGAGGAAGCGCCCATCGACAAGCAGCCGCGGCCGGGTCAGAAGAATGAAGGCGAGCACCGCCCCCACCGGGAGCACCGACATGAGGTGATTGGTCGCGCCCAGCGCCATCAGGTACACGGCCGCGACCACCAGGAGCACGCTCCCGCGCCGGCCCGGGCGGTCCCGCCAGCGCAACATGAGCCAGCTCACGGCCGCCGCGATCAACAACGAGACCGTGTAGACCTTCTCGTTGGTGTTGCTCTGGCTCCAGACCGTGAAGGCGGTGGCGGAGACCACTATGGCCACGCCCGCTCCGACGAGCGCGGCGGGGCCGCGTCCCCGCGACTGGACCAGCGTGCGGTGCGCGATCAGGAAGAAGAAGAAGGAGGCGCCCGCCGAGGTTGCGGCCGCCAGCAGGTTGATCCGCACCGCGGGAGGAAGTCCCAGTGGGGACAGGAGCACCGACCACACCCTCCCGACGACGACGAAGAGCGGATTCCCGGGCGGGTGGGGGATCCCCAGCGTATGGGCGGTCGCAAGGTACTCGCTGGTGTCCCACCAGGTCGGCGCCGGTGCCAGGGTAAGGGCGTAGAGCAGGAACACTCCCGCGCACGCGCACGCGGCGGCCCCGTACGGGGGATGCGGGCCGCCGTCGAGCCACCGCATGATTCCGGTCATGTGCTTTATGATGACGAACCTCCATAGATTGGCAAGGCGTAGTTTGTGGGCGGCCCCGCCGTCCGGCCCAGACACGACCCAAGGTAGCCATGCCCGGTCCGACTTGTGATACCATCCGATACCTCTGGGGTTGGAACAGAGGACGAGGCATCCCCGAGTGGGAACCCGCCGACGACACCTTCGCCGGCCAACCCCGGATACCGGTTCCCGGGGTTCGCGTCGAGGACCTCCCGATCGGCAACGGATCCCCGGAGCTTCGCGCCCGTCGCTACCGCCCGGCGCGGGGCGCGGCTCGCGCACCCGGCTGGGTTCTTCTGCACGGCGCAACCCGGCCGGGACCGGATCACCCCGCGATCGTGCGTCTCGCGGCGGCGCTTGCGCACTCCGGGGCGGTCGTCCTGGTTCCGGACATCCCCGCCTGGCGCAGACTGGAGCTGGACCCCGCCCCGGCCCGGACGGCACTCTCGCAGGCGGCGAGGCACATGTGCCGGGACCCCCGCATTCGTCCCGGAGGGGTCGTGCTGGTCGGACTCTCCTTCGGGGTTCCGCAGGTGCTCCGCACGGGAGCGAGACTCGCCCGAACCGGACTCGTCCGGGGTCTGGGAGGGTTCGGGAGCTACTGCCACCTCGACGACGCGATCCGCTTCGGCCTGACGGGCCGGTTCCGCTTGCGGGGGACGATCGAGTACCTGCGGCCGGATCCCTACGGCCGCTGGGTCGTGGCCGCCAACTACCTGCACAGGATCCCCGGATACGAGGAGGCGGTCTGCGTATCCGGCGCCCTGCACCGCCTTGCAACCATCGCCGGCGAACGCCGGATCATGGCGTGGGACTCCGGATACGACAGCGTGAAGGACGACCTGGCGCGGTCACTGGCCAGAACGTGGCGCCCCCTCTTCAGGCTCTTCGCACCCCCGTCGGACCGCGAGCCCGAACCGGAACCCGCGCGCAGGATGGCGCACCTCCTGGCCGACGCGGCCCGGCGTACCCACCCGGATCTGGAATTGCCCCGGGATTTCGGAGACTCCCCCCCACCCCCCATCCGCCTCCTCCACGGCCGCCGCGACCATCTCATCCCCTTCACCGAAACCCTCGCGCTGGAACGCCTCCTGCGCAGGCCGGCCGACGTCTCCGCCACGGTCACCGATCTCTTCGCCCACTCCGGGGAGACGGGAGGGACCTCCGTCCGGTTGCGGGAATCCCACCGTCTCTTCGCGGGGCTGAAGGCAATGCTGGCCCTCCAGCGCAGGTGAGCCGCCCCACTCGCTTGCGTCCGGTGCGGGGAGGGCCGGACTTTGCCATGGGATCCCGTACAGGTCACAACAGGTGAGCGCATCATGCCCCAACGGCGTTTCAAATCGATCGAGGAATGGAAGCGGGAAGAGCAGGCCCGGCGCCGCAGGGAGGCGTCCCGACAGATCGAACAGAAGGCTCCGCTGTCCGGTGACGGCCGGAAGCTGCGAGTGGAAGTGGAGTTCGCCCCGCATGCGGATTCCTCCGCAATCCGCGAATGCCGCAGCATGGTGCTGGAGTGGTTGCAGGACGGAATGGAGCGCAAGTTGCCCCGCAAGGCATTGCGCCACCGGTCGTTCGCATTGAGCGGCAACGAGTCGGCCTGCCGGGCGGCCAGGATCAGGGACGGGCGGAAGGATCGTTGGGCCGCCCAGTTCGAGCGCAATCCCGCCGCGGGACAGGCGACCGTAGTCGAGGTCATCGTGGGACACCACGAGGGGCGGCTCCCCGTCGTCGGGATCGAAGTGGTGGACCGGTCCGTGGTACCGGCCGATTCCATCGGGGAGTATCCGGCCGAGTTGTTGGCGGCAATGGCGCAGCGCGTGCCCCTGCTTCAGCAGGGAAGGGCGCTCAGCCACTGGCCGGTCGCCGTGGACTCGGCCGAAACCATGCAGGCCTTTCACCGGATGCTGGTCGATCCACGCCGCGAGACGCCCTTCGCGGTCGTCTCGGTGCCGCCCGAGGTCGACGACCCGCAAGCCCTGCGGTCGCGGTGGCGGGCCCTGGCACGGGCACTCACGGGACTCGCCATCGTATGGTCGCTGCCCCCGGCGATGACCTACCGGTTGAGCGACCTTGTCGGCAAGCCGCTGTCGGTATTCCTGGGCGCATGGCGGTTCTATCGCCCCGGCTTCGACCACCGCGCAAGCAAGTCCGATCATCCGCTATTCCTGAAGAACAGGATGGACGACGAGCGGGGAGTCGCCGAGATCAGGAGGCAGTTCCTGTTGATGGCCGCCGAAGAACGGATGCGGGCCGGCGCCGGTTCCGCCCTCCCGTTCGACTACCGGACCGTGATGCGGGAGGCGGGGGAGGCCGCGCGAGGGCCGGGTCGCCTGATCTCCTTCCTGGGGTCACTCACGCGACGACCCGCGCAACGGGTGGAATACTCCCCGGCCCCCCCGGGAGGAAGTGCCGCCGCGGGCCGATTGCTGACGGACCGCGCCCCGGATCAGAGCGGACCGGCACCCGCTGCGGTGCGCGAGCCCGCGGCCCGTGCGGCTCGGAGGACGGCAAGGAGCGAGGTCCCGCTGCTCAGGCGCAAACTCAGGGCCGCGACCGAAAAGGCTCGAACGCGCTCCAGCCGGTACGAGCGGGTGAAGCAGCGCGCGGCCGCCGCCGAACGGGAGCGGGACGAAGCCCGGCGGCGTGCCGAGCAGTTGGCGGGTCTGGTCCGGTCCCTGGGGGGAAACCCCGACGCCGAGACTCCGTTCCCGACCATGTGGCCGGAATTCGCCCCATGGTGCGAAGAGAATCTTGCAGGCCGGCTCGTGCTGGCGGCACCGGCGGGCCGGGAACTGGCCGGGGCCGAATTCGAGGACGTCGGACTGGCCGCGCGGTGTCTCAACTGGCTAGCCCTCGACTACCGCGACGCCAGGTTGCAGGGCGGCGATCCCCGACTCCACGGGCGGATCGAAGACATCGCCGACGGTGTGTTCAACCTGCCGTGCGGGGGGGACAGCTTCGAGTGCTCGTGGGAGGGGCGCAGGCATCGCGTCGAGTGGCACATCAAGCGCGGGGCCAACACCCGCAACCCGCGGCGCTGCCTTCGGATCTACTACTTCTGGGACGAAGAGACCCGGCAGGTGGTGGTCGCTTCGATGCCGGCGCACCGGAGGTCGGCGTTGACCTGAGAGGGGACCGGCAGGGCGGGTTCATCCTTGGACCGCCGGAATCTCCGCGTTCGAAGCACTCAGAACCTGATTCGGGTTCCGAGAATCACCGCCGACCCTCCGTCATGGCCAGGTCGCGCGTCGAGCACCGGAGCCAGGACGAAAGCGCCCGCGCTTACCGGCGCCACGGTCCTCCAAACGTCCCTCTTGACCAGGGTGCCGACCAACGCTCCCAGGACCGCACCGGCGACGGTGGTCGTCGCGAAGATCTCGGAGTCGCTCGGGGGAGGGGGGAGGCGGGCGCGTTTCAGGTTGCAGCTGATCGCTTCCCCGATGCCGGGTTGATTGCCGCAGTAGATCGGTTGCGGCCCCCAGGCCTTACGGGCAAGCGAGCCGACCAGGCCGGCTCCGATACCGATGCCGAGCCCCATCCAGAGTGGACCGCTCGGTCGCGCTGACTTCGAGGTGCTCGACTCTGCCCCGGGCGACCTCCATATGCCATCCCCCCGCGACACGCAACGTGAACCCGCTCTCGGACACTGCGGCAACGGCACCGACCAGCGTCTCCTCGGGCGTGGTCACCCGCACGCGGTCGCCCACGTTCTGCGCGAGCAAGGGACGAACGGGGGAAAGCAGCAACATCAGGGCCGCAGCCAATGCAGTTCCGGCAGCGTGTGCGAGTCTCATCCGGCCTCCGCGGGGTACGGGCACGGTAGGTGCCGTCCATCCTTTCAGCGCGGCCTCTCTCACGAGGCGGCGTTACTTCAACATACCGTACCGCCGCGTGGTTCATTACACGAGAATCGCGATTGCCTCACACTCCCACCACCCGCCCCGCCCCCTCCGCCTCCGCGCGGCGGAGCACCTCGGCCCCGATCGCCACGTCCTGCACGGCGGTCCCCACCGACTTGAAGAAGGTCAGCTCCCGTCCCGCACTCCCCTCGGGCGCATCCCCGTTGACGATCTCGCCCAGGTCGGCGTCGATCACGTCTGCGGTCACCAGACCCTCCCGGATCGGTATGACCAGATCACCCGCCTCCTCGAGCGCGGCCTCCCTCTCCTCGACCACCACCCTCGCCCGCACGACCACTTCGCCCCCGATCTCCCGCATGTGCGGCATGAAGCTGCCGCTGCCGCTCACGTAGGTGCCCGCGGGGAGCCGGGTGCCGTCGAAGACCGGCGTCTCCGAGGTCGTCACCGCCACGATGATGTCGGCGCCGTCCACCGCCGCTCCGGGGTCGGCAACCGCCCGCGCATCCACCCCCTCCAGCGACGACGCCAGCCGCCGCGCGGACTCCCCGCCGCGCGACACCACCCTGACCTCCTCTATCGGCCGCACCGCCCGGATCGCCTCGATCTGCCGCGGCGCCTGAACGCCCGCTCCGAAGACGGCCAGCACCCGAGAATCCGGGCGGCTGAGCAGCCTGGCCGCAAGTCCAGCCGCGGCGGCCGTCCGCAGCGCCGTAAGTTCCCCCGCGTCCATCAGCGCCAGGGGCAATCCCGTTTCGTCGTCGATCATGAGGATGACGCCGTTGATGCTCGGAAGCCCGCGCGCGCGGTTGCCCGCAAACAGCGATACCACCTTCGCCCCCCGCTCCCCGCTGGCCCCCAGCCGCGCGGGCATGAAGAGCGAGATGCCGCCGCCGGACGCGAGTGCCACTCGCACCGGCATCTCGACCTGGCCCGCCGAGAGCTGCCCGAAGGCGCGCGCCATCGCGTCGATGGCGTCGTGCATCGAGACCAGCGACAGGATCTCGGCGCGGGAGACGATCCGGACGTTCATGCAGGTGGACCCGGGTGGGAAGGTTGCGATCGCCGGTCCCCGCGGGCGAAGGCCATCGCACGCACGCCGAACATCCGCTCGGCGTCGATGACGTGGCCCACGACTTCGCGAATGGACCACTTCCCGGGCGCGTAGCGGTGGCCTTCCAAGCCGGGGGGCACGGAGGCCAGCAGATCCCGCCACTCACCGGAGTCGCGCTCCAGCGCCTCCAGGAGGCGGCCCTCGGTGGCCAGGATGTCGCCCTTCAACTCCCTCCTGGTTTCCCGGATTTCTGTTCTGACTTCCTTGATCCGTTCATCCATCCGGCTCATCCGGTCCCCCATCCGGTCCATCCGGTCCCCCATCCGGTCCATCCGCGCATCGAGGTCGGCAACCTTCTTCTCCAGGTGCGCAAGACCGTTCTCCCTGAGGTGTCGTGAACTCGCGTCGCAGCGCACCCGCCTCCCTGGCGATTTCGTTCTTCAGGAGCTCCACAGGGCGACCAGACCCAGCACGATCGTCGCCACGCCGCCAACTGCCACCCACGCCGTCTGGTTCATGACCCTTTCTCCGTTCGTTCCTTCGCCACCCCCAGCAGGGGAAGCCCAAGTCAAAGATACGCCCTCTTCAACCCACCCCATACCCCTCCACCAGCCTCCTGAACGACCTCACTTCCGCCTCGGCCCAGCGGTCACCCCGCCCCATTTCCGCCGCCATCACGCGCGCCACCCCGGGCGCCGCCGACATGGCCGCCCTCGCATTCAGGAAGAGCGCCCGTGTCCTCCGCGCCAGCACGTCCTCGACCCGTACGGCCATCTCGTGACGTACGGCCCACGCGGCCTGGCCGAGGCGGTACGGCAGGCCGGGATGCATGAGGTCGCCCAGGCGCGGATCCCCCTTTGCCAGCTCCCGTACGGCCCCGGCCTGCGCGCCGTAGACACGCCACGGTGCGAGGAGATCGCGGCGTGCGGTGTAGCCGTAGAGCCTCAGGTTGGCGGTGACCGACGGAGCCGGCGACAGACCGCCCGAGTCGGCCGCCATGTCCACGGTGTCCTGGCCGACCCGGCGGCAGGTCGTCCACTTTCCCCCGGCGACGGTGACCAGTCCCCGCCGCGAAACGCTCACCCTGTGATCGCGCGAGAGGGCGGCGGTACTGTCTCCGCTCCCCTCGGGCACCAGCGCACGGAGTCCCGCCCACGCCGACAGGATGTCCGACCGCCCGAGCGGCCGCGCCAGGTACCGGCCGGCGTGGTCGAGCAGGTAGTCGACCTCCTCGTCGCTGGGCAGGGGCTCCGCGGAATGACTTGCGACGGGCACGTCGGTCGTGCCGATCACCACGTGGCCGTGCCAGGGGATGGCGAAGAGGACCCGTCCGTCGTCGGTGGTGGGGACCAGCAGCGCGGCGGCACCGGGCAGGAAGGCGCTGCTCACCACGATGTGCGCGCCCCGGCTGAGGACGACCCCCGGACCCGGGCCGGGTTCGTCCATCGCCCGCAAGGTGTCCGCGAACGGACCGGCCGCGTTGACCACCACCGCCCCCCGCGCGACCCACTCGCCGCCTCCGATCCGGTCGCGCACCCTCACCCCCTTGACCGCGCCCCGCGATTCGACCAGGCCCGTCACCTCCGCGTAGTTCAGGGCGACGCAGTTCAGGTTTGCCGCGGTGCGCACCAGCGCCCACCCCAGCCGCGCGTCGTCGAACTGGCCGTCGTGGAAGAGCACGCCGCCCCTCAGTCCGCGCTCCTGGAGGGTGGAGAGCCGGTTCAGGCACTGCCGCCGCGACAGCAGCCGCGATCCCCCCAGCCCCCGCCTCCCCCCCAGAGCATCGTAGACCTTGAGGCCGGCGCCGTACCACGGCCGCTCCCACCACCGGTACGCCGGCACGACGAGCGGCAGGCTGTCCACGAGGTGCGGCGCGTTCCGCCACAGCCGCAACCGCTCCCGGAGCGCCCGGTACACCATCTGCACCCTCCCCTGGCGCAGGTAGCGCACGCCGCCGTGGACCAGCTTGGTGCTGCGGCTCGAGGTCCCTCCGGTGAAATCGCCGCGCTCGAGCAGGAGAGTGCGGTATCCGCGCGCCGACGCGTCCAGCGCGGTCGAAATCCCGCTGCACCCCCCGCCCGCCACGATGACGTCCCACGGGCGGAGCTCCACCGCGCGATCGAGCATCCCGTCGCGGGAGAGCCTCGTCAATCCGCCGCCACCCTCCCCATGAAGGCCCTCACCCGGTCGTGGTTCTTGAGCACGATCACGGTGCCGGGCGCCTCGCGCGCCACCCGCTCCGGGATCGTCCCGAACAGAATGCGCTGTGAGAAGCTGTCTCCCGACGCGCCGACCATCACGGCGTCGTAGTCGCCCGCCGCACCCACGATCCCCTCCACCACTCCGGGCCCCGCGACCACGCGCGTCCCCACCGACGCGTCCCCCGGCAGCTCCGCCCGCTCCTCCGCCAGCCGCTCCTCCTGTTCCCTGCGGCGGCCTTCCGGCGACCCCGCGGGCACCACCGCCGCCAGTGTCAGCTCGCCCCGGTCACGCTCCGTCATCGCCAGCGCGTAGCCCCGCGCCTTGCGCGCGTGCACGCCCCCCGCGCTCGGGAGCAGGATGCGGCGCGGCACCGTCCGGCGGGGCCCGAACCGGACCAGCATGATGTCGGCCCGTGCCAGCCGCACCACGTCGTCGGTCACCTCGCCGAGGATCCGCCGGGCGGTGGTGGTGAAGCCCTTCCAGCCGAGGATGACCAGGTGGGAGCGGTTCTCGCGCCGGGCCTCGAGGATGGCACGGCCCACGTTGCGCCCCACGCGCACCTCGGTGGTGACGGGCACGCCCAGATCGCCCTCCAGCGCCTGCAGCCGCTCCAGCATCGCCGCCTCGCCCTCGATCTGGCGCCGCGCCATCTCGGGCGGCAGCTGGTCGGGCACCCGGACGACGCGCAGGACGGTGATCTCCCCGTCGCGGGGTTTCGCGATCGAGGCGGCCAGGCGCATCAGGGGCTCGGCCGTCGCCGGGTTGTGGACGGGGAGCAGGATGCGGAAGGGGGCCGTGCGCGCCGACGCGCGCAGCACGACCACCCGCGAGCCGGGGCCGGCGGGGTCGGGCACGTCGAAGCGGGTCCCGCGCCAGGCCGCGTAGCCGAACAGCCCCGCCGCGAGGGCCAGGATGGCGAACACGACGGGCTGGATGTGTCCCTGCATGGGGATCTGCAGGATGAGGTACACGTTCGCGGCGATCCCCAGCGCGGGCAGGAGCGGGACCAGCGGCACCCGGAAGGGGCGCTCGAGGTCGGGGAAGCGGCGGCGGTGGACGATCAGCGCCGCGTTCACCAGGCAGAGAGCCAGCAGCAGGACCAGGTTGGCGAAGTGGGCGAGCGACTCGAGCGGCAGGAGGAGCGCGAAGATGCCGATCGACCCGCCGGCCGCCAGAACCGCCACGAAGGGCGTGTGCGTGCGCGCGCCGATGCGGCCGAAGAGGCGTGGCAGGTGGCGCAGATGACTCATCGACAGCGCCACCCGCGACCCGGCCATGATGGAGGCGTTCGAGGCCGAGATCATCGAGAAGAGCGCGCCGCCCACGATGACCGCGCCCCCGACCGGGCCCAGGAAGGCGCGCGCGGCCACGCCCATCGCCGCCTCGGTGTACTCGCTCAGGTCGGCCACGACCACGACCAGCACCACGAGCGCGTAGAGCACGGTCACCACTAGCATCGAGATGAAGATCGCGCGGGGGATCGTCTTCGTGGGGTTGATGACCTCGCCCGCGGACGCCGCGATCGCCGAGAACCCGAAGAAGGTGATGAAGACGAGCGCGGCGGTGGAGGCGATCAGCGGGATGTCGGTGCTGAAGCGCTCGGCGATGGCGGCCGCGTCGAAGCTGCCGAGGCCCCCCGCGATGAACCACACCAGGAGGACGATCTTGGCCGCGGTGACGACGATCTGGAAGGTGCCGCTCTCCTTGGTGCCCTTGATGTTCAGCAGCGTGAGCGCGGCCAGGAAGACCAGTCCCGGGAGCGCCGGCAGGGGCACGTGCCAGATGAACTCGTTGAAGTAGCTGGACAGGCTGGCGATGTAGAAGGCGCACGACGACGCGTAGCCCAGCAGGATGCACCACCCAACCAGGTACGCGAGCAGCGGCGGAAAGGTCTTGCGCGCGTAGAGGTAGCCTTCGCCCGAGGACGGGTAGATCGAGGTGAACTCGCAGTAGGTGAGCGCGGTGAAGGCGGCCACCACCGCCGCCAGCAGGAAGGAGACGATCGCCGCGCTGCCCACGTACCCCACCGCGAGCCCCGACAGCGTGAAGATCCCGGCGGCGATCATCGTGCCGGTCCCGATCGCGAGCGCCGAGACCAGGCCCAGGTCGCGGCTGAGACCGGCGACTACGACGCCGGGGCCACCCCCGGTCTCGTCCGGGTGCGACGACGACCCCTCCGGCTTCACGGAATCAGGATTGGCCCGCAGCCGCCGCGAGCACCTGTCTCACGCTCTCCTGCACATCCTCCGCCATGGGCCGGAACCAGCCCGTCCACCTCCGCACAAAGCGTCCCTCCGAGTCCATGAGGAACGTGCCGGGAAGGCCGCGGCTGAGACCATACTTGTCCGTGATTTCCCAGGAGGGATCATGATAGATGGGAAAGTCGACACCGATCTCGTCAACGAACTCGCGGATCGTCTCGCGCGCCCCGCGGTCGTCCACGCTCACCCCCACCACCGTGAAGCCCTCGTCGGCATACCTGTCGTGCAGCTCCTGGAGCTCGGGCATCTCGTGCCGGCAGGGAGCGCACCACGTGGCCCAGATGTTGAGCATGTAGGGAGCACCCGCCAGGTCGCTGCTGTTGAAATCGTCCCCGTCCAGGGTCGAGGCCTCGAACGCGGGAGCCTCGTCACCGGGCTCCAAGGGCTTGTCGGGAATTCTGCATGCAACCCACGCCAGGGCTGCGATCAGCACTACCAGGCTTCTCCTCACGGGACCCCCCCCTTCGGCTGGACTTTGGAACCACAGGGCCTCAAGCTACTCAAGGGGCGCGGGCGCGCCAATGGCGGGGCGCGCCGGCGGGGATCCCGCAGCAGGTGGGCGGGGACGCCGGCGGGCACCACGGGGGAACCAGGATCGCCTGGCCGTCAGCGATGGCAACCCCGGCGCGGAGGCCGAACACCGAATCCATGGGCGACCCGCACCGGAACCCGCCGGCGCCCACAACGTACGGACTGCAGGGCTCTCGGCGCGCGGTTCCCCCAGCGAGAGCCGGCGGCGGCGCCTTCAAACAGAGAACAAAGCTCCCACAGCCGGAAACGTGACATATGACCGCAGAGCAATCCCCATCCACCGCGCGCAGGAAGCTGACCTTCCTCGCCGGTTTCGCCGTATACTTCGCCGCCGTGTGGCTCCTCTGGGACACGCCCGCCACCTATCCGCTGAAGATCTTCGTGGTGATGCTCCACGAGATCAGCCACGGGATCGCCTCGCTGGCCACCGGCGGGACGATCGACAAGATCGTCCTGGATCCCTACCAGGGGGGCGCCTGCTACTGCGGCGGCGGCAACGCGTTTCTGACGTTGTCGGCGGGGTACCTGGGCAGCCTGTTCTGGGGGGTCGTGCTCCTGGGGCTCGCGGGTGCGCGGCGCGTGTCGAACCACGTGTTGCTCACCGTTGTCGGCGCGCTGGTGGTGCTGCTGACGGCGCTGTACGTGAGGAACGGGTTCGGGTTGCTCTTCGGGCTGGGCTTCGGGACCGCGCTCGTGCTGGCCGGCCGCAAGCTGGGGGCGACGGCGAGCCGCGTGGTTCTGACGGCGCTGGGCCTGACGAGCTGCCTCTACGCGATCCTGGACATCAAGAGCGACGTGCTGGACCGGCCGCATCTGCAGTCGGACGCGGCGATGCTGGCCGAGATCACGCCGCTTTCCACGACGGCGTGGGGGGCGGTGTGGATCGGGGTGGCGGTGATCGTGAGCGTGGTGGTGTTCGGGAGGGCGTATCGGGCGGCTTGAGGGCGGGAGACCTGATTGAGGGGGGTGACGAAGATGGGGACCCGCTCCCTCAGCAGCGTGGTCTCGGTCACACCGACGCCGTTGCCGTTCTCGTAGAGAAGGTCGCATTCGACTCCGTCCGCGTCCCGGAAGAACGAGAGATTCGACCGGCGACCGGTGTTGAAGCGGTGTTTGAGGGCCTCGACCACGACGGCGTTCTCGAAGAGCGGCCCCCGCGCCGGGTGCGCCGCCATCTGGCCGACGTTCTCGATACCGAGGAGGTGGCCGGCCAGTCCCACGTCGTGGAAGTAGAGCTTGGGCGACTTGACGAGGCGCTTGCGGATGTCGGCGAAGAAGGGCGGCAGTTGTAAGACGACGTAGCCTGCCTCGAGGACGGTGAGCCAGTGTCGTGCCGTAGCCTGCGGCACACCTGCATCCGACCCGAGGGAACCGAGGTCGGCGAGTCGGCCCACCCTCCCGGCGCACAGCCGCACGAACCGGCGGAAGGCGGACAGATCGCGGATCTCGCCGATTCGCCGAACGACCGACCAGGACGCGCGTGATCTCGCGTTCGATCATGGGGGTGATGTATGGGATGGGGGCGGTTGGGTGCAGGTCGGTGGCGCCCACCACCTCACCCCACCTCGAACCCCACCACATTGCGCGTCTTCCGGCTGAACTCCACGCCCACCAGGAACACATCCCCTTCCCCACCCCGGTACTTCGCCGCGTAGTCCTTCTCCCGCAGCTGCGCCAGCGCCGCGCCCTCGCCGGCCATCTCCACGACCTTGAACTCGAACAGGTAGACGTTCCCGCCGAACCGCACCGCCATGTCAAGGCGCCCGTGGCTCGTGCTGTCCTCGACCGTCACTTCAAGACCCAGCGCCGCGAAATACGAGTAGAATACGCTCGCGTAGTAGCCCTCGTAGTTGGCGATGTCGTTGTTCGTGTACCACTGGTGGGGGACGCTCGAGAAGAACGCCTGAAACAGGGCCTTGAGGCCGTCGAAGTCCCTCGCCTCGAGGAGCCGGTACAACCGGACGCTGTTCGCCGCCTGTGAGGTCGCATCCTTGACCAGGTAGCGAAGAAGACTTTCGTTGAGGCTCTGCCGGACCTCGCGGTTGGGATACCCCAGCCTGTAGAGTCGGTTCCCGCCGAGGTCGGCCTCTCCGGTGATGGTCAGGTAGCCGGTCTGGAAGAGCAGCGCTTCGGTGGCGATGTCACCCACGTCAAAGGTCGACAGGAGGTCGCTGCTGCCCACCATGCCGTCCAGATCCACGGAGCTGACGCGGCGCTTGAACAACATGTCGAGCAGAAACGTGGGAGTACCCGTCTCGAACCAGTAGGCTCCGAATTCCCGCCGACGGAACAGCAACAGGATGTCGAAGGGGTTGTAGACCTCCTCGCCGAGCCAGCGGTATCCGTTGTACCAGTCGCGAATCGCACTGCGGTCCAGACCCGCCAGCTCGGGTCCGAAGACGGTGTCCAGATCCCGGTCGGTGTAGCCGCACACGGCCGAAAACCCGGGCTCCAGGGTGATGTCGAGCAGGTTGTTGAGGCCCGAGAACAGGCTGACCTTCGAGAACTTGCTGACGCCCGTGAAGAAACTGAACCGGATGTCCGCGTCGGCGTCCTTCACTACGGAATAGAGGCCGCGCAGGTAGTCGCGGTTGGCACGGGCGGTCTCGGGCGCATCCAGAGCATCGAGGATCGGCTTGTCGTACTCGTCGACCAGGACCACCACGGATCGGCCGTTCTTCCGGCGGAGCGCCTCCACCAACGCCGCCAGGCGCTCGGGGCCGGTATCATAGCTTGCGGCCACCCCAAACCGCCGCTCCACGGAATCGAGCTGGGCCATGACGTTCGCGTGCAGCGAACCCTGCTCCAGGAAGCCGCCTCCGCCGAAGCTCAGCCGAAGAACGGGGTGGCGGGCGGACCAGTCCCACCTGTCGTGAATGTCCAGCCCCCGGAACAGGTCGCGGCTGCCTTGGAACAGCTCGCCGAGCGTGTCGAGGAAGAGGCTCTTCCCGAAGCGCCGCGGGCGGGAGAGGAAGTAGTGCCTGCCCTCGTCCAGCAACCGGCGGGCGTAGGCCGTCTTGTCGACGTAGTAGTAGCCGCCGTCGCGGATCACCCGGAAGGTCTGGATGCCGATGGGGAGCTTGCGTCTGGATCGAGAGGTCATCGCGTCCCCTTTCGGGGTCAGCAGGATCGCCTGGCGGGGACGCTATGCCGTCGGCCACGCGAGAGCAACCCCGGTAACGGTGGCGGGTAATGGTGGCGGGGGACGGCGGCGGTGCGACAACCGACACGGGCAATCCGGTCTGTGGGGGCGAAGGCGTAGTGCGGTGGGAAGGCACGCCTTTTCGTGCACCGGTCGCCAAACCGGTTCAGCCGCCGTTGCTTCGTCGATGATGGCCTATTGAGCAGGGACCCCATCGTAGAGACGGGAAAGGAGATCTACCCGAGTGGACATCGAAGCTCGTCTGACCGAGATCGAAGCCCGGTTGGCCATCGGGCACCGCGAGGAACCGGAGATGATGCTTCGGCGGCTCATCGAGCAGATGGGACGGCAATCCCTGACCGACTGGCGCCCGACCCTCGACCCTGTCATTGAGCTTTTCCAGCCCAGGCGAAGGAAGCGGTTGCTGGAGTTCCTGGACGCACGCATTTCCGGCCGGGCCACGCAGGTTGCTGAACCGGCGTCGACCACGGTCTATCCCGAAGCGCACCGACCGTCGAGCATGCTCACGCCTGGGAGGCGCAGTTCCGTAGCGACCTCCGCCAGCTCAGTGAAAGGCACACTCCAGTGGGCGACCAGCTACCGGGATTGCCTTTTTCGGCACTTCGACCGTTTTCTGGCACCGAGCGAGGCGGCCACGCGCGACCGGGCTTCTCGTGGGACGACCGCCTGCTGGAGATCGGTGTACGCGCCCCCCGGGCGGCGTCCGCCCGCCGCGTGATCGAGGCCCGCGCCTATCTGGAAGGTGACCGAGCGTTCTCCAGTGCGCTGACCGAGGCGGGTGCCCGGAACGTCGCGCTCGTGGTGGCGCCGCTCAGGTCGCATGTGAGGGAGTTCGTGCGCGAGAGGGACACGCTCGCGGCCATGGTGTTGGACACGCATGACCTGGATGCCGACGCCACGGTGGAGTGCGCGGTCGAGGTCCTGGCCCGAACGATCCACTCGCTGCGAAGCAGACGGACGGGCCCGGCGATCTCACACAACATCGCCCGCGAGTTTCCGCTCAAGACACCGAGCATGATGCCGTTCTACCGGGTGGACCGTACGAGCGTCCGCGATCTCCTGAGCGTCTTCGACCGGACAAACGGGGTGCGGCTCTGGTGCAGCGTTCGCCGGAGCGGCAAGACCACCGCGTGCCTCGACTTCACCGCCGCGGACTCGGTGATCGTCTCCCAGACCTGCGGAACCGGGCCCAGCGCGAACGCCAGACTCTTCTTCGACAGGGTGTCCGATGCGGTCGCGTCCTCATCGCGCCTCGCGGGAGATTTCGTTGAAGCGTCCGTCGCGGACTGCGCTCCCGTGGCCCCCGACGGACGGCGCAAGGTCCTGATCATCGACGAGTACGAGACCCTGTTCGGCTTCCTACGCGCAGCGGCCGAACGGGACGACTATGTGCGGTACACGGTTGTCCAGCCGCTGCTCAACCAGTTCGTCGAGTTCGCGCGCGAGAACCTGCTTGTGCTGTTGGGCCAGCAGTCCGGCGACGTCGGCGATCCCATGACGTTCTATTGGGTGGCAATCACACCGGCGGACGACGGGGGGGACAGGAACCGGTTCCGGCAGCTGCTGCGCGGCGCGGCTGGGGACCATCCCCTGGTGCCCGTGGTTCTCCGGGCACCGGGCTTCGTGGACCCGAATGCCGTCATGAACGACCTCGGCACCGTGCTGGAGGGTTGCGAGAGTGAGTTGCGGGCCCCGGATATGCGTGAGCGGCTTGCCCGGAACGGGTTCGTGGATTTCGTCCTGATATCGCGGCGGGAGTTCGCGCTTGCGCCTACGTCATCGCCGCTTCAGGTGCCGGAGTGGTTTCCGGTCTCGGCCGGCCAGGAGGTCACGGCGAGAATCGAGGATCTGACGTGGTCGGCGGGAGTCGCGCTTTCGGCGTCGGAAGCTCACAGCGGCGAAATCAAGCGGCTGCTGTACGAGCTGGATGGGATCCTGCTGGATAGGGTGCGGGAGGTGGGGCAGGCGGATCACCGGATGGTGAGGGGATTGCTTGACAGGATCCAGCGGGGTGGCGGGGACTCCGTCTCTCTCGGTGATTTTCTCTCGAAGGCGCGTACGGCCCTGGACCAAGTGAAGAATCCGCGGGACTACACGCCGAGCGCGAGGAGCGGAACCATGGTGGGCGGTCTTTGGAGCGTAACCGCTCGAACCGCCCCTGACGGGCTAGCCAGGGTCGCGGGCGGTCTGGCCAAGGCGCTTCAGGTCGGTGACCCGGGAGTCGAAGGCCACGAGGAGTCGATCCTGGCGGTGATCGGGCGTCCGGCGAATCCGATTGTGGACGCCGGGAAGCGGTGGGCGTTCGATGTGATTGTGACCGTTCGGGCGGCTTGCCAGTGCGTGACGGTCGCCGCTCACGCGGACGCGTATGCACGGTATCCGGTGAGGTTGGTGGGGTCGCTGTCGAGGGAGCGTGGCAGCATGTAAACTGTGGTTGCCATTATGGAAAGCGTGGTTGACAGGTTGATGCGGTTGGGATGGTTTGCTAGACTTGACGCTCCCGCTCCGCATTCCCAACGAGACCCGCGCCCGAAGATTTGACGACGAATCCTTCTCCCACGGCCACAGGTCTCGCCTTGGCTTCAGCGATCTCTTTCTTGCCGCATTCGGGGAGCCGGTGTCCCCTTTCCGATGGCAAGGCAAGCTTGCCCACGGCGACTGGCCCGAGGTCCTGATTGCCCCCACGGGGTCGGGCAAGACCGCCGGGGTGACTCTTGCTTGGATGTATCGCAGACCCTGTGTCCCGAATCCACGCCCAGGAGACTCGTCTGGCGTCTTCCCATGCGAACACTGGTGGATCAGGCGGCGGGGAAAGTGCGAGGGTGGGTGGATCGGCTCCAACACGCCGACTTCGATCCCGATGGGATGCTGCCACAAGCGAACGACGTTCACGTTCTCATGGGTGGTGCGGATTCGGGACGCTGGTTCGAGAACCCCGAGGGGCCGACGGATCGCGAGAGGCCCAAATCACGGCAGGAAATCTTCTAAAGTCATACAGGACTGCATGATCCGCCATTTCCTGCCCTTGAGTTGGACCCTGCTGGACCGTGCCAGATGACCGGAAAACCGGAATCGTTTGACGGGAAATTGAGGGAGTCCAACCGGTGCAAATCCGAAGTGATTTCGGGGCGTTCGCGACGCCGTGAACTCTTTCGTCGCGCGAGGTCGAAGGAACCGTCCAGACTGCCGATGAGTCGCCGTCCCGGGACGTAGCGGTCGGGCAAGAGAGCAATCCGCCAAGATCACCCGAATCTCATCGACGACCTGTCCTCGCGCAGGATGGGGAATCGCGCCGACGCTCGCTTATTAGGTGATACATTGAGCATGCCGTCTGTACGTCAGGAATGGAACTTCAACGGGCCACGATGCCTCGATGACCTTCACTCTCGCTTGGATTGACCAGGATCAGGAAGCCCGCAAGCGGGCCTACGATCTGCTTGGCCTCTTCCACCAGCCGGGATCCCGCGACGAGATGGGATTGGGCACGATCCGCGACGCCTTCTCCAACCTACTGTTCCCCGGAACCAACACCGCCCAGACGCGGCTGCGCTTCTCGCTCATAGTTCCGTGGGTCTATCGCGCGCTGGAACGGGAGAGGATGCCCCGCAGCGACTTCTGGCGACTGGGTAGGGAGCGCGAGCTGGACATGCTTGAGCACTTGTGGGCAACGACCGAGGACGGCGTGTACGGAAGGCGCTCCAAACGCAGGCTCAAGGGGCTCCCGAGTTGGTACTTCGGACTGGGCGAGGCTTGGGGGTTGCGCGTCCGCTCCGGAAGCGGCAATGGGGCGCGGACGTGGCACGCAGGGCTGCCGAAGCCCCCTCGCGGGTTTCCGAAGCTGGACACGCTGTCGCTCACCTCAACCGAGGCCGAGTATCTGCAGGACCGGGTGGCGCAGTCGCTGCCGCAGAGCTTGCTGGCTCACCTCTTCAGGCAGGTGAGGGCGAAGAACGCCGGGGAAGCGGACGGGTGCAGCTTCGTATGGGAGCATCCGGGTTACGCGGGTTTTGCGCCCGAACACAAGGAGCAGGTGGACCATGCCCGACTGTTCTCCGAAGTGATCTACGGCGCGCCGGTGCTCTACAACCTGCTGCTGGCGCGGAGGGTCCAGGCCGGGACGCGAGGGCTGGAACGGCCGACCAGCGAAGACAAGGCCCCTCACTACGAGAGCCAGTTGGCGAAGTGGTCGTGGGGGCTGGATCGTTCGGCGCTGGCGGCTTGGTCGGTGGACGATTTCTGGGCGACCGTCGCCCGCAGCGCACGGATCAACCACGGCACGAGGGCATTCGTGAGCGAGTGGATGGCTTTGGTCAAGGCGGGTGTTCTTGATGTGCAAGAGCATGGCTCTCCGCCTGACGACTCTGAAGCGGCCACGCTGGTTCGCCGCCGCGAGAAGGCGCTCAAAGGCGTGCGTTCGCGCTTCCGCGACGAGAAGATGCTGGCTGAGTGGGGAGGAGGGTCGGGGATGGGTCGGATGGATTACCGCTGGCCCGTGGTGCGCCGGTTCCTGCGGGAGCTGGGCGAGGGGCTGGGGGCCACCGCATGACGCTGCTCGATCCGCATCGGGACCGCACACTCTACACGCGGGCGCTCACCCCGCCGCCGGGCTGTCGCTTCGACTGCGGGGTGGCGCTCACGTACTCTCTCAACCTGGACATGCTGCTCGCCGTGCCGTTGCACCTGCTCCTCCACGCGGGGGACCGCCCGGACTCCGAACTCCTCGCCGACCCGGTGGCGCTCCTTTACGGACTGCGGCAAACGACCGACCGGATCACGATCTTCCATCAGCGTGGCGGAATACACCCGCCCCGGCGGAGCAACGTCCTCTACTCCATGCTGGAAGACTCGCTGCATGCGGCTGCGCCCAGCAGCGGCGGCATCTTTCACCCCAAGGTGTGGGTGCTCCGGTTCGTGCCGGCGGATGATGGCGATGCGGACGGAGGGGCGGGCCGGCTCATCCGTTTGGCCGTCATGTCCCGCAATCTGACCGGCGACCACTCGTGGGACGTGTCCGTGATGGCGCAGGGCGATCCCCGGGGCGACGCCGTGCCGGAGAACGCGGAGATGGCGACCTTATTCCGGGCCTTGCCTGATATGTCCCCAACCCTGCCCAAGAACCGCGCCGATCAGATCGACTCGCTGGCTGGCGATCTGGAGCGCACCGTCTGGGAACTCCCCGGTCACGTGGACGAGTTCCGCCTGCACGCCATCGGTCCGGGTCTCAAGGAGTGGCGGCCTCCTCCGAGGTCACGGCGGCTGGTGGTGATTTCGCCGTTCTGTACACCGAACGCGCTGTTCGAGATGACGCGCCGGAGCGACTCGCCGCCGACGCTTGTCTCGCGCCCCGAGGAGTTGGCCCGCATTCACCACCAGGCGCCTGCCGCGCTGAAACGCTTCGAGCGGTGCTTGGTCCTGAGCGAACTGCTGGACGACGGCCTCCACGCGAAGGTGTACCTGTGCGAGGTGGCTGGCCGGACGCGACTGTTTGTGGGGTCGATCAACGCCACACATCACGGGAGCGGCGGTGTGGAGGTGATGGCGGAGCTGGTCGGGCGGCCGGAGGCGCTGGGAACGGCGGAGACGTTGCTGGGCGATGACGGGCTGGGGGCGCTACTGGAGGACTTCGTTCCGCCGTCCGGCCCCGGCCCCGATCCGGACCTCGACCGGAACAAGAGGATCATCGAGGATGCCTGCAGAGCGGTTGCGGCCGCCGACCTGCGCCTGATCTGCTACCGAGGAGACGGCGACGGCGGAGATCGCTGGCATCTCCGCCTCCGCAGCGCGAGCTTCGTCGATCTGTCGTCCGACCTTGAGGTCGGCGTCTGGCCCATCACTCTACCCCGCAAACGCGCAGCGGACGGTCGTCCTCTTCTGAATGGCGGAGATATCGACTTCGCGCCGATGGACATCGCGCAGGTCACCCGCTTCGTCGCCTTCAGGATCGGCTTGAGGGAAAAGGATCCCGAGGCTGCGTCGGAGGTCTTTGTTCTGTGCGTCCCTGTCGACGGACTTCCCGTGCGCGAGCGCAACGACGAGATCGCGCGCCGAATGGTCCGCAACCAGCGCGGCTTCCTGCGCTACATCCTCTTCCTCTTGGGCGCGTTCGACCCCCATGCGACCACGCGAGTCCCCCAAGACGGCACCGGGCCGATCAACGGGCGGTCGGGAGCGGGGGCTGGAGGCTCCAGCATCGGTTCCCTTCCTCTGCTCGAAGAGATGACGCGAGCCTACTGCCGCGACCCCGCGCGACTGGACACGGTGCGTCGCCTGATCCAGTACCTGCGCGAGTCGGACCGTGCGGGGCAAGCCGACGACATCGTACCCGACGAGTTCATGCGGCTATGGGACACCTTCGAAGCCGCGCTCAAAGCATCCCCGTGACCGACCCGCGGCGGCGTAGCGCGGTCGAGGCGCTCGGCATCCTCAAGGACTTCCAGCGCCGCACAGTGGACTACGTCTTCAATCGCCTCTGGATGGACGACGACCCTGCCCACCGATTCC
>JAPPGI010000121.1 GCA_028874985.1 Gemmatimonadota bacterium | reverse complement strand
AGGATCTGCCTTTGAGTGGTTCCTTGGCCGACCGGGCAGCTATCCGAGCCGTGTGGCCCCCCGAACCTCGGGAAAACCGCTCCCAAGGCCATTCTAGGCGTCTGGCGGCCGGTTTGGCGGAATCCGAGGCCGTGGGATCGCGAGTAACGCACGAACTCAACCCTCGGAGGGGTAGGAGTACCCCCGGTTTCGGGCTTCCGGCCAAGGAACTCGACATCCTCGCGGTGGAGGATCGCGGCACCGAAACGGGTGGAGGCGTCGCTCTCGACGGCTGAACGGCTGTCGGTGGCCCGTGTGGCTCCTGCCCACGACCTGACGGGCGACCCTGTCCCGGGGCTCGGCACCCGTTTCGGGCAGGTGCCGAGCCCCGGGACATTTCCGTGCCCATGGACATGGCGCGGGGATGCCGTCGGGGGTTCGGGGGATACCCCGGCCAGAGAGTTTTTGTGAAACAAAAACACATCTGGCTCCTCCACAAACCGCAGAAACCAGCGCCCCCGTGGCGGCTGCCCCGGAAGCCTGATCCCGCGCACTCCCCCCGGACGGTCGACCGAGCCGAAGACGGTCGACCGAAGACTAGCGGAAAACCCCCGGCCACGCGAGCTTTCGTTCGCGCAGATCGTGCGGTCCATCACCGAGAGGAATCGAATGATGGCACGCACGAAACGAAGTCGGCGCTCGTACGGCGCCGGCGAATGGGGCCGGAACCGGGTCAGGATCTTCCCGGACCCGAAGACCGGCAACTTCCAGATTGAGTGGCGCGAGAACGGGCGCAGGCGCGCCCGGTCGCTGGGTCACCGCGATTGGGTGAGGGCGAAGAAGCAGGCGGACGAGTTCGCCGCGGGCTTCGTCGGCCCGGACCTGAACGGCAAGCAGGAAGCCGAGCCCGAGCCGCTCAAGCTGGGCGAGCTTTTTGACATCTACGGCGAGGAGGTGACGCCCACCAAGGGCTGGAAGTCTCGGCGGCATGATCGGGCCGCCACGCGCATGTTCCTCCGATTCTTCGGGCGGAACCGCGACCCGGCCACCCTTTCCCAAAGGGACTGGGACCGCTTCATTCGCGAACGGCGGGCGGGCAGGATCGGCCCGAGCGGCAAGCCCGTGTCCGACCGGATGGTCGAATGCGACCTGAAGTTCCTGATCGCGGTGCTCAATTGGGCCGCGAGGTCGAGGGACGACCGGGGCCACCTGCTCTTGGACCGTAACCCGCTCAAGGGCCTCAGGAAGCCCACGGAGAAGAATCCCAACCGGGTGGTGCTCACGGAGGAGGAGTACCGGGCGCTGCTGGAAGTCTCCGGGCGGGTGAACTGGCGGTTCCGCGTCGCGCTCGTGCTCGCGCACGAAACCGGCCACCGGATCGGAGCCATCCGACAGCTTCGATGGCTTGACATCGACTTCGAGGGCCGGGCCGTTCTCTGGCGTGCCGAGCACGACAAGTCGGGGCACGAGCACGTCACGCCCGTTACCGCCGAGGCGCTCGAAGCTCTCGAAGAGGCGTGGAGGCGCAACCCCGGACCTGGGGAAGCTCCGGTGATGCCCGCGCCCAAGAGTCCGTCGAAGTGCATGGGATCCGCGCTGGCGCAAGGGTGGTGGGTCAGGGCCGAGAGGCTGGCGGGGCTGGAGCCCAAGCCGGGAAGGGGCTGGCACTCGCTTCGGCGGAAGTTCGCCAGCGACCTGATGGATCAGCCGCTCAAGGTCCTCTGTGAACTTGGCGGCTGGAAGGAGGCCAGAACGGTTCTCCAGTGTTATCAGAAGGCCGACGAAGGACAGCTTCGGAAGGCACTGGAAGCCCGCAGAAGGTCTCGCGGCTAGACCCGCAATCGGCGGGAGTCAAACGGCTGGAATCCGCCCCTCCTATCTCGTAAGTTCAACATCCAAAGACAGATGCGAACTTACTCCCGTCCGCCCGACGGGCGGATCGTGATCGCGAACACCGGAACCAACGAGCTCCGCGTGTTCGACGCCGAGGGGGCGCATCTAGCCACATGGGGACGGGAGGGTGAAGGGCCGGGGGAGTTTACCGGCCTCTCGGGCGTTGAGCCTTGGCCGGGTGATTCGGTCGTCGCGTGGAACACCGCGACTTGGGTGATATCAGTATTTGACGCGGTCGGCGTGTTTGGACGGTCATTCACCCTCGATTCGGAAGCCGGGGCACTGGAACCCCGGGCCGTGCTGAGCGACGGGAGCATCCTGGGACGAACCGGCGAAGCCACGGGCGAAGGATACCGGCGCTCGCAGGAAACGTATGAGTTACGCTATCCTGGAACCACCTCGCCGGTCGCGTTGGGCACGCATCCCGGCCAAGAATCCTACCTGACCTTTCGGGCCGGAATGGCGGTGTTGGGCTACCTGCCCTTTGGGCGCTCGCTCTTAGAGGCGCAGTGGGGCGAGCTCGTCATCCTCACCACCGACGACAACTACGAAATCCGGGCCTACGACCCCTCGACCGGCGCCCTGGCCCGCATCGTACGCCGCGAGTATGAGAGTCGCGCGCCCACCCGCGAGGAGGTTGACGAAGCACTCGATGCAGCGCTGGAGCGGGCCGGATTGACCGGCCAACGCTTGGAATTCGCCCGCAGGGGCTACGAGAATATGCCCCTCGTTGAGCAGTTCCCGGCCATTCATATGCTGTTGACGGATCCTCTGGACCACTTGTGGGTGCGGGAGGCCACGCTTCCCGGCATGGACCGGCCCGCGCCGCTGTGGACCGTGTTCGACCCCGAGGGGCGGGCGTTGGGGTTCATCGAAACGCCCGAGGGGCTGACGGTCTACGAGATCGGCGCCGACTACCTGCTGGGGCGGGCGACGGATGAGATGGGTGTGGAGTCGGTCCAAGTGTGGGCACTGGAGCGATAGGAATTGTCAACTTTGCTTCGCACGGCATCGAGGATGGCGGGAGGCGGACCAGCAATCGCCAGGACAATCGTCCCTCCGTTATCGGCGCGCTCTCACTGGATCGGCTACGGGCTGAGCGTGGCGACCCCGCCAGGGAATGGAGTACGCCACTCCGGCACTTGTTGCACGGCACCCGCATTCGACTTACGGCCGTACTGAAGTGTGAAAACGACATGGGGGGTCGTTTCACACTTTGGTCGGCCTCCGATGCACAGCCGCCGTCCTGCTTATCCTGCGATGCGGCAACGTCTTGCGGCCCGATCGCTCGATCCTCCGTGGCACGCGAGCGGCTGGGGCCGTGGCGGGAGCGACCCCCCCCGCCAAGGGCTCGGTACGGGTTCGGGACGAGGTGGAAATTCACACCTCGTCCCTGCCCTCCTGGGGTCGCTCCCGCACCAACAATCCCTGGCGGGAAGGCCGTCCGAACGCCGCTTCGGGACGCGGCGGATCAACCCGGTCCTCCTCCGGCTGCCGCCGTTGCCGAAACTGCCCGCGCCGCTCTCCTGCCAGCGTTCGCCCGCGTGGTCGCTGGCTCCGGCCACCCACGGCGGCCTTGGCCCCGACACCGCGATCCGCGTCTGCCCCTACGCAGCGGCCCCGTCCGGGTTTCACCCCCCGTCCAAGGAGACCGCCGGTTCGAGGCGGCCGTCCGGCTTGCCGAGAGTCGGGATGCCCCCGCCGTGCCCGTCCTCCGGCCTTCCTGCAAAAGACTGCTGGACCCGTAGCGACCCGCCGTGGCGGCTTGGGATGGAGTGCACATCCCAACCTCCGCAGATGCCACAACGGGCATCGAAAAAGGCGGGTCGCTACGACCACGTCCTCCGTTTCCGGCGCGGCACCGCCGCCCCGGAGGCCGTGGCGCAACCACAAGCCGGACAAGGACATGCGCTATCCCCGTCGTGCACGTCCGAACGGCGATTCCGCGCACATCGACCACGATTTCACATGTGCGGCTCCATCCGGGCACGACTTCGCCGTTTCGGGACTTCGAGTAGCCTCCCGCGCCGTTCTCAAGCGTCGTCCCGGAAAGAACGGCTCAACCATCGCTCGCGACTCGAAGATCGGCTGCTTCTCCAGCGGTGACCGTGATGTCGAATTCGATGTCGTGGCCGCACATCTTCCCCTTGTAGCCTCCCGTCGCCTTGGGGTTCTCGGGATCCGACAAATCGACTGTCGCATCGAGCGGCAGGTTCATGGCGCATTCCCCCGACCGGTCCTCCAGTTGCCATTTGACCTTCCCTTCGATACCACCGCCCAAGACGACCGTCTCGAACGCGATGATATCGAAGGACATCCCGGTGCTCATGCTCGGGTCGCCGTCCACCGTGAACGCCAGTCCGTCGCCCGACACCTTGCAACCGGCTGGCGTGACCACCGCATTCAGCGCCAACTTGAGCGTGTCCCCGGCCTGCCTGGCGCTGGCCGTTCCGACCACTTTGCTTCGCCCACCGTGCGGGCAGGCGACCATGGTATCCACGGAGCCGGGATCCACATCGTCATCGGGGAGGAGCTCTAAACCCACCGCAATCGCCTTGAACAGGGCCAGGGCTTCGGCCTCGGTCAGCGTGTCCGGCGGGTCCACCGGATCCTCGCACCCCGCCAGCACGACGGCGAGCACGAGTCCGGAGAGTGCGAGACGGGTTCTGCCTGACATTCGGTTCTGTCTTTCTGCCGGGCCATCCCCGGCGGCTTGAGGCGTCATTCCGTGGGACCGGGCAGCATCCAACGGCCCAAGGGGTTTTCCGCTCATGATACCGTTCGAGGCCCCGCATGTTCCCGTCGCCCGCGATCCGTGCGGGCCTCCTGGAGACGAAGGTGCGGAAAGAGAGACACACACACTGGCGGGGAAGCCTTCTCCCCGCGATACTTCGTTCGTGCAGATCGTGCAGTCCATCAATCGAGAGGAATCGAATGATGGCACGCACGAAACGAAGTCGGCGCTCGTACGGCGCCGGAGAATGGGGCCGGAACCGGGTCAGGATCTTCCCGGACCCGAAGACCGGCAACTTCCAGATTGAGTGGCGAGAGAACGGGCGCAGGCTCACCCGGTCCCTCAAGCACCGTGACTGGCGGCGCGCGAAGCGGCAGGCGGACGAATTCGCCGCCGGGTTCGCCGGCCCGGAGATCGGGGGCGGGGCGGAAGCCAAGCCCGAGCCGCTCACTCTGGAGCGGCTCTTTGACATCTACGGTCAGGAGGTGACGCCCGCGAAGGGCGCTCATACACGGGGACACGACCGGGCCGCCATGCGGATGTTCCTCCGGTTCTTCGGACGGTCCCGCGACCCGGCGACCCTGTCTCAGAGGGACTGGGACCGATTCATCCGGGAGCGTCGCGCTGGCAGGATCGGGCCGAGTGGCAGGCCGGTGGCGGACCGGACGGTCGAATACGACCTGAAGTTCCTGATCGCCGTCCTCAACTGGGCGGCGAAGTCCCGCGACGAGCGGGGCCGGTTGCTGCTCGACCGGAATCCGCTCAGGGGGCTCAGGACGCCGAGCGAGAAGAATCCGAACCGGGTGGTGCTTGGCGAGGAGGAGTACCAGGCGCTTCTGGAGGTGTCACTCCGGGTGGACTGGCGGTTCCATGTCGCGCTCGTGCTCGCGCACGAAACCGGCCACCGGATCGGTGCCATCCGGCAGCTTCGGTGGCGCGACATCGACTTCGAGGGCGGAACCATCGTCTGGCGCGCCGAGCACGACAAGACCGGCTACGAGCACGTCACGCCCGTCACGGACGAGGCCTTGGATTCCTTGAAGGAGGCGCGGAGTTGGAATCCCGCTGCTGGGGATGCGCCGATCATGCCCGCGCCCCGGAATCCGTCGGCCTGCATGGGAGCCGCGTTGGCGCAGGGGTGGTGGGACAGGGCCGAGAGGCTCGCGGGACTGGAGCCGAAGCCCGGCAGGGGCTGGCACTCGCTGCGGCGCAAGTTCGCCTCCGACCTGATGGACCAGCCGTTGAAGGTGCTCTGCCAACTCGGCGGCTGGAAGACGGCCAAGACGGTGCTTCGGTGCTATCAGAGAGCCGACGAGGGACAGCTTCGGAAGGCTCTGGAAGACCGCCGCCGGACTCGCGGCTGAAATCGAGACCGGCGGGAATCATTCAGCGGGAAACCGGGCTGTCGAACATGCAAACACAATCAGCGCAACAAGATGCGAAACTTCAACCACATGTCAGCCCGGCACCTCGCCGCTCTCGGTGCTCGGGCGGCTCCATCCACGGACTGCGAGGGAAGGGCTCTGTAATCCGCGCGCAACCTGGGCCGTATCCCAGACTGCACCACGCTTCGCGCATCCCTTCCTGCCAGGAGACATTCCTTGACCCGGTTTCCCCCCTCCCCACGCCTCTTCGCCGCGCTCCTGGTGTGCGTGGCCGCCGCCTGTGAGAGCACGGCGGCACCGGCCGCGTGCGGCCGGCTCCCGCAGGTTACGGTCAACGTCGGCGAGACCTCGGACGTCGACGCCTGTTTCAAAGACGCGGACGGCGACGTGCTCAACTACGCCGTAGCGTCGTCCGATCCAGCTGTGGCCACGACTTCGAACTCCGGCACGGCAATCTCCGTCAGGGGTGTCGCCCCGGGCAACGCCACGATCACGGTAACGGCCACCGACCCCGAGGGGCTCAAGGGCCAGCAGGGCTTCGAGGTCATCGTCCCGAACCGTGCGCCGCTACCGCGCGGTACGGTACCGGGTGTCACCGTCGAGGTGGGCGCGACCGCGATGGTCGACGCGTCGCTGTACTTCAGTGAGCCGGACGGGGAGGCGCTGACCTACGCGGCCGGCGTGTCCGACACTGCCGTGGCAAGCGTGAGCACGGCGGGTTCGACGATCACGGTCACAGCCGAGGCCAGGGGCGGTGCCACAATCACGATCACGGCCAGCGACCCGGGCGGACTGTCGGCCACCCAGACCTTCGGGGTGACCGTCCCCAACCGGGCGCCGAGGGCGGTGGGGGTGATCGAGGCGCATACGATCAAGGTCAACCAACCGGTTCTGTTCGACGTGACCTCGGCTTTTACCGATCCCGATGGCGACACGCTCACGTACGCCGTGGCACCCGTGGGTGATTCGGTTGTCTCCGCGGTAGCGGTGTCGGGCGGCAGGTTGGGGCTCCTGGGCCTGGCCGTGGGAGCGACGACCCTCACCGTGACGGCGCGAGACCCCGAGGGGCTTGCGGCGACTCAGAGCTTCGTGGTGACCGTGGTTCCAGCCCTCGCGCGGCTGACGTTTCACAGTGAAACCGAGGCTTCACCGGACTGGTCCCCGGACAGGATCCTGTTCGACTCCGACCGCGACGGCAACCAGGAGATCTACGTGATGAGCAACGTGATGAGCGAGAGCGAACGGGCTTTGACGCGGCTGACGAACGACACGGCCACCGATGTGGCGCCCGAGTTGTCTCCGGACGAGACCAGCATCGCTTTCGAGTCCGACCGGGACGGCAACCCCGAGATATACGTGATGGACGCGGACGGCAGCGGCGTGACGCGACTGACGAACCACAAGTCCGGCGACCGGGAACCCGCCTGGTCCCCGGACGGAACCAGAATAGCCTTCCACTCCGACCGCGACGGCAACGACGAGATATACGTGATGGACGCGGACGGCAGCGACCTGGAGCGGTTGACGAACCACAGTTCCGGCGACCGGGAACCCGCCTGGTCCCCGGACGGAACCAGAATAGCCTTCCACTCCAACCGCGACGGCAACGACGAGATATACGTGATGGACGCGGACGGCAGCGACATGGAGCGGCTGACCGACAACGGCGCCCTGGACAGGCACCCGGTGTGGTCCCCGGACGGGACCAGAATCGCTTTCCACTCCGACCGCGACGGCAACGACGAGATCTACATGATGTACGCGGACGGAACCGGCGTGACGCGGCTGACGAACAACGGTGCCCTGGACAGGCGCCCCGCGTGGTCCCCGGACGGGATCAGAATCGCTTTCATCTCCAACCGGGACGGCAACCACGAGATCTACGCGATGCGGATCAGGATCGAGTAGACCGGAAGGGCCCGCGACCTGATCGCCCGACCTGCCCGACGCCGGAGAACACAGCCACGGAAGTCGTTGACCATGCACCGCTACCGGAACATCGCCCTTCTGCCGATGGCGGCACTGCTGGTCCTCGCTTGGGCGCCGGCCTGCGACGACGAGCCGCCACCGACGGTCACGGTGACCCCGGCCACCGCCGAACTGACCGCGGTGGGCGCGACCGTGCAACTCGGTGCCGAAGTAACGGACCAACACGGGAATGCGATGACCGGTGTCGAGGTGGGGTGGTCGAGCAGTGCGGACCAGGTTGCGGCGGTGGACGCATCGGGCCTGGTGACGGCGGCCGGCAACGGTACTGCGACGATCACGGCGAGGTCGGGCGGGGGATCCGGAACCGCAATGGTAAGAGTCATGCAATCGGTCGCGTCGGTGACCTTGTCGCCCTATTCCGATACAGTCGAGATCGACGATTCGGTCCGGTTGACGGCGAAAGCGTTGGACAGGAACGGGAATGTGGTCGAGGGCGCGACATTCGAGTGGTCGTCGAGCGACTTGTCGGTGGCGAAGGTGTCCGACTCGGGCTTCGTACGCGGCGCCACGGAGGGCGCTACGAGGATCACGGCCACGGCGGAAACCGCAGAGGGCAACGCGATCGTCACCGTGTTCCACCCCGACCGGAGGGAACTGGAGGGTCTCTACCGTGCGACGGACGGACCGGCCTGGAACAACAACGACAACTGGATGACCGACGCGCCACTGGGCGAGTGGTACGGCGTGGAAATGGAGGCCGGCAATCTGACGGGGCTGGACCTTCGCCAAAACCAGCTCTCCGGCTCAATCACGCCCGGCCTCGGCAACCTCTCCAACCTGGAAAGGCTGGACCTTCGCGAAAACCAGCTCTCCGGCTCGATCACGCCCGGCCTCGGCAACCTCTCCAATCTGGAAAGGCTGGACCTCGCCTACAATGCACTCTCCGGCACGATTCCGCCACAACTCCGCAACCTCGCCAACCTGACATGGCTGGACTTGGGGCACAATCAGCTCTCCGGCACCATCCCGACACAACTCCGCAACCTCGCCAATCTGACGTGGCTGGACTTCGGGCACAATCGACTCACCGGCTCCATTCCGACACAACTCGCCAACCTCGCCAACCTGACGTGGCTGGACCTTGGCTCGAATCAGCTCTCCGGTCCCGTACCACCCGAACTGGGGAACCTCCGGCACTTGACCGGATTGCTGCTCCAGGAGAACAGCTTCGGCGGTCAGGTGCCCGGCGCCCTCGGCAACCTGACCTCGTTGAGACTCCTCCACCTCCACGACAACAACCTGGCCGGCCCGGTCCCCGCCGATTTCGGGCGGATGTCGAGATTGCGGGAGTTGATACTCGCGCACAACGAGGAGATGGGAGGACCTCTTCCGTCCCAACTGACCTCGCTCCGGGAGCTCGACGTGCTCCTTGCGGCCCACACGGAGCTGTGCGCGCCGGCGGATCCCGACGTTCAGACCTGGCTCGAAGGGATCTACAAGCGGCGCATCGACCCCTGCGACCCCGACCCGCTGATGGCGTATCTGACCCAGGCGGTGCAGTCGCGGTTGTTCCCGGTTCCTCTGGTCGCGAAGGAGAGCGCGCTGCTGCGCGTGTTCGTGACGGCGAAGAAGGCCACCAGCGAGGGTATCCCACCGATCCGGGCCCGTTTCTACGTCGACGGCCGGGAGACGCACGTGGAGGAAGTTCCGGGCAAGTCCACGCCGATCCCGACCGAGGTGGACGAGGGCGATCTTGCCAGGTCGGCCAACGCCGAGATTCCCGCGGGAGTCATTGAGCCGGGGCTCGAGATGGTCATCGAGGTGGACCCGGAGGGTACGCTGGACGAAGAGCTTGGAGTCCCGAAGCGGATCCCGGAAACCGGGCGGCTGGCGGTGGAGGTCGGGGCCATGCCCGTCCTGGACCTGACGTTGATCCCGTTCGTCGCAGGGTCGGATTCGTCGATCGTGGAGCTCGTCGAGGCCATGGCCGACGACCCGGACGATCACCCCCTGCTGTGGGACACGCGCACGCTGCTGCCGGTCGGAGATCTGGAGGTGACGGCCCACGAACCCGTGTTGACCAACAGTCCCATCGCCACGGTGCTGCTCCGTCACACCATGGCCATCCGGGCGGCGGAAGGGGGTACGGGCCACTACATGGGAACGATGTCACCACCGGTTGCCGGTGCCAGGGGAGTGGCTCTGCTCCCCGGCCGGTCGAGCTTCTCGATACCCGATTCGTGGGTCATGTCGCACGAACTCGGTCACAACCTGAGTCTCTATCACGCGCCGTGTGGAGCGTCGCGCTGGCTGGATCCCTCATATCCCCATTTGTCCGGATCCATCGGTGCCTGGGGGTACGACTTCCGCGACGGTGGCAGCCTGGTGCCGCGTGCGCGAAGTGACCTGATGTCCTATTGCCCGTCGAGATGGATCAGTGACTACCACTTCAGCAACGCGCTCCGCTTCCGGCTGAGCGACGCCGACAGCGCGGGACTTCCGTACCCCGGGCGACGGAAGTCGCTCCTGATGTGGGGCGGCGTGGATATGGACGGTTCTCCGTTCCTCGAGCCGGCGTTCCTGTTGGAAGCGCCGCCCGCGCTCCCGCGCTCCGGCGGGGAGTACCGGCTGACCGGACGAACCGGCGGCGGCACCGAGCTGTTCTCTCTGAGTTTCGCCATGTCCGAGGTGGCCGATGGCGACGGAAGCGCTTCGTTCGCCTTCACCCTCCCGGTGGCCGCCGGATGGGAGGGCAGGCTTGCCACCGTCACACTTGCGGGTCCGGGCGGCTCGGCCATGCTGGACGCGGGCAGTGACCTTCCGGTCGTCATGCTCCGCGATCCCCGCACCGGACGGGTGCGCGCAATACTGCGCGACCCACCCGAGCCGGCCATGCGACAAGCTGACATTGCCGCGGCCCTCGGGTCCGAACCCGGCCTGGAGGTCCTCTTCAGCCGTGGGATACCGGAGTGACGAGTGACGCGCTTCCACTCACAATGCGGCGACGGCGGCGGCAACGCCGACCAGCGGGAGCCGGTCGCAAGGCGGTATCCGGTCAATGGTCATTCCGGCTTCTCCAGCGCGTACATCCGCACGTATTCGACCCCCTGCTCGTCGCGCCAGACGCCCAGGACGTAGTCGTCGCCGATTTCGAGGCCGCCGTTGACCAGGAGGCCACCCCGGCCGGACGGCAGGGCGACGGCGCCCAGCCAGGTGCCGTCCGGTGCGTATACTTCGGGCGGCGGCACCGCGGCTCCGTACACCGCGTGGGGCTCGACCCAGAGGTTCCCGGCCGCATCCAGGAGGATCGACTCGAGGACCGGGAGGGTCGATGCCATGGGTCGTTTGCGCCAGCCCGGCTTGCTCGCTTCCGCCTGCTCCTCCGAATAGCCGCCGTACACGACGTTGCGGTGGGCCATCCATTCCACAAAGGCCTCCACATGCTCGCTCGTGACCTCCCGGATGGGCACATCGCGCCGGAGAATGGCCGTGGTGGCCCCGTCGGGAAGCGAGATCGACCGGACGGAGAAGGACTCCGTGTCGACGATCGCGAGGCGCCCGGGCATGACCGACCACCGGGGACCCTTCCCGAACTCGTAAACGGTTTGCGTGATCCGCCCGCCGCCACGCGTGACGTGTTGCTCGTCCCCGGGGACGGACATCAGCTCCCGCACGGCCCCGTCGTCGAGCGACCAGGTCGCGATCCTGACTCCCGGCCAGCGCACGACGCCGGTCGGACTTTCCCGGTAGTCGGAGAAGGTCAGGACGAGATGGCGGTCCGACACGCCGATGACGCCCCTCGCGGTGAGTCCTGCCCAGGGAGATTCGATGCGCCTGCTGCGGGCAACCCGGCCATCGGGACCGAACACCTGGACGCGATCCTGGGCAATGTCCAAAGTGACCACGGAATCACCCGGGAGCCAACCCAGGAACGTCAGCCATTGATGTTCGCCCGGCCCCTCGCCCCGTCCCGCCGTCCGCCACACGAACGTGCCCTCCCGATCGTACCGGCGCAGCTCGCCGCCCGACTGTTCCCCGAGCACAATGCCGCCATCGCTCAGGCGCACGGCGCCCGTCACGCCGTCCAGCAGGTACTCCGCCGGTCCCGAAACCGCCCCGATTTCGACCAGGGGCTCGTCGCGGATCGTCCAGCCCTCTCCGGGTCCCCAGCGCGGGGCCAGTGCCGTGGTGACCGGGATGCCGGCGGAATCGTATCGGACCGTGAGGGACGACTCAGGGGCCGGGTCGCAGGCGGCCAGCGCCAGAGGAAAGAAGGCGAGGGGGCGGACGCAGGTGGGCGGTATGCGGGTCATGAAGTTCATTGGGGTGGCGTCTTTACTATGGCTCTTCACCTGTCGTGGTGGGTGGGGAGGATCCGAAGCTGAATCATAGGGC
>JAPPGI010000109.1 GCA_028874985.1 Gemmatimonadota bacterium | reverse complement strand
CCTACTCTAATCATTTTACCCTCCCGCGTCTCCCCCCGCGTTGGCAGATAGGGTTCCTGGTTGGGCTCAAGGAGCAGATCGGGATGTGGAGGAAGCTGTGAGGGAAGCCTCACCGAAGAGAGTCACAACTTAGCCGCCCCGCCGTCTCAATGACCACACCTGTACATACTCCACACCCAGCTCGTCCGTCGCGTAGCCCAGGATGTAGTCCTCCCCGATCTGGAAGACGCGCAGCCCCGCGGGGGTCTCCATGAAGCCCAGGACGTATCCCTCGGGGTCGAAGACCGTCCAGACCGGGTTGCCCCGGCCTTGTCCGGGCAGGGTGTACTCCTGAATCCACAGGTGGTTCAGCTCGTCGGCCAGGACTCTGCGGAACGCGGGGTGGGTCTCGGGGAGACGCACGTCGCGGTACTCCTCCTGCTCCTCACGCCTTCTCGCCGCCCGTTCCGGCTCGGGCAATCCCGCCACCCGGCGATCGATATGCGCGTCCAGGTGAGCCGGCGTCGTGGGGATGAGATCGTGTTCCCGGCGGACGATGCGCTTCAGCGTGCCGTCGGTCGCGTACACCCGGATCTCGTAGGTGTCGTCGGAACCGACGATGACATCGTCGCCCCATGGGACGACGACGTCGCCGCGGGAAAACGGGATCCCGATGACCATGACCCCGTCTTTCACGCGAGGCGAATACCACTCGCTCCCCGGGAACGACCCGATGGTTGGGCCCGGTTCGCCATCGGGGCCCCTGATCTCGTAGATGCTCCGTGAGCGCGAGAGACCTGCCCGGGAACTCTCGGTGGGGTCCAACCGTGAACCGATGACCAGACCTCCCGGCAGCACCGTTTCGACGGAGATGCGGACCCGGTCCCGCATCCCGAAAACGCGCCCGTAGTTGCCCTGCGAGTCGAAGACGGTCAGGCGATTCCCCTGCGACCAACGCGCGACGAGCGAATCCCCCGGCCAGGGGTCGACATGAATGAGGTTTGCGAACTCCCCGGGTCCTTCGCCCGAGCCGCCCCAGGTGGCCAGGTGAACCCCCAGCGTGTCGAAGGCCCGCAACTCACCGGAAGCACGGTCCGCCACGATGATCCTCCCGTCGGGCAATCGGTGCACATCGGAGACGTCCAGCAGATACGGGTCCGGCCCGTCGACCTCTCCGATCGACAGGGCGGGTTCCGCGCCGACCCGCCAGCCCAGCCTGGAATCGGCGGGCGGACGGGCGTTCTCGACGATGTCGACCCCGGCGGTGTCCAGGATCTCGAAGGCGGGCACCGATGCCTCGGGGGGCACTGGTGGAGGATCGCCCGAATCGGCACAGGCGACACCGGTCAAGACCACGATGGTCAGGGGAATCGATGGTTTCATTGTGGGAGCCCTCATGGTGGTTCGTGCCCTGCGGGCCAGCCGAGCCGGAAGTTACTGCAACACCGCGGTCTCGTCCGGCTTGCTGGAATCATCCAAACGCCCGCATCTTGATCCATCCTCCTCCACACCGCCCCCCGACCCTCGCCGCTCCGAGCCGCCCACAGCACCATGAACCCGAGCGCCCGCGCGTCCGCCCCGGCCAACCGATTCGCCCACCTGGCCGCGTCCGCCGGGCTCGCCATGCTCGCGGGCCCCGGCCTCCTCGCCGCCACCGCCGGCGCGCAGTCGTACGAGGACGCCAGAGCCGCCTACCTTGAGGGCCGGTTCCTCGACGCGGCGGCGCACGGCGAGGCGCTGGGGACTTCCGAGGGCTACGCCCTGGCGGCGAGATCCCTGGCGATCTACGCCCACTACGTGGCAACCGACGAGGAACGAAAGGCGGTCATCGATCAGGCGATCAGGGTGGGCGAGGAGGCTGTGCTGGCCGACTCGACCAACCCGGAAGCCTTCTACCAGGCCGCCCACGCCTACGGCCGGTTTGCGCAGCACAACGGCAAGGTGGCCGTCCTTCGCAAGGGCACGATGGGGAAGATCCGCGACTTGCTCGAGGCCGCGATCGCCCTCGAACCCGGCTTCGCCGAGGCGATTCTGGCCCTGGGGGGCTGGCATGCTGATGTCCACGACGCCGGACGCATGGCCCGGTGGATGTACGGAGGGGATCGCGAGAAGGCCGTTGAACTCTTCGAGCGCGCCCTGGAGATGATGCCGGATTCCAGAGTTGCGCTGTACGAGTACGCCGTGAGACTGCCGAAGCTGGACAAGGATGGTGGCGGTGAACGGGCGGGGCGGCTGCTGGCGAAGGCGTCCGAACTGCACGTGGCCGATGCCTACGACGGGTTCATCCAGGAGCTCGTGCTGGCGGAACTGGCGGCGCGCGAGGGGCGGTAGGGGAGTCCACGCGCACGCCGGCCACGCATACAACGCTTGGCCGGGCCAGCCGACGGTTCTCAAGCCGGAGCTGGTCCGGAGGTCGCCCGCCGCAGTGCGCTGACCCGCGACGACCGCGGCCCCCGGATCGCACCCTCAGCGCGAGACGATCGTCGCCTTCCGCACGAAGTCGAGGTGGGGGAAGTCCTTTTCCAGGTAGGCGTTGCCCTGAGACTGGATGTCCCTCTGTTCGGGCCCGCGCCCTCGGGGCGCGCTTTCGCCGTACCCGGAGTAGAGCGAGTCCACGACGTCCATGCCCTCGACGACCTGGCCGAAGGGCGAAAAGCCCATTCCATCGAGCCGGGAGTTGTCCCCGTAGTTGATGAAGATCTGGGTGGTGCGCGTGTCGGGGCCGCCCATGGCATAGCTGACGAAGCCGCGGGTGTTGCTCTGGACGACGGAGTCGTCGGGGATCCTCTGTTCCCGCCACGCGGCGGCCACGGCGGTGTCGCCATGGATCCCGAACTGCGCCATGAACCCGGCGATCACACGGAAGAAGCGGACATTGTCATAGAACCCGTTGGACACCAGGTTGTAGAAGCGGTCGGCGCCGTCGGGCGACCAGTCGCGGTGTACCTCGATGACGAAGTCGCCCTTGCTCGTCTCGAAGCGGGCCCGGAATATGTCCGGCGCGGTTTCGGCCAGGGAGTCGGGAGTCAGAAGCATGGGATTGTAGAGGGGTCCTGATTTGCAGGCGGAGAGATGCACGGTCGCCACGAGGGCGAAGGCCGCGGTTGCCAGAGCGGGTCGGTTCACGATTCCTCCGGGGGGGCGGGAAGTTGGGGGATGGGTTTCCGGAACCGGTGAATTGTGTCCCGTTCGCCGGTCCCTGACAACCATCCGCCGGCAGTCGCCTGTCCACACTGCAGGCTCTCCTGCTCGATCACCGACCGACAAAACGGCCCCACCACGGGAATGCGAGCGCCCAGCCATGAGATACGGCCCATTCACACCACTCGCTACGACCGGGGCGTTCGCGTTGCTTCTCGCAGCCCCCGCCCTCTACGCCCAGGAAGTCCTGGAAGTCACCGGCCGCGACAGCCACATCGAGGCCGATTTCGAGGAGATCCACCGGGTCGGCGCCATCACCGGCGAATCGTGGGAGATGTTCGCTTCGGTGAAGAAGGTCGGGTTCGACGCCGCCGGCAACCTGTACGTGTTCGACCGGATCGGAGGCGGCAACTCGGGCGACGCCCGGATCGTGGTCTTCGATGCGGCCGGGGGGTTCGTGCGCGAGTTCGGATCCGCCGGCGAGGGGCCGGGGGAGTTCAGGGACCCGGACAACATCGCGATCATGCGGGACGGCACCGCGGTGGTCGAGGACAACGGCCACGACGCGTACCAGATCTTCGACCCCGCGGGGACCTTCATGCGCATGGTCAGGATGGCCGAGACGGGCAGCAAGGTGGTCGTCGTGACCGATGTCTTCCCGGATCCGCGCGGCGGCGCCCTCTACAAGCCGCGCGACGGTGGCGGCGCAGGGGACGGTGCCGCCCCGGGATCGCGCCCCGTGACCCGGATCGGTCTGGCGGGCGAGGCCGTGGACACCGATACGGTGGCGGTAGGCTGGCAGCCGTCGCGCGGCGGTGAAGCGATCGAGGGAGAGATCAACTTTCTCGGCGGCAAGGTCAGCCTCAACGACCTGCTGGGGAATTTCGCGGTGCCGAGCGAGTTCGAGCCGGGGCTGCTGCTGGGCGTGCTGCCGGACGGGGGACTCGTGTACTCGGACTCTTCGGCGTACGCGCTCAAGATCACGCCCCCGGACACTCCCGAAGTCATCCGCATCATCTCGCGGCCCTTCCGCCCGGAACCTGTGACGGAGTCGATCAGGAAGGAATACGGGGAGAAGCGGGCCGGCCGTCGCAGGGCCACCGGCACCGCCAGCGGCACGACGGCGGAGGGTGCGAGCGTGCCCATCGGTCTCTCCTTCCGGATGCCCGAGCCCACCTTCTTTCCCGAAATCCCCGTCCTCCGAGGTCTCTCCACCACCTGGGAGGGCCGCATCTGGGTCCAGCGCCGCGGCGAGGAGCCGGAGAGCGATGGCCCGATCGACGTCCTGACCGTCGCAGGCGACTACCTGGGCACCCTCCGAAGCGATGCCGCGAAGATGCCGGATGCCTTCGGCCCGAATGGAATGGCGGCGTTCATCGAGCTGGACGAATTCGACGTGGCCAGCGTGGTCGTGCGGAGGCTTCCGGAGACGATTCGCTGAAGGGGCCGGGCCGGAAACACCGAAGACGGGCTCTGGAAACCGGTTGGAACCCGCCTTAAGTTCGGGCTTCACAACCAAATGGAAGCCCGGACCCTTGGCAGTCCGTGGAGGAATCCGCTCCGAATGCCCGGGGAGATTCCCTCCGCCGGCTACCTGGGCCACGTTTCCCGTGGCAACGCTCAAACCGGAAAGCCCGAAATGTCCTCGATCCAGTTCACCCGACTCGCGGCTGTCTGCGGCCTGGTGCTCTTCCCGGCCTACGCGAGTGCGCAGTCGATTGAAGAAGCACGATCCGCCTTCGCGGAGGGCCGTTTCCTCGAGGCGGCCGAACTTGGCGAAGCGCTGGGCACCTCCGACGGCTACGCCCTGGCGGCCCGGTCGCTCGCGGTGTACGCCCACTACAAGGCGCCCGAGGAGGAATGGGACGAGATCATTGAACGCGCGATGGAGATGGGCGACGAGGCCGTGCGCGCCGATTCGACCAACCCGGAGGCGTTCTACCAGTCCGTCCACGCCGTCGGCAGGTACGCCAAGCGCGCGGGCACTATCACCGCGCTTCGCAAGGGTCTCGGAGGCAAGGTCCGCGATCTGCTCGAAGCCACCCTGGCCCTTGATCCCGACCACGTCGGCGCCCACATCGGCTTCGGCGGGTGGCACGCCGACATCGCCGCATCCGGTTTCATCGCGCGCCGGATGTACGGGGGCAGGAAGGAGGAGGCCGTCGTCCACTACGAGCGCGCCCTGGAACTGGCACCGGAGTCGAAGGTCGTGATGTACGAATACGCGATCAGGCTGCCCGAGCTGGACAAGGATGGTGGCAGGGAACGCGCGCTTGAGATGTTGGAGAAGGCGATCGCGCTGCCGGTCAGGGATGCGTACGAGGAGTACATTCACTTCGACCTGCTGGATGCGGTGAAAGAGTTGAAGGACCGCTAGCCGCAGGCTGTCACGAACCGTGATCGCCATGTCCCGTCCCCCCGCCCCCCTCCGCCCCCGCCCCCTGTGCGGCCTGCTCCTCGGCACCGCCTTCCTGGCTGTCGCCCCCCTCGCCACCCCGCCCGCCCCCCTCGCCGCCCAATCGTACTTCCCGGGCGGCCACCCGGACTGGGAGCGCCGCACCCCGGCGGAGGCCGGCCTTGACCCGGCCGGAATCCAGCGGGCCGTCGAGATCGCCGTAGCGGGCGAGTCCCGGTCCCCCCGCGACCTCGCCTTCAACCACCTGGGCACCTTCGGGCGCGAACCGCTCGGCGACGCCGTCGGCCCCTTCACGGTGCGCGGCCCCCAGACCGGCCTCATCGTCCACAGGGGCTACATCGTCGCCGAATGGGGCGATCCCGCGAAGGCCGACAACACCTTCAGCGTCTCGAAGAGCTTCCTTTCCACCACCATCGGGCTCGCGTACGACCGCGGCCTGATCCGCGATGTGGACGACCTGGTGCGCGACTACATGCCGCCCATCGTCCTCGGCGGCGGCGACGGCGAGCCCGGCGACGAGCACGGCCGCCGCCCCAAGCTGCTCTTCGAGTCCGCGCACAACCGCAAGATCACCTGGCGCCACCTGCTGCGGCAGACGAGCGACTGGGAGGGGACGCTATGGGGCAAACCCGAGTGGGCCGACCGCCCCGACCAGGACCGTTCCACCTGGGGCACCCGGCCGCGCAACGAGCCCGGCACCGTCTACGAATACAACGACACCCGCGTCAATCTGCTGGCGCTCGCGGCGACCGCGGTGTGGCGGCGCCCGCTGCCCGAGGTGCTGCGCGAGCACGTGATGGACCCGATCGGCGCCTCGACCACCTGGGCCTGGCACGGCTACGACAACTCGTGGGTCATCCTGGACGGGCGCGAGGTCCAGGCGGTGAGCGGCGGCGCCCACTGGGGCGGCGGGATGATTCTGAACACCTACGACCAGGCCCGTTTCGGCCTGCTCACCATGCACGGGGGCAACTGGAACGGGGAGCAGCTCGTCTCGGAGGAGTGGATGGGCATGGCCACCACTCCCGGCGAGATCAACGGCGGCTTCGGCTTCATGAACTTCGCGCTGAACACCGGTCGGCGGCGCTACGCGAACGCGCCCGAGTACACTTGGACGCATGTGGGTGCCGGGTCCAACCTGATCTACGTCGATCCCGCCAACGAACTCGTGATAGTCTGCCGCTGGATCCGGGGCGGCGCGTTCAGCGAGGTGGTGCACGCGGTGCTGGAGGCGACCCGGAATGGAGCAGCGGGGGCCGGATAGGTCCGGGGCGCTTCCCGGTGCGACCGTCAAGGCACCCGCAGCGCCACCCCGGTAGCCGTCCGTACGATTTCGGGCCGGATCCGCGGGATGGTGCGGCCACGGTAGTGTGCGAACAGCTCATCGACGGTTGCGAAGGCGCTCAGGTCTTCCAGGGTGCGAATGGTGGGGAAGATCATGGGGAGGTCGCCGCGCCGGTGGCGTTCCAGCGCGGCCCGGGGGGTGAGCCACACCGCGCCCGTCATCTCGCGCTCGTCGTGGACGGCGGCGGCCCCGCGCGCGACCGTGGCCGCGAAGAACCGGGTGTCGTAGCGACGCGGCTCGACCCGGGGCGTCACCCAGTGGGCGATGTATTCGAAGGCGGCCCCGTCCAGACGCGCCCCGAGCGCCCGCAGCACCTCCGCGAAGGGAACACCCCTTCCCAGCAGGGCTTCACGCGCCCGCCGGGCCGCCTCCGACAACGGGTCGGCCCCCATGCCCACGCCATCCTCCCCCACCACCCCCGGCCACAGCCCCGTCTCCTCCACCGCCTCGCGCACCGCGGCCCCGTAGTACGCGATCGCATGCGGCTGCGCCCGGGGCCCCAGCCCCAGCCGCCCGGCCGCCCTCTCTCGCGTCAGCCCGTCCCAGCGGTCGGCCAGCGCCTCTTCGCCATCGGCCGCGTCCACCCGCCCCCCCGGGAACACCCACGCTCCCGGCACGAACCCGGTGGCCCGGTTGCGGCGGAGCAGCAACACCTCCGGCCCGCGCCGCGCTTCACGCATCAGCACCACCGTCGCTGCCGGCCGCGGCACCGCCGGAGCGTCGGGCGCCTCCGTCAAGGTCTCCACGAACCCCGCCGGCAACCTCTCCGCCGGTATCTCGTAGTCCGGCCGCGGCGTTTCGCTCACGAGGCGGCGCTCTCTCTTCCTCTGGCTCCCGGTCGCATCTCCTGTCCGGCGTCGTTTCGTGGTGACGGTTGGCTCATGACACAGGGGACGCAAAGTACCCGGCCGCCGGACCCGCGGACAGCCGTTGCATGTGCGCGGATTCGCACCAACGCATGCAAGCTCGGTCGAAACGACCGGCCAAAGCCGCCGGAATGGCCGGTTTGACGCCCGTCGCCTGCCAAAGTGGCAGCATCGTCGGCCGTAACGACCGGGGCGGTCGCCCCGTAGGGTTCTGGCAAGGTTCTCGCATCTGGCCCATACTCTACATTCCGGGCGGGTAGGACCCCCAGGACAGGGCGATGAGGGCGGCGCGGGGCGCCGTTGGCTCGAAGCCACCCGATTGCCTGCTCCCCGCTTCGCACCGAGACAAAGGCGAAATGACATGAGCCGAAGGTTCTCACTACCGGTTTTGCCCCTGCGCGACACAGTCGTGTATCCGGGCGTGGCCGTGCCGATCTCGGCCGGCCGGCCGGGCACGGTCGAAGCCGTGCAGGAGGCGCTGGACGACGACCGGCGACTCTTCGCGGTGGCGCAGAACCAGAATCAGGACGAACCCGATCCGCAGATTCTGTACGCGGTGGGAACCATCGTGCGGATCATCCAGACGCACCGGGTGCGGGGCGGCATTCAGCTGCTGGTGCAGGGAGAGGCGCGGGCCCGTGCGGTAGCGTACGTCGACGATGGCGAAGCCATGCTGCGGGCCACCGTGGCGCCCCTGAAACGCCGCAATCTGGCCGACCCCGAAGACCCCGGCATCAAGGCGCTGGACGCGGAACTCCGTGACCGCGCCGCCGAGCTGGCCACCCGCCGCGGGGCCACCGCCGAGAACCTCAACCAGCTCATCCAGGGGGTGGACGACCCCGGCGCCTTCGCCGACCTGGTGGCCTTCCAGCTGGATCTGCCCACCTTCGAGAAGCAGGCGCTGCTGGAGACCCTCGACGATCAGGAGCGCATGAAGGCGGCGCTGGTGGCGGTCGAGCGCGAACTGGTCCGGCTCGACGCCCAGGAGGACATCCAGGCGAAGGTCCAGGAGGAACTTGGCGAGCGCCAGCGCGAAATGCTGCTGCGCGAGCAGATGAAGCAGATCCGCAAGGAGCTGGGAGAGGAGGGGGAACGCGACGAGGTCGACGAATTGCGCGAGCGGATCGCGAAGCTGGAGCTGAGCGAAACCGCCCGCAACGAGGTGGAGCGGGAGCTCAAGCGACTGGACCGCACGGCCCCGCAGGCTGCCGAGTACCAGGTCATCCGCACCTATCTGGAGTGGATAACCGAACTCCCCTGGAGCGACCGCACCGACGACAAGATCGACCTGCACCGCGCCGAGGAGATCCTCGAGGAGGACCACTACGGCCTGGAGGACGTCAAGGACCGCGTGCTCGAATTCCTGGCCGTGCGCAAGCTGCAGCAGGATCGGTACGGCGATCAGGATGACGGCGGGGCGGAGGGAGCGGACGAGGCCGCGGCGGCGGAGGCCGCGGACAGGGCCGGCGGCCCGGAGAAAGGCGGGGACGGGGCCCGGGAGGGTGAGGACGCCGGGGCCGGCCGGGAAGGGGACGACACCGGCAGCGGCGCCCCGGCGACCACCGGCGGCAAGGGCCCGATCCTGCTGTTCGCGGGACCGCCGGGCGTGGGCAAGACGAGCATAGCGAAGTCGATCGCGCGCTCGGTGGGACGCAGGTACGTGCGCATCTCGCTCGGAGGCGCGCGTGACGAAGCCGATATTCGGGGCCACCGCCGCACATATGTCGGGGCCATGCCGGGCCGCATCGTCCAGGGGATGAAGGAGGCCGGCAGCAAGAACCCCGTCTTCCTCCTCGACGAGGTGGACAAGCTCGGTGTCTCCTTCCAGGGAGACCCCAGCGCGGCGCTCCTCGAAGTGCTCGATCCGGCCCAGAACTCGACCTTCATCGACCACTACCTGGGTGTGCCCTTCGACCTCTCCGAGGTGCTCTTCATCGCGACGGCCAACTACGAGGACCGCATCCCGCCGCCGCTTCTCGACCGGATGGAGACGGTGGGATTCCGGGGCTACACCGAGGGCGAGAAGCTGGAGATCGCGCGCCGCTACCTGCTCCCGCGCCAGATGCGGGAGTCGGGGCTCCGCGAGGAGGAGCTCACCGTTGGCGACGACGCGATCCTGGCCGTCATCCAGAAGTACACCCGCGAGGCGGGGGTGCGACAGCTGGAGCGCGAGCTGGGCAAGCTGGCCCGCAAGGTGGCGCGCAAGATCGCCTCGGAGGAGACCGAGGGAATGGAGATCACGCCTGCCGTCGGTTCGGAAATGCTCGGCCGCCCGCGGGTCCACCCGGAGCGCAGGGCCGCCGAGGACACGGTCGGCGTGGCCACCGGGATGTTCTACACGCCCATGGGCGGCGACATCATGTTCGTGGAGGCCAGCGTGATGCCGGGCGAGGGCGGCCTGGTGCTGACCGGGCAACTGGGCGACGTCATGAAGGAGTCGGCGCGCGCGGCCCTCTCATACGCCAAGAGCCACTACGCGGCCCTCGGCATCGACGAGGAAGCCCTCGACAAGCGCGAAATCCACATCCACGTGCCGGCCGGGGCGGTGCCCAAGGACGGACCTTCGGCGGGCATCACCATGGCGACCGCTCTGATTTCGGCGGTGTCGGGGCGGAAGGTGCGATCCGACCTTGCGATGACCGGCGAACTCACTCTGACGGGCCGGGTGCTCCCCATAGGCGGCGTAAAGGAGAAGGTTCTCGGTGCGGTGCGGGCCGGGATCGGGGAGGTCATCCTCCCGGGCGAGAACGAGGCGCACCTGGAAGACCTTCCGGACGCCGTGCGGAACTCGCTTACGGTGCACCTGGTGGAGGATCTCCACCGCGTCATCGAGCTGGCCATCCGCGCGCCGAGGAAACGGGCGGTGCAGACGACGATGACGGCTGTGACCGGCGAGGAGGCGGGGGCGCCGATTCAGGCCTGAGAGGGGAATGGTCGCTGCTGGACTCGAACCAGCGACCCCTACGATGTGAGCGTAGTGCTCTACCGACTGAGCTAAGCGACCGGGTGTGGCAGCCGCCGAAGAGAACCGGAACCGGTTCTTGAGCGGGGTCGGGTTCCCTGCCCGGACTGCCAGTACCCCCACGGGGAATCGAACCCCGGTCTCCTGGCTGAGAACCAGGTATCCTAGTCCACTAGACGATGGGGGCGTGTGCCGCGGCGATGGTGGCCGGGCCCCGGGGGGCGTTTCGAACCGGCTTGCGCTACGGGGGGCGAAAGGTAAGGGAAGTGGTGGCCTTGCTCAAGTTGTCACTGCCTCGGTGTCACTGCCTCGGTGTCACCGCCTCGTCCGGATTCAGTCCGCCCTTCTGCCAAGGATCGTGGCGTCCTAGTGCACAACCCGGAGTCCCGTTCCAATGGAGGGAGTCCCGGCGAATGCGATGGGTGAGATCGGGAAAAGACGGTTGCCGGGGATGAACTGGATGCCGTTGGGGGCTGGCATGAGAAACGGTGGAAGTGGACCTCGGGGGCTACTACGACCTCATCCAGGGATGCGTGGAAGACTATAGGGACGATGGCCGGGACGCTTCGAGGTCACGTCGGCAGACCCGGCGGTCGCCGTCTCGATGGCCTGCGCCTCTCCTGGCGGCCGGAAGAGGGATGAGCGGCTTCACGCGCAGGGGAGGGGTCCTGCGGTCGCAGTGAGACACCGCCCGCGATTTCCTCCACACCTCACCATCCATCGCGCCATGCTTGCGAGAGCCACCGGGTCGGCCCCATGATCGACGAACCGATTTCCCGCCAGGGCCGGGGGAATATGCCAATCAATGTTCTACGGACCGAGGAGAAGGACGGAGCAGATGGACACGGAGGCGAAACGCAACTACAGGGTTGCACTGAAGCAGGCGGAAGCGGAGCTGGCTGCGCACGAGCGACGCGGAGAAGCGTTGCGGGTGGTGGTTGGGGGGTTGAAGACGTTGCTGGCCGATGGGGGCTCGGCGAGTCGGGTTCGGGAAGGAGGTTCGGACACGCGGAAGCGTCGGCGGAAGAGTGCCGGGGAGGGCCACCCGGAGGTTCCGCCGGACACCTTCAAGGGTATGGGGCCGACGGTGGCGTACCGGAAGTTCCAGGCGATGTACGGGAACTCCTACAGCGTTCCGCAGATCGGGGACGCCCTGTTGCAGGGCGGTGTCAGGTCCAGTTCTCGGAGGTCTTTGCTCACCGGGTTGTACGGGATCAGGCGGCGTGACCGGCTCAAGGAGGAGGCCGAGCGGGGCGAGGTGGGGGATTAGAGAGTCCCGTTCCATAAGGGGCGGGGCAGGTGGAGGGGGTCGACTACGACCTCATGGGCCGGGAAGTAGAGACCTTCTCGGGCGACTACCAGCTCGTCGAGACCATGGAGTACGATCTCGTCGGCTCCGGACTGTGACAGGCGACTGGATCGAGCACCTGCGCGAGGAGCTGAAGTACGACGACCGGGGAAATGGTCCATTGGGGGGGCTCCCTGATCCCACAACTGCACCGTGAACGCCGGACTGGGATCGGGACTACACCGGCACCATCTAGTGTCGTGTCACACGTCACAAGTCGGATAGAGGCGCTTGAGCTTGACGCGTGCGTCGTCCGTGGTGAGCTGCCGGTCGGCTGCCAGGCGGAAGTCGGCATTGCGCTGCGGTTGATGGCACCCGCCGCACCGTCTCGTGCGAGACGCCGTACCTGCTTGGGGGGGCGGCACGAATTCCGCCGGTGGCCTGTCCCATTCCGACATGCTCGCGTCCCGGGTTTCGCCGCGGCGACGGGCGGGCGCCTGATCA
>JAPPGI010000199.1 GCA_028874985.1 Gemmatimonadota bacterium | reverse complement strand
GGGCCAAGCCCGTGTGCGCCTCCGTCGCCGACCCCTCGCCGCGACGCTCCCGTCCGCGATCCCTGAGCTTGTCCCGCAGCATCACGATAGCCCGACCCGCCGGATTCGTGCCGTCCGGCGGCGATGGATGCGGTCGCATTGGCACGCACGCTTGTGCGGGGTTCGAGCGGTGACGGAGGGCAGTGGGGTTTTCCGCCTGTTCACCCCGAAGCCGGGAGCAGTTCCATGATGAAGCGCCTCGTCTTTCTCCCCCTTCTCGCCCTTGCCGCCTGCGAGAGCCAGGAGCCCCCCGCCGCTTGCGGCCCCATCCCGCAGGTGACCGTCAACGCGGGCGAGACGGCCGCCGTCACCGCATGCTTCGACGATCCCAACGGGGACGTGCTCGTGTACTCCGCCACGTCGTCGAATCCCGGCGTGGCGACGGCGTCCGTGTCGGGGACCAACATCACGATCGCGGCGGTCGCGCCCGGGAGCGCGTCCGTCACGGTCACGGCAAGCGATCCGGGCGGCTTGGAGGGCCAGCAGAGCTTTCAGGTCATGGTGCCGAACCGGCCTCCGCAGCCAAGAGGCGCCATGCCTCCGGTTACGGTCCCCGTCGGCCGGACGGAGGCGGTGGACGCATCCTCTTACTTCGCCGAGCCGGACGGAGAGAGTCTGACCTACTCCGCGACCTCGTCCAATCCCGCGACGGCCACGGTTTCGGTGGCGGGCAGCGTGGTGGCGGTCGCGGCCGTCGCCAAGGGCGCGGCCATCGTGGTCGTCACGGCCACGGACCCGGGAGGGCTCACGGCCACGCAGATCTTCGAGGTGACGGTCCCGAACCGGGCTCCGGTGGCGGGGGACCCGATCGCGGACATCGAGGTGTTCGTCGGGGACGGGGCGGAGGTGGACGCCTCGGGCCACTTCACCGACCCGGACGGGGACGCGCTGACGTACACGGCCTCGTCGTCAAGCCCGGCCAACGCGAGGGTGACGGTGTCGGGGAGCACGGTCAGGGTCACGGCGGCGTCGCAGGGCAGCGCCACCGTGACGGTGACGGCCACGGACCCGGAGGGGCTCGCGGCCACGCAGACCTTCGAGGTGACGGTCCCGAACCGGGCTCCGGTGGCGGGGGACCCGATCGCGGACATCGAGGTGTTCGTCGGGGACGGGGCGGAGGTGGACGCCTCGGGCCACTTCACCGACCCGGACGGGGACGCGCTGACGTACACGGCCTCGTCGTCAAGCCCGGCCAACGCGAGGGTGACGGTGTCGGGGAGCACGGTCAGGGTCACGGCGGCGTCGCAGGGCAGCGCCACCGTGACGGTGACGGCCACGGACCCGGGAGGGCTCGCGGCCACGCAGACCTTCGAGGTGACGGTGCATTCGCCTGGGTCGTTCGACTTGGAAATGAACTTCACCTCTGGTGTCTCGAGCAGTGTCCGCAAGCACCTACGGGATGCGAGGGACGAATGGGAACTGGTTCTGAAGAACACGGAGTTCGACGACATCAGGGTCAACAGGACGCTCCGTTGTCTTGGCATCCGGGGCTATGTCGGCACCATCGACGACCACCGCCTATTCGTTCACGCCGACAGCATCGACGGCGAGGGGGGCATTCTGGCTGTCGCGACCTACTGCTACAGGCGAACGTCGGACGGATCCCCCCTGCTGTCCGCAACTGTGATCGACGAGGACGACATCGAGGAGATGATGGACGAGGACGCCCTGGTCCCGGTGGTGTTCCACGAAATGGGCCACGCCCTCGGCTTTCCCGGGTACTGGTTCTACCACGATCTGGTCGACACCCTCGATGCCGACGACCCGCATTTCGAGGGCGAGCTGGCGATCGAGGCCTTCGATGACGCCGGAGGCGATGACTACGACGGAGAGAAGGTCCCGATTCAGCTGAGGAGATACGGCCATTGGCGGGAGTCCGTCTTCGGAGACGAGATCATGTCTCCCAGCATCGACCTAGAGAATGACGAGGCCCCCGTCAGCGCCATCACCCTGCAGTCGTTCGCCGATGTCGGCTACAAGGTCGACCTGTCCCGGGCCGACGACTACGAGCTGCCCGGTGCCGAGGCCCGCAGGAAGACCGGGCGGGTCTTCGACCTGGGCAACGATGTCGTGTGGGGCCCCGTCGTCGTCCTGGATACCGATGGCCGTGTCGTCCGGGTGATTCCGCCGCCGCCGGGAGCTCCTCGCTCACCACTGCCCCGGCGCGAAGTGCTCATCGAGTCCGGGCGTCCGCCCGGACCCGGAAGCGACCCTCCGGGGTCCGTCCGCCCGCCACTCCCCAAGCGCGAGGCGGACATCATCGATCCTCGGCGAAAGCCCGGATTCGGAAAGGCTCCTCCGGGCTCTGGATCGAAGTCGGGATGAGCACATGGGGGACCGGAGTCCGCGGGCGAAGCGGACCCTCGCGACGTTTGATGTGCGCATCCAAGCCGTGGGATGGACGGATCAAGAGGTCGCGCGGTGCGCCGCCCGCCGAGTCCCCGATATTGAAGTCGGACGCTGTCGGGAAGGGTGTCCGCGCGCGGCCGCCGCGACTCCCGTGAAGGCGCCGGTGGCCTGGAAGAGCCGTGAGGGCCCGTACGAGAGGAGTTGATCAAGGCCAAGTCCCGGCGAAAGGAGGCGCGGTGATCATAAGTGCGACGATTCGCCGCGTCCGACGCCGATCGATAGGCTTTTGGGAAAGGAAAGGCATATGAACCGTGTTCGACTTCTGGTAGCCCGGATTGCCCTCGTTCTCGCGGTTGCCGGATGCGACACAGCCACCATCGACTCTTGGGATTGCGACGTGACCATCACCGTGGACGGCCGGACCGCCTCCGGCTCCGGTTCGGGATCGACTCGGGAGGAGGCAGAGGGCGCGGCGCTGGCCGTCGCATGCCCCAAGCTCGGACTGACGGGCGAGCGCCTGAGCGCCTGCAAGGCGGGCCGGCATCTTGGCCTCGGGTCGTCGGTGGAGACCGATTGGGACTGCAAGGGGAGATCCTAGCGTAGCGTGCCCGGAGGCTGGAATCTTCGCTTGAAGGGCAGGTGGCGATCACCGATTCGGCGAACGGTGGCGCCGCGCGCCTGCGGCGTCCGCCGACCCACATCCGGAGATCAGGGGACCTCGAATAATGGCTGATTCGCGGCGAATCGAGGGATTTGCAACGCCAAGCAGGTTTCTGGACAGAGACGGGGCGATGACAGGCTTGAGTTACTGCCCGCGGACGTTGTCCCGGATAGCTTGCAACAGACGAATGGGAAGGCTGTGAGTCCGCTTGTGCACCGGGCTCGGGGCCGGTGCCCCGGCGCGACGGATCCGTCCGGGAAGTAGACGGCTACGCGGTGGCCGCGGTCGCGGTCTCTAGGTACGTGAGGCGGCGCATGTTGTAGGCCAGGTTCCTCAAGCCGATGTGGGCTCGCGCCCGCATGGCCCCCGATGCTGCGCACCAGTGTTCCGCCCATGTCGTTCGCCTGCGACCCGAAGACATGCTCGACCCGCACCCGCACCCTCGCCTTCGTCCTGTTGCCCTTGGGCTTGGGGCAGCGGGCCTGGGGGCTGGTGTGGGGGCCCTCTTCAGGACCGACCGTTGGGAGGAGATTACGATAGGCGACCGAGGCCAAGCCTCCCTGCGTCCCGTTGCCGACGTCCGGTTCGGTCGCGACGACCAGCCTCCGGCTTTGCTCGTAGGCGTCCGGATCCGATTCTGACTGCGTTGAATGAACCAACACCACTGCCGCCTCATCCACGCCCAGGAGACCGGCCCATGAAACGCCATGTCCTTACCGTCATTACATTACAGTACGCTCCCCGTGCTGCTCACCGCCTGCGAAGACCTGCTGCCGCCCGTATCGTGCGGCCCGATTGACCGCATGGGCAACATCTGGCCCGGTGGCACGCTGACGCGTGCTGCCTGCTTCACCGATCCCAACGGAGACGTGCTCGCCTACCCCGCAAATGCTCCGGCCATGGCCTCGGCAGTCGTTAGCGTTAGCGCTTAGCGTTAGCTCAGCTCTAGCTCAGCTCGTTGGACGGTGCCCGCGCTACGACTTACAGCCGCATTGAAGTGTGAAAACGACATGAGGGGTCGTTTCACACTTTGGCCTTCCGGCGATGCACACCTGCCGTCCTGCTTATCCTGCGGTGCGGCAACGTCTTGCGGCCGGGTTGCCCCGGTTGCCCGTGGCACACGAGCGGCTCGGGCCGTGGCGGGAGCGACCCCCCAGTCCGAGGGCCTGGTACGGGTTCGGGGCGAGGTGGCAATTCACACCTCGGCCCCTGCCCCCTGGGTCGCTCCCGCAACCAGCGATCCCTGGCGGGAAGGCCATCCGAACGCCGCTTTTGGACGCAGCGGATCAACCGCTCCATTTACGGCTGCCGCCGTCGCCCAAACCGCTCGCGCCGCCCTCCTGCCAGCGTCCGCCCGCGCGGTCACTGGCTCCGGTCGCCCACGACGACCTTGGCCCCGACACCGCGATCCGCGTCTGCTCCTACGCATCGGCCCCCGTCCGGGTTTCGCTGCCGATCCGTGGGGACCGTCGCCGCTTCGAGGCGGCGGACGACACGCTCGCGAAGACCGTCCTCGCCGGAACCGTCGGGACGAGGGCCGACCGCGACACCGTGGCCCGAGGTACACCACAAAGCTCGAAACGCACCCGCCCGTGAGTGTCCTCTGGCCTTCCTGCAAAGGACTGCTGGACCCGTAGCGACCCGCCGCGGCGGCTGGGATGAAGTGCACATCCCAACCTCCGCAGATGCCACAACAGGCATCGAAAAAGGTGGGTCGCTACAGCCACGGCCTCCGTTTCCGGCGCGGCGCAGCCACCCCGGAGGCCGTGGCGCAACCGCGAGCCGGACAACGACATGCGTAGCCGCATACATGCACGTCCGAACGGCGATTCCGCGCACATGCGGGTCGGTTTCACATGTGCGGCTCCATCCGGTCACCGACCACATCCATTCCGGGTCTCGGATCGACTTCCCGCGCCGATTCGGAGCACCGCCTTGTAAAACAGCGCTTCAATCGTAGCCCATGACTCGAAGATGGGGAAGACCGGCTGCTTCTCCAGCGGTGACCGTGATGTCGAATTCGATGTCGTGGCCGCACATCTTCCCCTTGTAGCCTCCCGTCGCCTCGGGGTTCTCGGGATCCGACAGATCGACCGTCGCATCGAGCGGCAGGTCCATCGTGCATTCCCCCGCCCGGTCCTCCAGTTGCCACCCGACCTTCCCCTCGATGCCGCCGCCCACGACGACCGTCTCGAACCCGATGATATCGAAGGACATCTCGGTGCTCATGCACGGGTCGCCGTCCACCGTGAACGCCAGTCCGTGTCGCCCGACACCTTGCACCCAGTCGGCGTAACCACCGCGCTCAGCGCCAACTTGAGCGTGTCCCCGGCCTGCCTGGCGCTGGCCGTCCCGGCCACCTTTGCTTCGCCCCCGTGCGGGCAGGCGACCGTGGTGTCCACGCGACCGGGATCCACGTCGTCATCGGGGAGGAGCTCCAACCCCTCCGTAATCGACTTGAACAAGGCCAGGGCTTCGGCCTCGGTCAGCGTGTCAGGCGGGTCCACCGGATCCTCGCACGCCGCCAGCACGACGGCGAACACGAGGCCGGGGAGCGCGAAACGGGTTCTGCCCGACATTCGGTTCCGCTCCTTCTGCCGGGCGATCCCCGGCGGCTTGAGGCGTCCTTCCGTGGGGCCGGGCAGCATCCAACGGCCCCCAAGGGTTTTCGCCCATGATACCGTTCGAGGCCCCGCATGTTCCCGTCGCCCGCGATCCGTGCGCGCATCGGTGGGGCCTCCTGGGCGCGAAGGGGCGGAGACACACACACTGGCGGAGAAGCCCACTCTCCGCGATACTTCGTTCGCGCAGATCGTGCAGTCCATCATCGAGAGGAATCGAACGATGGCACGCACGAAACGAAGTCGGCGCTCGTACGGCGCCGGCGAATGGGGCCGGAACCGGGTCAGGATCTTCCCGGACCCGAAGACCGGCATGTTCCAGATCGAGTGGCGAGAGAACGGGCGCAGGCTCACCCGGTCCCTCAAGCACCGTGACTGGCGGAGAGCGAAGCGGCAGGCGGACGAATTCGCCGCCGGGTTCGCCGGACCCGAGATCGGGGGCGGGGCGGAAGCCAAGCCCGAGCCGCTCACTCTGGAGCGGCTCTTTGACATCTACGGTCAGGAGGTGACGCCCGCCAAGGGCGCTCACACGCGGCAGCACGACCGAACGTCGATGCGGATGTTCCTCGACCTCTTCGGACGGTCCCGCGACCCGGCGACCCTGTCTCAGAGGGACTGGGACCGATTCATCCGGGAGCGTCGCGCTGGCAGGATCGGGCCGAGTGGCAGGCCGGTGGCGGACCGGACGGTCGAATACGACCTGAAGTTCCTGATCGCCGTCCTCAACTGGGCGGCGAAGTCCCGCGACGAGCGGGGCCGGTTGCTGCTCGACCGGAATCCGCTCAGGGGGCTCAGGACGCCGAGCGAGAAGAACCCGAACCGGGTGGTGCTCGCCGAGGACGAGTACCGGGCGCTGCTGGAGGTGTCGCGCCGGGTGGACTGGCGGTTCCGAGTCGCGCTCGTGCTCGCGCATGAAACGGGCCACCGGATCGGTGCCATCCGCCAGCTTCGGTGGCACGACATCGATTTCGAGGGCGGAGCAATCGTCTGGCGCGCCGAGCACGACAAGTCGGGTTACCAGCACATCACGCCGGTCACGGACGAGGCCTTGGATGCCTTGAAGGAGGCGCGGAGTTGGAATCCCGCTGCTGGGGATGCCCCGATCATGCCCGCACCCCGGAATCCGTCGGCCTGCATGGGTGCCGCGTTGGCGCAGGGATGGTGGGACAGGGCCGAGAGGCTCGCGGGACTGGAGCCGAAGCCCGGCAGGGGCTGGCACTCGCTGCGGCGCAAGTTCGCCTCCGACCTGATGGACCAGCCGTTGAAGGTGCTCTGCCAACTCGGCGGCTGGAAGACGGCCAAGACGGTGCTTCGGTGCTATCAGAGAGCCGACGAGGGACAGCTTCGGAAGGCTCTGGAAGACCGCCGCCGGGCTCGCGGCTGAAATCGAGACCGGCGGGAATCATTCAGCGGGAAATCGGGCTGTCGAACATGCAACCACATTCACCGCAACAAGATGCGAAACTACAACCACATGTCAGCCCGGCGCCTCGCCGCTCTCGGTGCTCGCGGGGCTTTATCCACGGGCTGGGTTCACCTGGCCGCCGCCATGGCACCCTGGTCGCTGGGGGCGCAGGAGACCGTGCACATCCGCGGCGTCGTCGTGAGGGCGGAGACGGGAGAGCCCGTTGCCGGCGCGCGGGTCCTGGTGCGGCACACGTCGCTGCAAACCACGGCGGACGTTGACGGCAGCTTCGTCATCGCATTGCCCGGCCGGGGCGACTACACCCTCTTCGTGGCGGCCGACGGGTTCCGGGCGGAGGAGCGTGCGGTCGAGGCGGGTTCGAAGGCGGAGCCCCTGCTGCGCATCCGGCTGGAGCGGCTTCTCTTCGAGGTTCCAAGCCTCAACGTCACGGTGAACCGGGGGACGCGGCCGGGTGACATCTCCACGAGCGTCGCCGTGATGAGCGGGGACGAACTGGAACGGCGAAACGTCACGAGCCTCGATGAGGCCCTTCCCTTCGCCCAGGGGGTCACCTTCAACGCGGGGTACATGGACATCCGCGGATCAACCGGCATCGCCCGGGGGGTGGGCAGCAGGGTGCTCATGCTGCTCGACGGCCACCGGACGCTTTCGGGAGTGGAGTCCTCCGTCGACTTCGGCGTGCTACCGATCCTGGACGTGGAGCGCATCGAGATCGTGAAGGGGCCGCACTCGACGCTCTGGGGCAGCAACGCCCTGGGTGGCGTGGTAAACGTGATCACGCTCCCCCCGCTCGCGGGAACCCGGACGGTGGTGCGCGGCTACTACGGCCTCTTCGACACACCGGGCCACCTGTCCTTCACCGACCGGCGCCTCAGCATGCGCGGGGTCCAGCTCCAGCACTCCCAGAAGATCGGGCCGGCCCACGCCACGGTCTTCCTGGGGCGCGAAGGCACCGACGGGTTTCGGCAGAACGGCAGCATGGACCGCTGGCGCTTACGCGCGAAGGCGATCTTCAGGGCCGAGTCGGCCACCCCCTGGGAACTGTTCGCGAGCTGGAAGAGCCAGGACGCGGAGGAGTTCTTCACGTGGGCGTCTCCGGATCGTCCCCTGGAGGTGGATCCGCAGAACCTGCAAGACTGGAAGCGGCAGTCGGACCTGATCGCGGGTCTTACCGCCATCCCGCTGGCGACGCCGGAACTGAAGCTGGAACTGAGGCCCCAGATTCACTATTTCCGATCGGAGAACCACTTCCACGACAACATGGATTTCCACGAGTCCACCCGTTACCGCACCGACCTGCAACTGTCCCTGTACTCGGACAACCGGCACACGCTGACGTTCGGCGGCGATGCCGCGTACACCAGCGTGGCGTCCAACTTCCTCGACACGGAGACGCGTGCGGCCGGAACGCGGCCAGGCGTGACCGACCTGGCGCCGGATGTGACCGACCTGGCGGTCTTCGCACAGGACGAGATCGAATTCTCCGAGCGGCTTCAGGCTTCGGCAGGGCTCCGCTTCGACATGCACAGGGTATCGTTCGTGGAGGACGACCTGGCGCTCAATCCCAAGATCGGCGTCGTCTATCGACCTTCGCAGCCTCTGAGCCTCCGGGCCTCGGTGAGCCGCGGGTACAGGTCCCCGAGCGTGTCGGAGCGGTTTACCTCCACGACCGTGTTCGGCTTTCGGGTGGTTCCGAATCTCGAGTTGCGCGGCGAGTCCGCGTGGGCCGCCGAGATCGGTACGACCATGACCCCCGGCGACCGGATCTGGTTCGACGCGGCGCTCTTCTGGAGCGAGTATTCCGGTCTGATCGAAGTGGCGGCGACGCCCGGCCAGCTGTTCAGCTCATTCCAGTTCCGCAATGTGCCCGAGGCCAGGGTCCGGGGGCTCGACACCGGAGTGCGGGTGCTCCTGGTACCCGGGAAACTCAACCTCAAGGCCAACTACATGTACCTGGACTCGGAGGATCGGCAGTCGGGGAAGGCGTTGACCTACCGGTCCAGAAACAACCTCACCGCGACCCTGTCGGGATGGACCGATCTGATCGCGCTGGACCTGCTGCACCGCAGCGAGCCCGAAACGGTCATCAGGTACCCCAATGACGAACGCGGGCCGGTCACGCTGCTCGACCTGCGGCTGAAGGTCCGAATCAAGGACATGGACGTGCAGACCAAGGTCGCGAACCTTCTGCAGGCCGAGTACGTGGACGTGCAGGAGCGGAACCCGGGGGCGTCGCGGAGCTTCCGGGTGACGGTGACGTCGCGGTTCTGAGCGTCTCCCCTACAGCCCCCGCCCCCCCGTCACCCGATGATGCACCATCGCCAGCGCCGGCACGATCATCATCAGCACCGCCGTCCCGAACAGGATCCCGAACCCCAGAGAGGCCGCCATCGGGATCAGGAACTGCGCCTGCAGGCTCGTCTCGAACACGAGCGGCGCCACCCCCAGGAAGGTGGTCACCGATGTCAGGAAGATCGGCCGGAAGCGCGCCTTCGCCCCGGCGATGATCGCGTCCCGGCCGGACATGCCCCGGCGCAGGCGCTCGTTGATGAAGTCGATCATGACCAGTGAGTCGTTGACGACCACACCGCTGAGACCAACGATACCGAAGAGCGACATGATCGCCACGTTGAGGCCGAGGATCAGGTGGCCGAGCACGGCCCCGATGATGCCGAAGGGGATCGCCGCCATGATGATCAGGGGCTTGGTGTAGGAGCCGAACGGGATCGCGAGAAGCGCGTAGATTGCCAGCAGGGCGAGCGCGAAGCCGCCGCCCAGGGCGCCGAACGACTCGACCTGCTCCTGCCGTTCGCCGCCGAAGGCATGGCTCAGCCCCGGGTTTCGCGTCATCAATTCGGGAAGGATCCGGTCTTCCAGGACGCTGTTCATCTCGGGGCCCGTCACGATGCCGCGGAAGACGTCGGCCGTCACCGTCACGACCCGGTCGCCGTCCTTGCGCCGGATGGTCGTGGGCGAGCTGCCGAAGCGGACCTCGGCGACCCGGCCGAGCGGGACCACGCCACCGGCCGGGGTCCGGACCATGTAACCCTCCACGTCGGCGATCGCGTCGCGTTCCTCCGCGGGCAGGCGCACGTAGACGCGGACATCCTCGCGGCCGCGCTGCACGCGCAGGGCCTCGTCTCCGAAGAACGCCGCCCGCACCTGCCGGGCCACGTTGGCGAGGGTGAGCCCCAGCGTCCGCGCCTCGGGGCGCAGACCGAGTTGTATCTCGCGGAGTCCCTGTTCCTGGTCGGCCTGGATGTTGTAGACGCCGTCGAACTCCCGGAGACGCGCCATCACCGTGTCGGCGATCACGGCCAGCCGCCGCGGATCGGGATGCGCCAGCTCCACGTGAACAGGGTCCCCGAGACGGAGGATGTCGGAGTCGATGCTGATCGACTTGGCCCTCGGCAGGGGACCCAGCAGGCGGCGCCACGCCAGCTGGAACCGGACCGCCGAAAGATCGCGCCGGTCGGCGGTCACCAGCTTGAACTCGATGGCGGCGATCGCGGCGCGCGGCGTCGCGGCCGCACCCGCGTCGCCGGCGGGCCCGGACTGCCGGGCGGCCTGTCCGATCGTCACGTTGACGCCCTCCAGCAGGTCGTCGAGCTCCTGTCCCTCCTCGGCGGCGAGCTGTTCGAGCACGCGGTATCCCGCCCTCTCCAGAACCAGGGCCATGTTGGCGGTGCGCTGGACAGGCGTTCCCTCGGGCATCTCCAGGTTGGCCGTCACCAGGTCGCCTTCCACCGTGGGCATGAAGGTGACCCGGATGATCCCGGCGGGAATCATCGCCACGCAGACGATGATCATTCCCACCCCCGACGCTATGACGATCCCCGGCCGGCCGGTCGCGAAGCGAAGCGCACGATCCAGCGGTCCCTCCACGAAGCGCCTGAGCCCGCCGTCGACCCGCATCCGAATCCGCTTGATGGGATTGACCCTCTCCCGCCCTGCCGTGCGCCGCCGCGGACGGGGGAGGTGGGACAGATGGTTCGGCAGGACCAGCAGCGACTCGATCAGGGAGAAGAGCAGGACCGAGATCACGATGATCGGAATCTGGCCGATGATCCTGCCCAGCGAGCTGGGGATGAAGAAGAGCGGACAGAAGGCGACCCCCGTGGTCAGAACCGCGAAGACCACGGGGGTGGTGATCCGCCTTGTGCCGCGGATCGAGGCGACCACGCCGCGCCGGCCCCTCTCCCGCTCGGCGTAGATGTTCTCGCCCACCACGATGGCGTCGTCCACCACGATTCCCACCGCGAGGATGAAGGCGAAGAGAGACATCAGGTTGACGGACACGTCCAGGACCGACATCACCGCGAAGGTGCCGACGAACGACACCGCGATCCCCACCGCGACCCAGAAGGCCAGCCGTGTCTCGAGGAAGAGAGCCAGGGCGATCAGGACCAGGGCCAGCCCGATCAGCCCGTTCTTGACCAGGAGTCCCAGCCGCGACTTGAGTATGTCGGCGTCGTTGTTCCAGATGGCGAGCCGCACGCCGGCCGGCAGCGACGGGATGACCTCCCCGTCCAGGTGTTCCTCCACCGCCTCGACGATCCGGAGGACCTTCTCGTCCGCCGTGCGGAAGACTTCGACGTAGGCGGCGGGCTGTCCCTCGTAGAGGGCGATCAGGTCCACGTCCCGGAACCCGTCGCGGACCGCGGCGATGTCGCCCAGCCGCACCACCGTTCCGTCGGCGCGGCTGAGGACGATGATGTCCTCGAAATCCTGCTGCGTGTAGTTCTGCCCGGTCGTGCGGATCCGCACCTCTTCGTCACGCGTGTCGATGCTGCCGGCCGAGAGGTCCAATGAGCTGCCGCGCACTGTGTTCGAGATGTCCTGAAGCGTCAGCCCGAGAGACCTCAGGCGGTCCAGCGACACCTCGATCGAGATTTCGTAGTCTCGCACACCCGTCGTCTCCACGTACGACACCTCCGGCAGATCCGCGAGCGCGTCCTCGGTGCGGTACGCCACCTCCTTCAGGCTGCGCTCGGAGACGTCGCCGTAGATGACGATCCGGATCACGCTCTGCCGGCTGGTCACCTCGGTGACCTCGGGGCGCTCGGCACCGGCGGGGAAGGTCTGGATTCTGTCGATCCGGGCCTTGACGTCGTCCAGGGCGCGGCTCAGGTCCTCGCCGAGATTCAGCTCCGCGACGACCGTTCCCCGGCCCTCCGCCCCGGTCGACCGTACCCGCTTGATGCCCTCGACGCCCTCGAGCTGCTCCTCGATCTTGAGGAGGATGGATTCCTCCACTTCATCGGGTGTGGCTCCCGGATAGGGGACGGTGACCCGGATCCGGTCCAGCGACACCTCGGGGAAGACCTCCTGCACCAGCCCCCGCAGCGCGAAGAACCCCGCCGCGAGGATGAACAGCATCAGGAGGTTGGCGGCGACCCCGTTTCGAGCCATGTAGGCGACGGGCCCGCGCTCCTCACGCGGGCTGAGGTCGCCGCTAGTACACGCGGACATAAATATGATTACGTATCGACAGACTGGCGCCCGCTG
>JAPPGI010000062.1 GCA_028874985.1 Gemmatimonadota bacterium | reverse complement strand
GTTCGCCCGAACGGGTCAGGCAGGTGCGGCCATCGTCGAGCCAGCCCCAGTAGGGCAGCTCCTCGGCCAGCGAGCCCGCCGCCTCGTAGGCGCGGCGTTCCTCCGCGACTCTCACTTCGAGTCCGTCCGAATGCGGAGATGCCAGGGCTCGTCCGCCCACTTGCCCGGATCGATCCGCGCCGGGTAGCGCGCCGCCGCCCGGAGTACGGCCAGCATGGCCGGGTCCCTCCGGCCCGCGAGCCAGCCCGCGCCGTAACAGCCCGCGAACACCATGCCACCCGCCACCAGCGAAGCCGTCGCGTTCCACACCGCGACGGCGAGCGTCGCGCCCAGCAGGAACAGACGCCGCTCCACGCCGAGCACGGTGAGCGGACGGTTGAGCGCGGCGTAGCCCGGCCAGCGCGTGAGGCCACGCATCAGAACAGCCAGCCGAGGAAGTTCACGGCGCCCACGGCCATGCCGATCCCGAAGATGATCCCCGCCAGCGTGCGCTTGCTCCCGCCCTCGCCGAACGCGAACATCAGCCCGCCCACCACGATCGCGATCAGCGACAGCCCGCGCGCGATCGGCCCCGTGAACTGCGTCTGAAGCTCGTTCACCGCGTCCACCCACGGGCTCGTGCCCTGCGCGTGGAGCGCGCCGGGCGTCAGCATGAGCAGCACGGCCCACGCGGCTCCCCGCATCGTCGTCAGCAACGTTCTCATCGTTTCCTTCCTTTCCCTGAAGGGTTCAATGGGCGACGGTCTCTCCGACGCCCCGGCTTGCCACGATCCGTTCGCGGATCCACTGGTCGATCTCTGCCTCGATCCAGCCCTGCACGCGCTCGCCCAGCGCGATCGGCTGAGGGAAGATCCCCTGTTTGACCCACCTTCGGATCGTGCTTCGCGAGAGGCTGGTCCGAGCCTGCACTTCCGACATCCGCAGGAAGCGGGTCGGCGGTCCCATTTGCTGTTCGGGGTTCTCGGTCATGCTTCTCCTCCTGGTCGTGCCTCCCCGTTCGCGTTGATGGCGTCCGCTACGAAGGGCGAGGGGGGAGGATCCCGGGCACCGCCTGTCTCCCGGTCGTGGTTGCCGATGAACGCCGGAACCCGGTCCGTCGTCCTGAGCGACCGCGAACATCCGGCCTCGATCCGGCGACCCGGATTGCCCAGTGCCCCCTTGCCCAATGGCGAAGGCCTCAGGCCCGGCCATTCGCGAAACGCGTTCACCCGCGATTTGAATAGCTCCTCCAGCGTTGCCATGACCGCCGTTTCTTCTGCGTCGATGCCCATAACGGTGAATGCATGTTTTCAAGAGCGTCAACTGCTGATAGATCGGCTAAGTGGTTATGGGATATCATGATGGGTCATGTTGGGTCAGGCTTCTCGGAAGGCTCCGCCAATGGGGCGGCGAAACACCCCCGTTGGAACTCCAGAAGCGGCGATGCGAAGCTCGGCCACACGGTCGGCCCCCGTGGGGCGGAACATGGCCGGATTGGCCGGAAGGGAGGACCGGAGAGACGGGTTGGTCCGTCGTACATCGCGGGCAGGGACACATGGCGGCGGGCGGTGGCCGGGCCGTTCGCCCCCGAGAGTCGCTACAGTGCGGACTCCCCATATATTGATTGGACCGCTTCGACTTGCGACGGAGAACGCGAACGCGATGATACAGCCTGCCTTGGGCGGATCCATGGAGCATGCCGAGGCCACGCCGTTACGGGGGGACGACCTGCTGCACTTCGGCGACCGCGCCGCGGTGGTCCGGTCGCTATCCCGCCTCGTGCGCTCGGATCGGCTCCCGCGCATCCCCCGGGGAGTCTACATGCCGGTAGGGGCAGCTAACCCATGAGTCGCCGCGAGCGGCTGGTCCGGACCATCCTCGGGGGCCGCTCGGACGGGAACATCCGATTCGATGAATTGCGGGCTCTGATGCGGTATCTTGGATTCGACGAGCGCGTGCGCGGCAGCCACCACCTCTTCGACAAGGAAGGCATCGTGGAGATCGTCAACCTCCAGAGGCGGGGCGGCCACGCCAAGCCCTACCAGGTGAGGCAGGTTCGGCGGTTGATCCTCAAGTACAAGCTGGGAGCGGACGACTGATGTTCAAATACGAGATCATCCTCTACTGGAGCAACGAAGACGAGGCTTTCGTCGCGGAAGCGCCCGAGTTGCCCGGGTGCATGGCGCACGGAGCCGACCAGGAGGCCGCGTTGGGGAACATCAAGGACGCGATGCAGTTCTGGATCGACCGGGCGCGGGAGTTGGGGCGGCCCGTCCCGGAGCCCAAGGGCGAGCGCCTCATGCTCGCATGACTCGCCCCTTGCGTCCACTGGAAGACTCTCTCCGGCGCCTCAGGGCAGGTGTTCACCGGTCGCTCGCGCCGGAGTGTTCGGCATCCGAGAGTTCTCGACCGTGAGCCCTCCGACCGTTGGCATCCGGTGGTGCGCCATGCGCGAGGCCGGCACAAACACGCCGTTGGCGATGGGCCTGTAGGGATCCGTCAATGGATGTCTTCGCCTTCCGCGACGAGCTCGTAGCCGAGTATTCGCGGTTCTCCCGGAGCTTCACGCGCATCCGTGCGGCCGACATCTCGCGCGCAGTGGACGGGGCCTACGCCGCGGGCCGGTTCTGGCCCGCGCCGCTCATCCAGTTGAATCCGAGCTTCGAGCCGGGCGGCTGGATCGACGAGCTTGTTTCCGGGGGCACGCTACATCGCGAGTGCGCGAACATCTTCCAACTCAAGAGTGGCGACGACGAGTCCGGCAATCCTCTGCGCCTCCATCGGCACCAGGCCGACGCGATCGAGATCGCCAGGCGGCGCGAGAGCTACGTGCTTACGACGGGAACGGGCTCGGGCAAATCGCTCGCCTACTTCATCCCCATCGTGGACGACGTGCTGCGGCGGCGGAAAGCGGGGCACGGGGGCGGGGGAGCGGGCATCAGCGCGATCGTCGTCTACCCGATGAACGCGCTCTGCAACAGCCAGCGCGAGGAACTCGACAGGTTCCTGAGGCTCGGCTACGGCGAGGGCTCCGAGCCGGTCACTTTTGCTCGCTACACGGGCCAGGAATCGAACGAGGAGCGCGAACGGATCGCCAAGAATCCTCCGGACATCCTGCTCACGAACTACGTCATGCTCGAACTCCTCATGACGAGATTCCACGAGACCGACAAGGCTGTGCGCCGCCACGCCGAGGGGTTGAGGTTTCTGGTGCTGGACGAGCTTCACACCTACCGGGGCCGGCAGGGCGCGGACGTGGCCATGCTCGTGCGCCGCGTGCGTGAACGGTTCAACGACCGGCTGCTCTGCATCGGCACCTCCGCGACGATGGCCTCGGAGGGCTCGGAGGAGTCGCGGAACGAGGCGGTGGCGGACATCGCGAGCCAGCTGTTCGGCGCACCGGTTGATTCGGCCAACGTGGTGACGGAGACGCTCCGGCCCGTGACCGAACGGTCCGATGTCGTGAGCGGATCCGATCTTCGGGCAGCCGTCGAAGCGGGCGTCCCGCGAGGCCCCGACTACGACAAGCTGGCGGGGCACCCGTTGACGGCTTGGGTCGAACACAAGCTGGGCCTTGAAGAGCGGGACGGGAAGCTCGTCCGACTCTCGCGTCCTCTCTCGATCCACGAGGCGTCCGAGCTTCTGGCGGTCGACAGCGGCCTCGAAGCCGAACGCTGCCGGCGCCGCCTTGCCGATTTCCTGCTTGCGGCGCACCGGAGCCGGAACGACAAGGGAGGGAGCCTGTTAGCCTTCCGGCTCCATCAGTTCATCAGCGGCGCATGGAACGTGTATGCGACGCTCGAAGGTCCGGGCGTGCGATACGTGACGCTCGACGGCCAGCAGTTTAAGCCTGGAGACCGCGAACGGCCGCTCTGGTCGCTCTCCTTTTGCCGGACCTGCGGACAGGAATACGTGCCCGTCTGGGCCAGCCTGTCCGGGAGGGATCCCACCGCCTTCGAGCCGCGCGAACTGTCCGAACGGTCCACGGATGAGGAGGATGTCCAGTACGGCTACCTCATGCCGGATCCTGCCAGGATGTGCGACGCCTCGGACCTCGACCGGTATCCGGAGGACTGGTTGGAACACCCCGGCGGCGAGGCGCGGCTGAAGCGGCATTTCCGCGGCCGCCGCCCCCGTTGGGTGCGGGTCGATCCCAACGGGTCCGTCACGGCCAACGGCCTGGCGGCGCACTACGTCCCGGAGGCGTTCCGGTTCTGCCTCAACCCCGACTGCGACGCCCGCTTCGACGGCACGGTGCGGAACGAGTTCACGAAGCTGTCGGGCCTGTCCAGCGAGGGCCGGAGTTCGGCGACGACGATCCTCGCGCTGTCCGCGCTCAAGCACCTGATCGGCACCGATCTCGACGAGCAGACGAAGAAGCTGCTGGCGTTCACCGACAACCGGCAGGACGCGAGCCTCCAGGCGGGCCATTTCAACGACTTCTTGCAGATCCTGCTGCTTCGGGGCGCGCTGCTCGCGGCAATGCGAGCTGCGGGCGGCGAGCCCCTGACCGACGAGGCCCTGACCCAGAAGGTGCTTTTCCATCTGCGTCTCGATCCCTCGGACTACTCCGCCAACCCCTTCGCCAAGGGCGTCAAGGCCCAGAACACGCTCAAGGCGCTCCGCGACGTGCTCGGCTACCGGCTCTACTTCGACCTGCAACGCGGCTGGCGGATCAACAACCCGAACATCGAGCAGCTCGGACTGCTCGATATCGGCTACCGGGGGCTCAACGAGTGCTGCGAGGACGAGGAGGAGTGGCGCGCGCGCCATCCGCTGCTCGGATCGATTCCACCCCAAGTCCGGTTCGACCTCGTCCGGGAGCTTCTGGAACGCATGCGGAGGGCGCTCTGCATCAAGACGATCTACCTCGATCCGAACCACCAGGAGCGGATCCGCAACCGGAGCTACAACGAGTTGAAGGAGCCCTGGGGACTGTCCGAGGACGAAGTCCCGTTCTCGCACGCCTACATGGTTCCGCGACCGAGCGCCCGCGGACGAAGGTCCGAGCACCGGACGCACCACGTATCCGACCGCTCGGCCTTCGGCCGCAAGGTCAAGTCCACCCAGTACTGGGGAACGGACAACCCGCATTATCCCGAGAAGTTTGACGAGAGCGTCTACAACGAAGTGATCGACGATGTGCTCGGGGTCCTCACCACATACGGCTACGTCGAGTCATCCGAACTCGACGGCGGGCGCGTCGGATACCGGATCGACGGTTCGGCGCTCGAATGGCGATTGGCCTCGGGCGGTAGGGATGCGGACGAAGGCGAGGCGAAGGGCGGCGCGAACCCGTTCTTCCGCGACCTCTACGAGAATGTGGCCGGACTCCTGGGCTCGGACGACCGGCTGTTCCACCGTTTGGAGGCCCGCGAACACACGGCGCAGGTCGAATCGGAGGACCGCGAGGAGCGGGAACGCCGGTTCCGGCAGGGGCTGGCCGACTCCGGAACCCGAGGCCTGCCCATCCTGTTCTGCTCGCCGACCATGGAACTGGGCGTGGACATCGCGACGCTCAACGCCGTCTACATGCGGAACGTTCCGCCGACTCCGGCCAACTACGCGCAGCGGAGCGGCCGGGCGGGCCGGAGCGGACAGCCGGCGCTCGTCGTGACCTACTGCGCCGCCCGCTCGCCGCACGACCAGTACTTCTTCGCCGATCCGACGCGCGCGGTGGCGGGCGAGGTCAATCCGCCCAGCATCGATCTCGCCAACGAGGACCTGATCCGCAGCCACCTGCAAGCGGTCTGGCTGGGGGAGACGGGCGTGAAGCTCGGGTCCTCGGTGCGCGACGTGCTCGACCGGGAACGGTCCGAGAAGCTGCCCCTCCACGAGGAGATCGCGGCGCAGATCGGCTCCGGCCTCGCCGTGAGGGAGGCGACGAGGCGCGCCGAACGCATCCTCGCCACCCTGGAGGAGGATCTCGCCGGGCGCGCGGCTCCGTGGTACACGGCCACTTGGCTGCCGGGCGCGATGAAGTCGGCGGAACGAAGGCTGGACGAGTCGTTCGACCGGTGGCGCTCGCTGTTCCGCGCGACGGCGAGCCAGATCCGGGTCGCCAACGAAGTCATCAACAACGCCGCCGCGACTGAGAAGGAGCGCCGCCAGGCGAAGGCCCGGTACGACGAGGCCTACACGCAGCAGAATCTGCTTCTCGGCAGCCGGGCGACCATGAACTCCGACTTCTACACCTATCGCTATCTGGCCGCGGAGGGGTTCCTGCCCGGCTACAACTTCCCGCGCCTGCCGCTCATGGCGTTCATCCCGGGACGCCACAGGAGGGTGGCGCGCGACTCATTCCTGAGCAGGCCGCGGTTCCTCGGGCTGACCGAGTTCGGCCCCCAGTCAATCATCTACCACGAGGGCAGCACGTACCGGGTCCGGCGCGCCATCCTGACCGTCGGCGATGAGGCGGCGGCGACGGCCACGTCAAGGCTTCCGGTCGAGGCCGCACGGATCTGTCCGGCCTGCGGCTACGGCCATTTCGGGGACCAGAAGGAGTTCGAGCGCTGCGCCAACTGCGACGCGCGGCTCGACGGCGGGCGTGCCGTTCTGAACCTCTACCGCATCGAACAGGTCTCGACCCGGAGGGCGAACCGGATCACCTCTGACGAGGAGGAGCGCCAGCGCCAAGGCTACGAGATGGTGACCACGCTGCGGTTCAGCGAGGAGGAGGGACGCGCACGCGTTGATGCGTTCGCCGTCGAGGAGGCCGGGGAGACGCTGCTCGAACTCCGCTACAGCCCCGCCGCGACGCTGTGGCGCATCAACCTTGGCTGGCGCCGGCGGCGGGAGAAGTCCGTCTACGGCTTCAGCGTGGACACGAACACCGGCGAGTGGACCCGCGACCCGCAAGCGCCGACCGATGCCGAGGACGACCGAGTGGGCGGGGGAGGGACCGTCCAGCGCATCACGCCGTTCGTGCGCGACACCCGAAACGTACTGATTCTGCGCCCGGGGATCGAACTTTCCGAGGCGGCCATGGTCTCGCTGCAATACGCGCTCAAGCGCGGCATCGAGCGCGAGTTCCAGATCGAAGAGGCGGAGCTTGCCGCCGAACCTCTGCCCGACCGCGAGCACCGCGCGACGATCCTGTTCTACGAGGCCTCGGAAGGCGGCGCGGGCGTGCTCACGCGCATCGCGAGCGATCCCGGCGCGCTGGGGCGGATCGCCCGGCGGGCGCTCCAAGTCTGCCACTACAAGTCGAAGTCGGGTGCCTGGAGCGGCGTGGATGATCTCGACAACGTCGAGGACGGGTGCGAGGCCGGATGCTACCGCTGCCTGCTCGGCTACTACAACCAGCCCGATCATTCGGTGATCGACAGGCAGAACGAGGAGATGCGCGACCTGTTCTGCCGCCTGATCCGCAGTGAGCGGAAGAGCCTGTCCGTTCCCGCGGCTGCGGGCGACACAGCGGCGGAGTTGAAGGCCTTCTCCGGCTCCTCGCTGGAGAGGGCTTGGCTCACGTTTGTCAGCCTCGGCGGCTACCGGCGGCCCGACAGGGTGCAACCCTATCTTGAGGAGTTCGGAACGCGGCCCGACTTCGCCTACTCCGGCCACCAGACGGTGGTGTTCATCGATGGCCCGCACCATGACGGGAAACTCAGGCGGCGCGCGGACGCGGAGACGACGCGCCGGCTGGAGGACGCGGGCTACACGGTCGTGCGGTTCGGAGCGGACCGGACGAAGTGGGAAGCCGTGCTGCGCGAATACGCCTGGGTCTTCGGACCGGGCGCCGATTCCTCGGCCGGATAGCGGGAACGGAGCGGCGCGCGGTGACGGATCCGGGGCTCGCGTTCAAGCCGGGCGATCTGGTCCGGGTGCGGGGCCGCGAGTGGGTGGTCCTGCCGGAGACCGGCGAAGACCTCCTGCGCCTCCGGCCGCTGGGCGGGGCCGAGGACGACGCCACGCTCATCTATCTACCGCTCGAACCCGAGCGGCCCGTGCCCGCCACGTTCGACCCGCCGAATCCCGATGCGCCCGGTTCCCTGGCGGCGGCACTGCTGCTCCGCGACGCGCTTCGCCTCAAGCTCCGGGCGGGGGCCGGTCCGTTCAGGAGCTTCGGCAACTTGAACGTCGAGCCACGCGCGTACCAGCTCGTTCCGCTGCTCATGGCGCTCAAGCTCGACCCCATCCGGCTCCTCGTGGCCGACGACGTGGGGATCGGCAAGACGATCGAGGCCGGACTCATCGCGCGCGAGCTTCTCGACCGAGGCGAGATCGAGCGGCTCACGGTCATCTGCCCGCCGCATCTCTGCGACCAGTGGCGGGCGGAACTCGGCGAGAAGTTCGCCATCGACGCGGAGGTCGTCCGCACCGGGACGGCGACGCGGCTGGAGCGGGGGCTCAGGCCGGACGAGTCCGTCTTCGAGGTCTATCCGCACACCGTCGTCTCGCTCGACTACATCAAGTCGGACCGGCGGCGCAGCGACTTTCTCCGAGCCTGTCCCGAGTTCGTGATCGTCGACGAGGCGCACACCTGCGTGCGGGCGAACACGAACACCCGCCACCAGCGCTACCAACTGCTCAAGGGACTCGCCGAGGCGCGCCCGCCGAGGGGGATCGTGCTCCTGACCGCGACCCCGCACTCGGGCGACGACACGGCCTTCCACAACCTGCTGGGCCTTCTGGACCCGCGTTTCGCGCGGCTGGCCGACACGCCCGAGGGCGACGCGCGCCGGGCGCTCCGCGAGGAACTCGCGCTGCACTTCGTCCAGCGCCGCCGCGGCGACATCGCCGAGTGGAGGGACGACACACGCTTTCCCGTGCGCGAGACCCGGGAAGCCACCTACCGGCTCACCGGCGAATGGGGCCAGCTGTTCCAGCATGTGCTCGCCTATGCGAGGGAGATGGTCCGGCGCGCGGAAGGGGGCACGAAGCTCGAACAGCGCATGTCGTGGTGGGCGGCGCTCGCGCTGCTGCGGTGCGCATCTTCGAGCCCGGCGGCGGCTTCGCTCGCGCTCAGAACGAGGATGGAGGCCGCCGCCGGGGAGACGGAGGAGGGCCAACTCGCCGATCTCGACCTTGCCGCGCGCGACACGGTCATGGACGAGGCGGACGACGACTCGCTCGTGCTCAGCGAGAGTGTGCCCGCGGGGACGGTGGACGACCCCGAGGGCACCGAGTCCCTGCGGAGACTGATCGCCGAGGCCGACGGTCTCAGGGGTCCCGGCAAGGACCCCAAGCTCAAGGTGCTGAACGGCGAGGTTCGGCGTCTGGTCGATGCGGGATTTTCGCCCGTGGTGTTCTGCCGCTACATCGCGACGGCGCATTACGTGGGCGAACAGCTGCGGGCCGCGCTCGGCGGGAAGCGGCGAAACCGCCCGCACATCCTCGTGGTGACGGGCGAACTCACACCCGACCAGCGCGAGGAGCGGATCGACGCCCTCGGGGAACTCGACGACGGCGCGACCCCGGTCCTGGTGGCGACGGACTGCCTGTCCGAGGGCGTCAACCTTCAGACCCATTTCGACGCCGTCGTACACTACGACCTGACGTGGAACCCGACCCGGCACGAGCAGCGCGAGGGCCGCGCGGACCGGTTCGGACAGCGCTCGCCGGTCGTGCGCGCCCTCATGCTCTACGGCCGGGACAACCCGGTTGACGGCGCGGTGCTCCGGGTCATCGTCCGCAAGGCCGAGAAGATCCGAAAGGAACTCGGGGTCTCGGTGCCCACGCCGGCCGACAACAACAAGGTCGTAGAGGCGATCATGCGGGCCGTGCTCCTCCACGCCCGGACCGACTCATGGGCGGATCAGGGGGAACTCGAACTCGACCGGACCGAAGAGGAGGTCGAAGCCGCCTGGACGCTGGCCAGGGACAAGGTGTCGCGGACCGTGTTCGCCCAGCGGCGGCTACGGCCCGGTGACGTGTGGCCGGAATGGGAGAGGGCCGTCTCCGCCCTCGGAGGCCAGAAGGACGTGAAGCGCTTCGTGCGCCAGTCCGCGGAGCGCCTCGGCGCGCCGCTCGACCGGCGCGACGGCCACTGGCGGTTTCCCGTGCGCCACCTTCCGCAACCGCTTCAGGATCGCCTCGCCGCCATCGGGTTCAGGGAAACCGTGAAGCTCGCGTTCGACCAGGGCGCTCCGGGAGGCGCAGTCATCACACACCGCGCCCATCCGCTCGTTGCCGTGCTTGCGGACCATGTGGCGGAGCAGGCCCTCGATCGGGATGCACCGGCACCGACTTCGGCTCCGAGGCGCGGGTTCTCTCCGGAAGGCACGACGTACGTGGCGGAGCCCCCGCCCGATTATGGTGAAACCCGGATCGGCACCCGCGCGTGCGCTGCGTTCGCGAGCGGGATCGACACTCGCACGGTCCTCTACCTCCTCCGGCTGCGAAGCCACCTGCGGATCGCGAGGCGCGGCGAGAACGGGGACGCGCCCGCGAAGTCGCTGCTCGCCGAGGAGTGCCTCGGCGTCGCCGTACGTGGCGGGGCCGCACCGGAGCTGCTGTCCGACGGCGATGCCCTGTCGCTGCTCTCGCTCGAACCGGGCCGCAACATGGCCGACGGGCAGAAGACGCACCTGATCCGTCAGGCCCTCGCCGCCCTGCCGTCCCTCGAACCCGCGTTCGAGCGTCTCGCCCAGGATCGCGCGCGGCAACTGCTTGCGGACCATCGCCGGATCCGCGACGCGAGCGACATCCGGGGCGAGCGCTACGAGGTCGTCCCGGCCCTGCCCGTGGACACCATCGGCGTGTACGTCCTCATGCCCATGGCCGCGCTCTGAAAATGGCTCGCGCACGGCACGGAAGCGGCTTTACGGCTCTCAGGATCGAGGGCGGGATCCTGCCGCCCGAGTTCCTGACCGAGGTGGCCGCCCTACAGGCACCGGGGCAGAGCGGTGCCGATTACGGCCTCTCGAAGTCGCTTTCGATCAAGGATGAGATCGCTAGGTACTGGACGATCGGCACCGACCTGTACTCGCGCTACGCCCGGCGCAGTCCGAGGCGCGACCTCCAGGCGTCCCGGGTGGGCGTGGACGACTGGCTCGTCCCGTTCCTGCGTTCGCTGCTCGGATACGAAGATCTGGCGGCCGCCGGGGACGTAACGCTCGAAGAGCGCGTCTTCAGGCTCACGCACGGAGCCTGCGGCGGCGCGGTTCCGCTGCTTCTGGTGACCCGCGACTTCGACCTCGACAGGGCCGATCCGCGACTGGGCGGCAACGGGCGGCGGCTGGCCCCGCACGCCCTGATGCAGGAATACCTGAACGCCGATGCCGCCGCGCTCTGGGGGGTGATCTCGAACGGGTCCAGGCTGCGCATCCTTCGGGACAACCCGAGCCTCACGCGGCCGTCCTACATCGAGGCCGATCTCGACCTCGTGTTTACCGAAGAGCTGTATCCGGACTTCGCGGCACTCTGGCTCGCCGCCCACGCAAGCAGGTTCCGGCCCGCGAACGGCAAGCCCTCCGGCTGCATCATCGAGACGTGGCGGACCAAAGCGCACGAGACCGGCGAACGTGCGCGGGAAAACCTCCGCGAGGGCGTCACCGCCGCACTCCGCCAACTCGGGAACGGGTTCCTCGGGCATCCGGCGAACCGTCAACTGCGCGAGGCTCTGGAGGGTGGCGGGCTGACACCGGAGGACTATTTCCAGCAGCTTCTGAGACTCGTCTACCGGATGCTCTTCCTGTTCACCGCCGAGGAACGCGACCTCCTTCACGATCCCGATGCCACCGGCCGCGAGCGCGGCGTCTACGCCGAGGGCTACGCGCTCTCGCGGCTTCGCGAACGCGCACTTAGGCGGCGGCACTACGACCGGAACTCGGATCTCTGGCAGGGACTCCAGGTCACCTTCCGCGCCCTCGCTCGCGGCGCGCCGGGGCTCGGACTGCCAGCCCTCGGCGGGCTGTACCGGGACGACCAGTGCCCGGACCTCGACAAGGCGGCCATCGCGAACGACCGGCTGCTCGAAGCCGTTCGCACGCTCGCGTTCTTCCCGTCGCTCTCGGGCCGAAGCCTCGCCCGCATCAACTACCGGGACATGGACACCGAAGAACTCGGGTCGGTCTACGAGAGCCTCCTCGAACTTCAGCCCGTCATCGACGTGCACGCCTCGCCGTGGCGGTTCGCGTTCGCCGGGGATGCAAGCGGGCAAACGAAAACGAGAGGATCGGCGCGGAAGCTCAGCGGATCCTACTACACGCCGCCCAGCCTCGTGGGCGAACTCGTCAGGACGACCCTCGACCCCGTGATCGCACGGGCCATCGCCGACCGGCCGGAGAATCCGCGCGCGGCGATCCTCGATCTCCGGGTCCTCGATCCGGCCTGCGGATCGGGGCACTTTCTGCTCGCGGCCGCCCGGCGGCTCGCCGCCGAGATCGCGCGCATCGACGTGGACGACGACGCCACCGACGAGGGGACGCGCCGACACGCGCTCCGAGAGGTCGTGCAGCACTGCGTCTACGGGGTCGACCGGAATCCGCTCGCCGTCGAGCTCTGCAAGACGGCGCTCTGGATCGAGACCATCGAGCCGGGCAAGCCGCTCACGTTCCTCGACGCCCACATCGCTCTGGGCGACAGCCTGATCGGCGTCCTCGATCCCGGGGTCCTCGAAGACGGGATTCCGCCCGCCGCGTACAAGCCGCTGACGGGAGACGACAAGGGGGGACCTCGAATAATGGCTGATTCGCGGGAATCGAGGCACTTGCAACGCCAA
>JAPPGI010000099.1 GCA_028874985.1 Gemmatimonadota bacterium | reverse complement strand
CAGTTGCTGGGTGGGGTTCGCACCCACTAGGAAGGCGCGCCTTTCCACGGCGCACCGCATACTCCGCCTTACCACGTGTATCGTCCACTTTACCAGCGGTCTGCTCCGTTTTGTCACCTGTATGCTCCGCCTGACTGACAGACACTCCGGTCCTCCCGTTACCCGCCGGCAGTGCCCGGCGGTCCCCGAATCGTAGCGCGACCGGGCGGCCGGGAATAGCTTTGCGCCCGATGAGCGCGTTTTCCGAGAGAGTATACGACTGTGTGCGGCGGATCCCCAAGGGGCGGATCACCAACTATGGGAGCGTCGCGGTCCTGGCTGGAGAGCCCCGGGCCGCACGCGGAGTGGGCTACGCGCTCAGCCACCTGCCCCTCCGCACCGATGTGCCGTGGTGGCGGGTCGTGAACCGCCGGGGCGCCGTTTCGACCTCGCGCGCTTCCGGGCTGGCCCAGCGACAGCGGGCGCTGCTGGAAGACGAGGGCGTTGAATTCGACGACCGGGGAGAAGCGTCGTGGGAACGGTTCGGTTGGGACCCTTACGGGCGAGCGGGCCCGATATCGTGAACGCGGGAGCGGGCAGATCCGGCACCGGGGCTTCTCCGGCCGCAACCGGCGGGATATTCCGCGAGCCGCGCGGAAGTCTCCTCCGGGTCGGCAGGGTGGCGGCAACCTGCCGGTTCCTGACGACCGTCTCCGCCTGGTCCGTCGCCGGCTGCGGCGACGCGGACCCCGAGCCCTCCGAGGCGGACAGCGCCTACGCCGGGATCATCGCGGAGGAGGATGCGCGTGGGGAAGCCGGTCTGGACCGCGTGCTGGCGCACATGGGCAGTGTGGATCCGGAGATCCGCGGAGCAGCGGTGCGGGCGCTCGGACGCCTGGAGGACCCGGATCGGGCCGGGCGGTTGCACGGCATGCTCGACGATCCGGACCCCGGGGTGAGGACCGCGGCCGCCGCGGCTCTGGCCCAGACCGCCTTCGGACGAGACCCCGGCGAGGTGCTCCCGGCTCTGGCCGCACGGATGGACGGCGAATCGGATCCTGGTGTGCTGGGAAGCCTGGGGACGAACCTGGGCCGCCTGGCGTTCGCGGACTCCGGGCAGAGGGAGACGGCCGGGGCGGCGTTCGCCGCGCTGGTGCGCAGGGTTGAGAACCTGGGAGAAGACCCTCGACTGGCCGCGCGGCTGGGCCTGGCTCGCGGCCTCGAGGCCTTCGCGCGGGGCGGCGGGACGGAGGACTCGCCGTCGCCTGAGCTTGTGGCCGCGCTGACGGCGCTATCCAGGACCGGGCCCGGCACCGCCGGCCGGCTGGTCGCCGCCCGCATCCGCCGACTCGCGGTCGCAGCGCTGACCCACACGGACCAGCTGGCGCTCGAACACGCCGTCAACCTGCTTGCGGACGAGGATTGGGCGGTGCGCCGCCAGGTGATGATCGGGGCCGCGGCATACGGGACGGGGGCCGGCGCCCTGGTCCGGGTAGGTCTCCGGAATTCCGATCCCCGGGTCCGGGTGGAGGCGCTGCGGGCCTACGACCGGTTGCTCCGTCCGGACGAAGGGTGCACCGCGATCCTGGACGCGGTCGCGGACCCCGGTCCGCATATCGCGACCACCGCCCTCGGGCTGCTGGCGGACCCGTGTCCGGAGGCGGAAAGGCAGAGACTGACGCTCGCGAGCCGGGTGGCGGCCTTGGACGAAGCGGGAGGCGACTGGCGCGGGCCGGCGCGGGCGCTCCACGCGCTGGCGGGGATCGCGCCGAGTGAGGCCGGCGACCGGATCCGGCGTTTCGCGCGGCACCGCAACCCGTTCGTGAGGGCGTGGGCGGCGCGGGCGGCCGCCAGGGCCGAAGCGGTGGATGTGCTGAACGACCTCGGCGGCGACGAGGACCCGAACGTGCGCGAGGCCGCGCTGCGGGGGCTGGGGGCGGTGGTGGGGGCGGGAAGCCGCGACCGCTGCCTCGCCGCTCTCGAGAGCGACGACCCTCAGCTCGTGATGACCGCCGCAGGCCTCCTGGTCGACCACGCCGTCGCCCGGACGCCGGTTTCCGCACTGCTGGAAGCGCTCGCCCGCTTCACCGCCGCCCGGCGCGAGACCGAACGGGACGCCCGCGTCGCGCTCCTCGAGGCGATCGGCGCCGTGGGCGGGTTTTCCGGCGACGACCTCTCGCCGTACCTGAACGATTTCGACCCCTTCGTGGCCGACCTGGCGGCCGCGCTGCTCACCGAGTCGACCGGGACGGTCCACGAGGCCGCGCCCGCGCGGCTTCCCCGCGCCCCCACCCCGGACGCCTCCCGACTCGGCGCGCTGGCCGCCACCGAAGTCCGCCTCCGCCTGGCCGACCTCGGCGACATCGTGATCGCGCTTCGCCCGGACCTCGCCGCCACCAACGCCGACCGCTTCGCGCGCCTCGCCGGCGAGGGTTACTTCGACGGCCTGACCTTCCACCGTGTCGTCCCCAACTTCGTCATTCAGGGCGGCAGCCCGCACGCAAACGAATACGCGGGCGACGGCCCCTACACCCGGGACGAGATCAGCGACCACCCCCACTGGCGTGGCACCGTGGGCCTCTCGACGCGCGGCCGCGACACCGGCGACGCCCAGCTCTTCATCAATCTCGTGGACAACGTGCGGCTGGATTTCAACTACACCGTCTTCGGCGAGGTGGTCGAGGGGATGGAGATCGTGGACGCGGTCCAGGAAGGCACAGTGATCGAACGCGCCGAAGTCGTCACGCGATGATCCCGGCGCGGGCATCGGGTCTCGCGTCCCCGATTCCGGGATCGCACCGGGTGAGGCCACTCGGACCACGGACCCGGGTGGCGAAGGAGGCCATTGGATGAAACGCATGCAGAACGCGGCGCTGATCCTTCTGGTGTCGGCGATCGTGGGCCAGAGTCTCTATCTGGCGTTCCGGACGACGCCCCGCGACGATCCCGGACCTCCGGCGGCGCAGGTACGCGTCGGAGACACCCTCGGTTTCCTGAGCGGTCATGTCGAGGAAGGCACCGCGACCACGGTTCCCCTGCGAGAGGAACCGGGCGCGGTCACGGTTCTATACGCGTTTCATTCGGAATGCGGATTCTCCGACGACGTCGCTCCCGTGTGGGGCCGCCACTTCGCCACCCCTGATTCCGGGACATCCGGAGTGCGTAGAATCGCATTGACGCGAGATCCTCCTGGAGCGGCGGCCGATTACGCCCGGCGTTTCGGCTGGCGGGTCGAGCTGCTGAGCGTCTCCCGGTTTCCGGACACCAGCCGGGAACACGCTCTGGTCGCCAGGACGCCCTGGGCATTCGTATTCGATTCGGACGGTGTGCTGCGCTTCCACGACCATGGCGCGGAACTGGAGAGAATCGACAAGGCGATCGCCGCCATCGCAGTCGACACCGTCCACCGCGGGCCCGGACAAGACCAGCGATGACCCGCAAGCGCACCGGCGCTCGTGGCGCCGCGGGCCCCCACCTCCGCTGTGAGTCGCAAGTCACCCACTTTCCACGCCGCACCCTGGTCGACGGCCGGTTCGCTCTGAGCGCCGCGACCGGGTAGTTTCCCTTCCCGACACAATCACCATCAGGGAGTGGAGCGATGGTGACCACAGGGCAGACTACGGCAATTCGGCATTCAGGGGCTGCGTGACGTCCAGGATGAGCGGGAACTGAACGCCACGCGCAACTCAAAACCGAACGGGTGGCGAGGCCCCGCCGACCATCAACGGGGAAGCGCGGACCGATTACCGATCACCTCGATCTCAAGCGCCTTCACGCCCGCGATCCCGAGTTGCTGACCGAACTGGTACGGGAGCTCAGTCCGCGGATCTGGGTGGCCATCCGCCGGTACGCCCGTGACGACGACCAGTCGGACGACCTGCTCCAGGACTGCTGGGTCCGGATCCTGGAGCGCCTGGACACCTACAGGCGTGACGGATCATTCGCGGCATGGGCGCTCGAGGTCAGCCGGAACCTCTGCAGGATGAAAGCGCGGGCCCGCAAGCGCGCGGTCGAGGTTGTGCCGGTCCGGAACGTCGACGAACAGGCGGGAGGTGACCCCGGATCTGCCGCAGGATCCCCCCAAACCGAGGACCCGCGGCGGGAGTCGAGAAAACGCGTCGTCTACGCCGCGCTGGGCCGCCTGCCGGACCGCGAACGGGACGTGATCGTGTTGCGGCTCCTCGAGGGCAGGACCACCGCGGAGGCCGCGGAAATCGTCGGTGTAAGTGAGAGGGCGGTTCGGATGATCCTGGTCCGTGGAATGACCCGTCTACGCCAAATGGAGGAGTTGCGGGAGCTGTTGGGCGGTTGGAACGCCCCGAAATAGCCCTTTTCTCGGCCCTTTCGGCCAAAAACCGACCAAGTGTCGGAAAGTGACCCACCATTTCGGACCCCTTCTGCATTAGAGAGGGCAGAAGGCGACGACTGCGGAGTGCGATCCGCGCTCGCGGCCTGCGGAGACACCCTGAGCCGAGTTCCGAAACGGGAAATGGTTTCACATACCGAGCGGATGGTGAATCGCGACCGGCGCGTCACCCAGCGGGGTCGGGAATCCGCGCAGGACACCCGTGCGGCAAGGAGCAGGCGAACCCTCTGGCGCTGGGGCGTCCGGCACCAGGCCGATGTCGGGACGTGCCATGCTGTACCGGTAGTGGGGGAGGTCTCACCGCCGGGCGCCTCAGCCAACGCCGGCCACTGCGACGCGTCACGTTTGCCGTCCCCGGCGGTATTGGGTGTTCTTGCCGTACTCTCGTGCCCGGACCCGGATGCCGCGCAGATGCCGGTCGTACTCGTCGCCGACCGTTCCCTCAGCGTGGTGTCCCCCACCGAGAGCCCGCTGTGGGAGGTCCGGGATGTGTCGGACATCCACGGCACCATCTGGGCGCTGACGGCGTCCGCCCCATTCGTTCACGCTTTCTCTCCCTCCGGGAAGTTGACTTCCAGGTTCGGACGCTCGGGAGAAGGGCCGGGCGATCTCCGATTTCCCCACACCGTGTGGCCGGGTCGGCCGAACGGGGGGCTGACCGTCTGGGACCAGGGATTCTCGGCGGCCCTGACCTTCTCGAGTCGCGGGAACCTGCTGTCCTCGCTGCGGGCACCCAATCTCGGGGCGATCCGCGACGATATCGCCACCGTGACCTTCGGGCATCCGTTCCGGGCCGTCGGGGTGCCGGGAGGTTTCGTCGCCGCCCGCTACGACTCCGGTGTCAACCACCCCGACGACTTGTGGAACGGCAGCCTGTTCCTGGTGCCGGACGACGGCGGTGACCCTCATATGCTGATCGACTTCGCGCTCGAACTCCCGGGCGCCTCGATGCGTTCGCTCGCCGCACTGCTCGTGCCCGTTCCGCTGTGGGACGGATGTCCCGACGGACGCATCGCGGTTCTCGATCCCATCACCCGCACCCTCTTCCTCCTCGACCCGGCCGATCCTCGCCCCGAAGCCCGGGAATCGATCACGCTGCCGTGGAGTTCGCCCCCCTTGAACCGCGACGATCGCCTTGAGTACATGACCTCCCGGATTCGTGCCGAGGCCGGAGACAATGGCCTTTCCGATGCCGAGATCCTGAGTGCCGCAACGGAAGCTGAGAAAAGGGCCGAACCGGTCTTCCCCGACGAAGCCCCCATCGGCGTCGATCTCAAGTGCGCCCCGGGCCGGGTCTGGATCCAGGAGTTCGACGGATCCGCCCACCCTCTCGGATACGGCCGCTCCTGGCGCACGGCCACCCTGGACCGCAGTCCCGCCACCTTCTCCCGGGTCGTCTTCCCGGCGGACTTCCAACCTCACCGCATTTCCGCGTCGCGCGCCCTCGGAGTCGTCGCCGACCCAGCCGGGCACCACCACGTCGCCACAGTCCTTCTCGAATCAACCGCCCGCCAAGGCCAACCACCCAACACCCTTTCCACGTCCACCGATCCGACCGTGGCCCAATCCCAAGGAGAACACCAATGAAGAACAAGTCAACCTGGATCCTCGTCGCCTTCCTGGCCAACCTGGCCCTGCTGCCGCTCGTGTTCGGGCCGCCGGAGGGGAGGGCACAGCAGCGGGCTGAGTCCGTCTTCTTCCCCTGCTGCAAGAAGACGAGTTTCGGGAAGCGCTACTGCTGCAATAGATGCTGCATTTTGGTATGGAACTGTCAAAGCCACTTGGATTGCGAAAGACGAAACGAATAGAACACTTCGAAGCCTACTATTCTACTGCTACCACAAAGGTCGGTCACACAATGCTATCGATACACACTAGATATTGCTGCCGCTCGCGCGTTGCCGTGATTCTATCGCTGGTCATGACAGCTGGATACGCATGGCTTACCGGGGCTGAATGTCAAGATCCGGAGGTGCCCCTGACCCCGGCGGCCCAACTCGATGCTTCGACTGCACTCGATGCTGTCAACCTCATGTCGCAGCAGGTGCAGCTCGTTCTTGAGCTAACTGAGGCCACAGAGCAAAAGAAACGGCTTAAGCGGGCCATCTTGACCACACTTGTCGGTGTGGTCGGTACCGTCCTCGAAATAGGTCAATCCATTGAGGACGGTAAGCTGGTCTTGCCGCTCGACGAAGCACCCGGACTGTTGACCAATGTCGGACTGTTAGCCTCGGGAATCGTTGATATTATTCACTCATTCTCGGCTAGAGGGAAAATCGCGGAGCTGAGGGCTCAGCTGGTGGGCCAGAATCAGGTCAGTGTCGCTCCGACTCTAGATCCTGTACTACTCCTGTATGACGGGGCTCCTGCTCTTGGGCTCCGATGGACGATTCCCCTGCCATGATTGCAGACCGTGAGCCCGCTTGGCGAATCTCTGGGCCGGAAAGGGAAGCGAGGCAAACGGCCGCTGGGGCGGACGTGGCGCATGCACGTCGCCTGGCGGGTCCCTTTCCCCGAGATCTTGCGCCGCCATCGGGCGGGATACACATTGTCTCTGCCACATATGGGTCGGCTGGTCCAACTTCCTGTCCCTCATCGAGATTGAGGTCTGATTGACTGCTCTCCGCACTCCTCGGTATCTCCACGGTCGGATCCGGGGTTTTCGCCCCGCCGGATTGCTAGGATTGGCGTGCATGTGGTTTGTGGGGCTGGCTGGACTATACGCCGTCTACATGTTGAGCACCTTCGTCAGAATGGGAGGCAGTTTCTCCTTGTTCCACAAGCTCGCTATGGTGCTGGGGCCCACCTCAGTCGCATTGGCCTTGCTGGTCGCTCCCTCGGTGTTTGCCGCGTCACTTGATCGCTTCGATTCGCCCGGCGACGGATCGGCCGGCTCCCGAACGCGGCCATGGGCCATTCTGGTAACGTTCGCATTGGCTGCCTATCTGCTCTCCACGGTGGGCCCGGCGGTCGCCCTCCCCCTCGGGCCAGTCGTTCAGGACACACCTCCGCCAGGCGCTCCAACGGAACTGAAATCTGAGCTTCAGGCTGCTCGCTTCCTGATTCCCTTCGCCATCGCAGCCCTCGCCCTCCTTTCCGGAATCGCCGGCGCCCTCGTCGGCCACGCAACCCGACATTGGAGACCCCGGCACCGCAACGCTACGAGGTGGTTCGCGTGCCTCGCCATGATGGCGTCCTTCCTGATCCCGCTCTTGGCGGCCGTGAGCGCAATCGTGCACCACGGCGCGTCCCCCATATGGGTCCTGGTGGGCCCGTTGGCGCTTCCTCTCACCCTGACCGCCGCCTTGGCCTGGCGAGAGCGCCCCACCGTTGGCGTGCCCATTCCGTGGAGCATCGGCAACCCCAGCCGGGTCGACGCGGATTCCCTGGACCGGATCGTATCCGGTGTGCTCGCGGAACCGGAACCGGGAGTCGAAGCCGTGGCCCGGACCGAAGCCGAGATTGAAATGACCCGCCTGGTCGCCGGCATTCGCCGGATCGCCGGACCACATGCCATGATGTCCGAGTCGCGGGCGGCCGAGATCGTGACCACCATGTTGGAGGCATCTCCCCCCGCATCCGGCCGTTCCCCTTCCCGTTGGCGACGGATCACACCCGGCAGCGTCGGGGGCTTCTGCACTTCCTGGACCTGCATTGCGGCCGGGCTCGCAATCGTCAGCCCGCTCGGGGGCGTTCCGGTAAGCGTTGTTTCGGCGGTGTCCGTAGGATTGCTGGGCGCTACCGGAATCGTCATGATCTGCCGCCGCCGGCCGGAACTGTCCCCGACGGTGACCGTCTGAGCAGACCTTCCGCCCCACCGCTCCTGGCGCTGCAGGTCAGTCGCCGGCTCAAGGATCGGATTCTCCTCGTCCAGAGCCTGGGGAGGTCCTCCCGGGTCCTTTCGCCCGTGGTCTTTGCGTCGAGTTGGGTGGAGCTCGCCGAATTCTGCCTGCGACACCGGGGATCTCCCGCCCTGATCGATCCCGCATTCGCAGCCACGGAGGACCCCGCATCCACGGACCTGACCCGGGCAAGCGCGCACGACTGGTCTTTGACGCCGCTCATCCACTTTGCCGGAGGCGCCGGCGACCAACAGAGACTGGAGATCGTGAATCTCCCCTTCGCAGCCCACCTGAGGCCGGGCGTCGACGATGATCCCGCCGCCATCGATGGGACAATCCTCAGGTGCATCGACGTGGGACGGGTCAACAACCTGATCGACCGCGTCAAGCGACGGAGTGATCCTTTCGCCTGGAAGCTGCTCCGTCACGTCCTGGACAACGCTTTTGGAGCCTCCTCCGTTTCCGGGATCGCCACCGAACTCAAGCTCACCGAGCGGGCCCTCCAGCGTCGCTGTGCCGCCATCGGCATCCCTCGCCCCAAACGTCTCATGTCCCTCGCGCGCGTCTATACCGTTGAACGTCTTGCGGAATGGAGCCGGCAGAAAACCGGTAACGTCGCCCTGGTCCTGGGGTTCTCCGACTACTCGAACTACCGCAGGATGAAGCGCCAACTTCTGGGAAGGACAGTGGGGCGCGGCGATGCGGGACACCTGGAAGAGGTCATCATCCGGACTCTCCTATCCCCGTCCCCCTCGCCGGCGCGCTGAAATCACCGTGGCCATCGCCCGCCGGACTCTCTCCACCAGCCCCCTGTCCTCGTCCCCGACGCCCCGTGCCGACACCACGATGTCGGGCGTAACCTCGATCCGCACCCAGGTGTCCAGCGATTCCGGCGCATCCGCTCTTCGCATGCGCGCCCTTTCCTGAAGGTCCGCCAGGGACTCTGCCAGTTCCATCTCCGGCGAGTCGTCCTCTTCCCGGAAGGCACGTACCTCTTCCCGGGCACGCGTCCCTTCGTCGGCGTCCATCCCTTCGTGGTATTCGGCAAGCTCCTCGTGCGCGAGATCAAAGACCGCCTCCCCGGCACTTTCCGCGACCTCCAGGTGCCTGGGACCCGCGGGCGGTTCCAACGGCTCCGAGAACCTCACCCGCGGCTCCGCCGCACGCCGCCCCCGGGAAGACACCCGTTTCTGCAGAGCCATCCGCCGCATCCCGGGGAGCCGAAACGCCGTCGACGCCCTCTCCACCAGCTCCGGCGTGATCGCGATTCGCCCCTCGGCCACACCCGCGATCAGCGACGGCGAGACCCGTTCGAACACCAACCTCATGTCGCTGAGCGAGACTGCGGCGACCTCGCCCGCCTCCTCCGCCTCCCGCACCCGCCGAATGAAGAGAAGGCGGTCCCGGGCCAGCTTCGGGTAACGCGTCCGCGGCCCGCGCCTCCCCACGCGCGGCAGAAGCCCCTCCTGGATGTAGTACGCGATCGTACGGCGGTCGAAACCCGTCTCCTTCTCCAGCTCCCGGGCCGTGTAGCTCGGCCTCCCCCTGGGTGTCTCGCTCATCTTAGCTGTCGTTCACTGGTAACGACTGTTGACATTCTGCCAACTTCCGTTTACTGTTAAGTAACTGGTCACTACTGCCAATACAAAAAGGAGGCACCGAATGGACCACGTCAAGACCGCCCTGTCCAGCCTGAGGCTCGGCGACCCCGCGACCCACGGGGGGCTCACCGTTCTCCCGCTCGCTTCCGAACTCCGCGGACAGTTCGACTACCTCCTGCTGGAGGACGGGCTGCGGAAGGACCTCGTCGCCATACGCGAGGTCTCCGAGGGAGGCAGCGTCCCCGAGCTCAAGGTGGAGAACCGGGCCGACCTGCCCGTGCTGATCGTCGACGGTGAGGAACTCGTGGGCGCCAAGCAGAACCGCGTCGCGAACCTGACCATGCTGATCCCGGCCAGAGGCACCACGGTCATCCCCGTGTCGTGCGTCGAGGCGGGGCGGTGGGCATACCGGAGCGCCCACTTCGACGTGAGCGACCGGGTCCAGAACGCCCGCGGGCGGGCGGAGAAGCTCGAGAGCGTGAGGCGCTCGATCCGCAAACGGGGCAGCAGGCGCTCCGACCAGGGCCGCGTGTGGGCCTCGATCGCGGAGGAGTCCGCCTCCCTGGATGCGTCTTCACCGACCGAGGCGATGGGCGCCATCTTCGAACGCCACAAGGAGACGCTGGACGACTACGTGAACGTGGTGGAGGCGGCCCCGGATCAGGTGGGCGCCGTCTTCATCGTGGGTGGCCGACGCTACGGCCTGGACCTCTTCGACCGGCCGGCGACCTTCGCTGCCTTCCTCCCCAAGCTGGTGCGCAGCTACGCCATCGACGTGCTGGGTGGACGCGGCGGCAGGCGGGAGGGCTCGATGAACGGTGAAGCGCGGGCCTTCCTCGACCGGATCGCCGGGGGGACCTTCGACGACCATCCCGCGGTCGGCCTCGGCCGCGACGTGGGGGTCGTGGGTGAAGGACTGGTCGCGGGCGCACTGGTCGCCGACGACACGGTGGTCCACCTGACCGCGTTCGGGGAACCGGATCGCCGTCGCGACGACTCGGATGCGGCCGAGGCGCCTGGCAGGCGGTACGCGACCTACCGGCAGCGGCGCGATTCGCTGCGGAACCGCTACGGACGGTAGGAGTCCGTGAATGAACCCGCACGACATCGAGAATGCGGTTGGAAGCGGCCCGGGCTGTCGGACTCGCCCGGGCCGCCTGCCGTGTACTACGATTCCCACACGCGCAGCGCCCGTCCCCACCCTTCAACCCCCCCCACCCACATGGCCCAGGACACCACCTTCTCGAGAATCGTTCGCGGCGAGATCCCCGCCGAAATCGTTCACCAGGACGACCTCGTCACCGCCTTCCGCGACATCCGGCCCCTCGCGCCGACCCACGTCCTCGTCGTGCCCAACGAGGTGATCCCCACCCTGGCCGATGTCTCGACCGACGACGAACCCCTGCTGGGCAGGATGCTGCGGGTGGCCGCCGACCTGGCGGCGCAGGAGGGGATCGCGCAAGACGGATACCGTGTCGCGATCAACTGCCGGGACCACGGCGGGCAGGAGGTCTACCACCTGCACCTCCACCTGCTGGGCGGGCGGCCGCTGGGGGGGATGGTGGGGCGGTAGGCGGCCTTATCGTTCAATCACCGCTCCAGCGCCCAGACCTGCACCGACTCCACCCCCATCTCATCCGTCGCAAGCCCCAGCAGGTAGTCGGCGCCGATCTCATAGACCGTCAGCCCGTCGGGCGTTTCGATGAACCCCAGCGCCCGCCCCTCGGGGTCGAAGACCGTCCACAGCGGCGCGGGCCGGTCCATGCCGGGGAGCGTGGCCTCGCGCACCCAAAGGTGGTCGAGGGGATCGGTCAGCAGTTTGCCGAAGGCCGGGAAACGCTCGACGACGGGCAGGCTTCCGCAATCCCGGCCGGCCTGTTCCAGGAACTTTCCGATCAATCCGGCCCGCTTCAGAGCGTCCTCCAGCGCTTCTTCGATCTCCCCGCGGGTGGGTGCGCGGTCTTCGTGCTCGCGGCGGACGATGCGGGCCAGTGCGCCGGTCGAGGGGTCATAGGCCCGGATTTCGTAGTTGTCGTCGGTGGTGAGGATGACCCGCCCGCCCCACTGCGCCTCCCAGGGCGAGCGCCCGAAGGGCAGAAGCCCCCGGACGGCTATGCCTCCCATCAGTCCAACGCTGAATTCCTGGCCGGGGTGGGTGCCGAACCCGACCGGCGAGGCCCCTTCGCCACGGCGCAGCTCGTACGTCTCCCGCGACCGCCGGCATTCGCCGCCCGCCACTTCCCCGGTCCGCCCCAGGATGCTTCCGTCCTTCAGCACGGCCCGGGGTTCGAGCGCCCCGGCTTCCGAATCAAGGGTGAAGGACCGTCCCAACACGCCTTCCGCATCGAAGACCGAGATCATCCACGTCGAATTGTTCCACGCGACGACCGAGTCACCCGGCCAGGGCTCGACACCCGAGAGGCCCGTAAACTCGCCCGGCCCTTCCCCCTCCCGTCCCCAGGTGGCCAGATGCACACCTGCCGCATCGAACACACGGAGCTCGTAGGAGCCGGTGTTCGCGATCACGATCCGTCCATCGGTCAGAATGGTCGCGTCGTTGGCCTGATGCAGCAGGTACGCCTCCGCGCCGAAAACCTCGCCGATCGATACCGCCGGCTCGCTTCCGATCCGCCACGGCAGTCGTGAATCATCCGCGGGACGGGCATTGTCGACGATGCGAATGCCGGCGCTGTCGCGGGTCGCCTGCGCCGACGCTTCGGCATGGCAAGCCACCTGGCAGGCGGTGGCCACGAACATCGCGAACGCCGGCGTGACGACAGTCGCTGGATTGATCATTCTCTTCTGGCGGGTCATCCTCCGCTCCTTTCGAGCGCCTACCGGTCGACGGCCCGCGGAAAAGCCCCCCGGGGCATTCGCGCAGCCGTATCGACGGCCGGTTCCGAATCGATAATCCTAATTTCTTAGTGCGCCGTGGAAAGGCGCGCTTTCCTGGTGGGTGCGAGTCCCACCCAGCAACT
>JAPPGI010000150.1 GCA_028874985.1 Gemmatimonadota bacterium | reverse complement strand
AGCGGAATACACGCACCGGACCCTACGGGCACCGCGCCACCTCCTGACCCTACCCCCCTTCGTGGACTTCGGGCTTCGCGGTTTCGAGGCAGAACTCCGAGGAATCAACCGTTTCATCAAGACGAAGCTGAACCGGCTGGTCTACCGGGACACCATGACCCGGGCGCTCACGATGCGGGTAAGCGAGCGCCGCCACCTGCTCAATCATCGTGAGTTCGCCCTGCTGGACTACCTACTGACCGAGACGGAACCCACGGACCCCTTTTCGGAGCATCCCTCGACGCAGATCCGGTTGGCGGATCTGGTGAACTCGCCCTACGTCAGGGGTACCTACCACGACGTCACCCGCAGGACCTTCATCCGCGAGATCCGCCGACTCGCCGAACTGGGGTTCATCACGCTTGGCGACGACCCGGGATCGCGACACCAGCTGATCGGGATCGACTTCGAAGCCATCGAGATCGACTTCGAGGAGATCGCGCCGTACTAAGCCGTCCCGTCCTCCACCACCAGCCGCCTCCCCACCTTCCTGAGAGCCTTCTCGACCTGCCTGATGTGGGAGCGGTGATTCGGGTTCACGAGCTTCCGGACCGCCCCCTCGCTCAACCCCATCGACCGCGCCAGGCCGACCTTGGTCATCCCCTGTTCGCGCATGGCGGTGTAGAGCGCAAGCTTGGCCGCGACGACCAGCGGGACCGCGACCGTCTCCTGTCCGGGAGCCGCCGGTTCCGGCACCGGGATGTCCTCGCGACACTGCACGTAGGCCCCGAGCGCCACCGCCAGGGCGTCTTCCGCCATCGCGAGGGCATCCTCCCGATCGTCACCGCACGTCAGCGCCTCCGGCACATGCGGGAACGAGACGGAGTAGCCGCCGTCTTCCTCGGAAGCGAGCACGCACGGGTATGCGTACCGCATCAGGCGTAGCGCCTGGCTCTCCTTACGAACTCCGTCCCATTCACGCCTACAATATCGTACTGAAAGGTACGAATGTCGAGTGGCCTCCCAGTCCCTGCACGGCACCCTCGTACGAGTCTGAAGCGGTCGGCGATGGTAATAGGTCTTGTGTGACTACAAGATTTCTTGTAGCGTGCCGCCATGATGAACCTCCTGATCAGCTGGGTTGGACGAGCCGATCTACTTGCGGCGGACGACGGCTCCAACGGAGCGGACGGACTCGGGCCGATCGCCCAAGCCCTTGGCGCAGGTCGCTACGACAGCGCTGTTCTGATCAGCGACTACCCGAAGGAGGATGTCACCCCGTTTCTTGAGTGGCTCCGTCCACGCTCGCAGGCCAGCGTCACGGCCTGCTACGAGCCGCTGTCCGGTCCCACGCAATTCGGTGAGATCTACGAAGCCGCGGTGCGGGTTCTGACCGAATCGCTGGAGCATCACGGGGAGGACGCCAGGCTCACCTTTCATCTCAGTCCCGGAACCCCGGCAATGGCGGCGGTCTGGATCATCCTGGCAAAGACGCGCTTTCCGGCCGAACTGATCGAGTCATCGCCAAGGCATGGCGTGCGGACCGCTTCCGTGCCATTCGACATCTCGGCCGAGTTCCTTCCCGATCTCCTTCGGGGCCCGGACGAGCGCCTTCGCAACCTGACCGCAGGGCTTCCGCCCGACGCACCTGAGTTCGCCGACATCATCCACCGCAGCGACGCCATGGCACGCGTGATCGCCAAGGCGCGCCGGGTCGCCCCCCGGTCGGTGCCCGTGCTCATCGAGGGTGAGTCCGGCACCGGAAAGGAGCTCTTCGCCCGTGCGATCCACAAGGCCGGTCCTCGCCGCGACAGCTGGTTCCAGGCCGTGAACTGCGGCGCTATCCCCGCCGAACTCGTGGAGTCGGAGCTGTTCGGTCACGAGAAGGGTGCGTTCACAGGGGCGGACAGGCGAAGACCGGGACACTTCGAGGCCGCGAACGGGGGAACCCTCTTCCTCGACGAGGTCGGCGAACTTCCGCTTCCCGCCCAGGTCAAGCTCCTCCGCACACTGCAGGAGGGCACGGTCCTGCGCGTTGGAGCGACCAGGCCGGTGAAGGTGGATGTCCGGATCATCGCGGCGACGAACCGGACGCTCGCCGAGGAGATCGCCGAGGGACGTTTCCGGGAGGACCTGTTCTATCGGCTCGCCGTCGCGGGTCTCCACCTGCCCCCGCTGCGGGAGCGCCCCGGTGACCTGAATCTTCTCCTGGACCGGCTGCTGGAGCGGGTCAACGAGGAGCACGCCGGGCAGCCGGGATTTGAGCGTAAGAATCTTTCTGTATCGGCAAGAAATATCCTGCTAACCCACTCGTGGCCGGGGAATGTGCGTGAGCTCGTGAACACCCTGCACCGTCTGGCCATCTGGACTCCGGGACCGGAGGTGGTGGCCGAGGATGTGCGGGAGGCGCTCCTGCCGCCGATCGGTGCCAAGGCGGGCAGAATACTCGACCGGCCCCTGGATAACGGCTTGTCACTGCCTGACTTACTGGCCCAAGTGGCCCGGCACTACCTGGAGCGCGCGCTGGATGCAACCGGGGGCAACAAGACGCGCGCGGCTCGGCTGGTTGGGTTGCCGAGCTACCAGACGCTGACGAACTGGTTGAAGCGGTACGGGGTGGAGGGGTGATGGCACGGGTGTTGCAAGAGAGGGTGCCGGAACGGAAGAAACCTGACCGGAGCGACGACGTGAGCGAGCAGATCCTGGAACGAGAACCAACGGAGGAGGGCCGTGGAGGAGTTCGAGAGCGGCTGTTCGGCCAGCTCTGCCGGCACTTGACCAAGGCGACACCCGACCACGTCTTCGTGATAGGGCCCCGTCTTTCCGGGAAGTCGGTCATGTTGAAGCACCTCGCGTCACACTTCCCTCGGGGTCACTTTGTCGGCTCGCTGTATTGGGACTTCCGGTACGGCACGCCAAGGACGGATGCCGAGTTTCGAAGTCAGTTCGCGGAACGATTGAGGGTTGCGGTGAAGCACGCCAGACCCGATCTGGCCGGGGACCTCGAGCCCGGCGACGAAGCGGTGTCCGATCTCCTTTTCTACGCGTTGGATGAACTGCACCGGGACGGCGCCCGCGTGCTCGCGGTGCTCGACGGATTCGATCGCCTGCTGCGCGACTCCGAAATCACGAGGAATCTGTGGGACGAACTGCGCACGCTCGCGCAGACCGGAGGCCTCTGCCTCGTCACCGGAAGCAGGGCCAGACTGTACGACCTCTGCAAGAACGATGAGTCGCGTACCTCGACCTTCTGGCAGATCTTCCACGACCCTCCGTTTCAGGTCATCGCGCTCCTCTAACCGCATCGCCATCGAGATCGACGAAAACGGTCTGGTCCCCGGCTTCGGTTCGCCGTCCTTGACGACGGTCCGGCGCTGGCCTAAGTAGAGCATCCAATGGCCCCCCCCACCCCCCCCGGCCGCCTCCCCCAACACGTCGCCCATTTCGTGCGCCTCCTGCGTGCCGCCGGGCTGCCCGTCGGACCCGGCCACACGATCGCGGCCGTGCGGGCGCTGGCGGCCATCGACGTCACGGCGAAGCGGCAGTTCTTCTGGGCCCTGCACGGCACCCTCGTCGCCAGGCGGGAGCACCGCCACATCTTCGACACCGCCTTCCGGCTCTTCTGGCGCGACCCCCACGGGGCGGACGAGGCGCTGGCCGCGCTTCTTTCACGCTCGCAGATCCCCCACGAGAAGCCCGCGTCGCGTGCGCCGGCCAGGCTGGCCCCGGAGGACGACTCGGCCTCCCGGCCGGGTGTGGAACCCGTGCGGGAAACGGTGCGGGAGATCCCGCTGCGCATGGCCTTTTCGCCCACGGAGGTCCTACGATCCAAGGACTTCGAGGAGATAACCGCGGCGGAGGTGCTGCAGGCCAGGGAAGTGATCCGGTCGCTCCGGCTGGACCTGCGCCCCGTGCTCACCCGGCGCCATGAACCCGACCCGAGGGGACGCTTCATCGACCTGCGGCGCACGCTCCGCACCAGCGTTCGCACCGGCGGGTGCCCGCTCCCCCTCCAGCGCAAGTCGACCCGGACCCGCCGGCCCGCGATCGTGGCGCTATGCGACATCTCGGGGTCGATGGAGTCCTATTCGCGGGTTCTCCTCCACTTCTTCCACACCCTCACCAACGCGGCCGACCAGGTCCACACCTTCGTCTTCGGCACCCGCCTCACGAACATCACCCGGCTGTTGCGCGACCGGGACGTGGACCGCGCTCTCGACCGCATCGGGCACTCGGTGCGGGACTGGTACGGCGGCACCCGCATCGGCGCCTCGCTGGAAGCCTTCAACCTGCACTGGTCCCGGCGGCTGCTCGCGCAGGGGGCGGTGGTGCTCCTGGTCACCGACGGGCTGGACCGCGAGGGGGGCGAGGGGATTCGGGCGCAGGCCCGAAGGCTGCGGAAGTCGTGCCGGAGCCTGGTGTGGCTGAATCCGCTGCTGCGCTACCGGGGCTTCGCGCCGAAAGCGGCGGGGATACGGGCGCTCTTGCCGGAGGTGGACGAACACCGGCCGGTTCACAATCTGGAGAGCCTGGCGCAGTTGGCTGAGGTGTTGGGCGGGAGGGTCGGGGGGCGGTGCTCGTACCGGGGAGGTCCAGACATATGAGTCTAGTCCCGAGGCGTAGCTCTCCAGCGCCCGACCGATCGCTTCCTGCAGACCGCCCTACCCTCGCGACCTCACGATTCGGAACTGTCGTAGGTCTCCCGCCATGGTGATTCCTGACCGGTAAAGGCGGGTTTCCCAAAGACTGCGCACTCTCACGCGAGAGGTCATCGGGCGCCTTTCGGACCAGGAACTGGCGGTACCCCACTTCGAGGCGTGCTCGGTCGAGCTGGGGACCGGGTCCCGGCCCGAGCCACCCGACCTCGTACGAAAGCTGTTTGCCCACGCAGGCAGGGCGTTTGGGTGTATCATGACACGAAACGGGACCGGGCCTACGGGAAGGACCCCAGGCCCGAGCCGTGCTCTCTTTGCGAGCAGGTGGAATGCAGGTGCGCAGAGATACTGGACCGGAACCGTCCGGGCTGCTCGTAGTCACTGAGAGCGGGGCACCGGCCAGGGTGTTCCAAAGGGATCACCGACAGCTTCCACGATGCCGGGCGCGAGCTCATCGGGAAGCTCGTCATCACCTACGAGGGCGTGCCCGACATGCATTCGCTCCGGAGTAGCCGTACCGCAGTTTTCGAAGGGAGAGTGCCGGTTGGCCCAAGAGCTGACGGCTGAGTTCGGTGAGGCGGGGCCGAAGGATTGCTCAGCGTGGGTTTCGACGGCGACTGGAAGCGCTACAAGCGACTTCGCCCGGCCTTCGAGACCCAGGCCCGCGAGGCTTCCAAGGCGAGGGTGAGGAACGTGCCGACCGCGACGTACGCGGACGGTCTCGAACCTAAGTCCACCGGCTACCAGACGGTCCGCGACATCCTCGTCCAGCTCGATGAGGGCCGGATCGAGGTGCGGGCGGAGGAGTATGAGCAAGCAGTAGACCCACAACTCTCGATTCGGTAGATTGAACCATGCCGCCGTCCCCCACCCCTCATGCTTCGGCTGCAGCGCTTCGCCCCCTTCCCGAGCCCGCCTACGAACTCCGGGTCCAGCCCCGTGACGACATCGGGTACAGGATCGCCTTCTATCGCCGCGGTTCCGTGCCCGACGGAACCGCATCCGACGGCGAGCAGGTGGTTCGCGTGTGGGGTGACCCTCTTCTCGCCATCTTGGACCAGGTGCTCGGGGTGATCCGGCGGGCCGGGTATCGCGCGACGGACCTGAACGCGACACGACGAGCGCCGTTCCACATCGACGAGGAGGACGCCGTCCGGGTGGGGTCTGCTATTCGCTGCTCTGAAGCCCCTACGAAAGCACCGCCGCATCGAAGAGGTGGCGGGGACGATCTCAGCCATGGAGCGCGAGGAGGTGTACTACTGGTTCAGCAAGGCGACGGCCGGCCCGGAGCAGGAGCGGGTCAGGAGGGCGCTTCGGATCATGGCTTCGGATGAGTGAGGCGAAAGGAGAGAGACCATGACCGCTGAAGTGGCTGTGATGAACACGTCCGCAGTGGCGTTGGCGGCCGACAGCGCGATGAGTGTCGGGAACACCGGGAAGACATATCCGACCAACAAGCTGTTCGCGCTGTCGAAGCACCATCCCATCGGCATTATGGTGTATAACAACGCGAACTTCATGAATGTGCCTTGGGAGACTATCGTCAAGATGTATAGGCAGCAACTCGGTATGTCGCCCAAGTCCAAGGTGCAGGACTACGCGGAGGATTTTCTCGGATATGTTAGAAATGCCGCGATTTGTACCGATGAACAACGTCAAAGCAATCTCCTGCGCATCTCCCAAGACCTGTTCCAGCGGATCGCCAGGGATGTCCGCGCACGTCTGAGCGATCATTCCTCGGGTGGAGCCCCCGACGTTCCAGACTTGATTCACGCCGTCGCCACCGAGCATATGAATGCACTGACCAGTGCCGGCGAGGCGCCATCCATGCAAGACATCGATGCGGCGGCTTTGATTAGTGCCCATGAGAATCAGGTCACCGAGAAGATTGCGCGGTGCTTTCCCGATCACATGGATGCCTCGCTTCTCCAACTGTTGTTGGAGGCTGTTGAAACTGCTATCACTAGCCGTCGTCTTTCGCGGGGCTTCTCGGGATTGGTCTTAGCCGGATTCGGGGACGACGAGATCTTTCCGAGCCTCGTCGAGGTCATGACTGACGGAGCTGTTGGAGACGTCGTCAAGGCTGACAAGCGAATAACTTACGACCTTGCTCGATCTGGCACGCACACGGCCATCGTGCCCTTTGCTCAGAGCGAGATGGTGGACCGCTTCATGAAGGGCGTCGATGAAGAACTATTGAGCTACTTGACCAACTACATCGAGGCGCTGCTCATCAGGAGGATAAGCGATCTCTTCGAAGGCGAAGAGGCTGGGGTCGTTCTTGATGAGAATCAGCTCTCCGCAATTCGTGCTGTCGTGCAAAATGAACTCGCGGATTTCCGGCGGGCTACAGACTCGTTTTGTCGCAAACGATTCGTGAACCCTATATTGAACATCGTCAGGTATCTTCCCAAAGAAGAGTTGGCAAGTATGGCAGAGGCGCTCGTCAACCTGACCTCATTGAAACAGCGGGTATCGATGGAAGAAGAGACCGTCGGCGGCCCGATCGACGTAGCGGTGATATCGAAGGGAGACGGCTTCATTTGGATCAAGCGCAAACACTACTTCGACCCCGCTCTCAATCGCGATTACTTCGAGAGACGATCACCACGTCGCACACCACAGGAGGCCACCAGTGAAGTACAAGCCGTTCAAGCTTGAGCGCATCGACGACCCGGATGGCCGTCGGACCGACCCGAGGAAGGCCCGCCGCTACGAGGAGATCCGCCAGCAGGCCGTCGCGGACGCTGAGCGCGCCTACGATAACGTCCGGGACGAACTGCGGCGGCTGGTGCGCAGCGTTCGCGGCCAGTCCGCCAGTGAAGGCGGGGGGCATGGCGAGCATGCACCATAAGCCCCACAAGCTTCATCCCGTTGGCGATTGGCCGCCCCAGCCGCTCTCGCCTGATGACGACGAGATCCTCAAGCGGGCCATCGCCGATTCCGATTGGCTTGCCCAAGCGGTTATTGAAGATATCCGACGCCTGCGGGAGGGCCGCCCCGGCCAGAGAGAGGGCTGAGGGCTGGGCAAGCCGCCCGCATGAGTGATTCAGCTGGGGAACGGGCCGCGGAGCCCTCCCCGCCTCCCCGACTACCGGTCCGTCAGCGCACCCTCGTTGCCCGCCTACGGGCCTGTGGCGGCGACGTCGGAGACCAGTACTGCCAGAAGCTGCTTTTTCTCTACGGGCTGGAACTTCGGAAGGGTGGTGGGACGCCCCCCTACAACTTCGTTCCCCACACCAACGGGGCGTTTTCCTTCACCGCCGCCGCCGACCGGGACAGGCTCGTTGGGCGCGGAACTTCTCGATGACAAGCGATTCGTGGCAGCTCACTCCCGCGGGCGACCGAATCGCCGCGACATACGCGAACCGGCACACCACCCTCTTCGCGCTGCGGCACCGGGACCTACGGGGCGATGCCCTAGTCGCCGAGACGTACCGCCAATCCCCGATCCACGCGTCCAGAAGCCGGATCGCGAACCGGGTCCTCAACGACGAACCGGCAACCCGCGAACGTATCGCAGCGGTGCGCTCCGTCGGCGCCACCGGTCCGCTGGTCACGGTCGGCTACGAAGGACGGAGCTACGAGGGCTACTTCAACGAGCTGCTGAAGGTCGGCGTCTCCCGCCTCTGCGACGTTTGCCGGCGACCCGCCCATGTTGCTTGATCTTGCGGAAGAACTGGCGGATGCGCGAGGTGAGGCGGAGACGAATATGGACGGCCAAGTTGCCCGTTGCCAAGCGCGGCAGCGAGATCGTCTGCGTGGGGGCCAGGCCAGATTGAAATGCCCGGCGGTCCTGGCCCTCTGCCTAGCCGGGATGGCGTTCCCGCTCGAGGGCGCTTCGGTCGTGCGTGCGACCGACGGCCGGCGCTCCCCCTGTCCCGACAGTCTCCAGGTCCTGATCGAGCGCCCCTACGCGGCCCGGGCCGGAATCGAGGCCGGGGGGACGGTGCGGCTGCGAGCCGCCCCCGACGGCGAACCGTGCGAGGCGCTGGTGGCCGGAATCTTCGAACCCCCCGCCGACCCCTCCAGGCTGACGGGCACCCGGCCGCGCGTGCTCTTCCACCTGCCGCACCTGCAGACCCTCGCCGGCCGCGAGGGAGAGGTGGACTACTTCACCGTGCGCCTTCGCCCCGGCGTCGACCCGGCCGTCGCGGCCCGGAGTCTCGAACCGCTCATGGTCGGGACGCAGGTCCTGCCGACCGCCGAAGTGGCCGAGCGCGCCTCGACCACCTTTCGCGTGGTGAGCCGCTTCCAGGCCGCCATCGCCGGAATCACCCTGGTCGCCGGCGGCGTGTTCCTGGCGTGCATCATGGTGCTGAAGGTGCAGGAACGGCGGACCGCGGTCGCCGCGGCGAGGCTGGGCGGGATCCCGCGCCGGATCCTGATGGGATGGACCGTGGCGGAGGCCGCGCTGCTCTCCGCGCTGGGGGGCGTGGCGGGGCTGGGCGTGGGCTTCGCCGCATCGGCCATCGTGAACGCGTACTACCAGCGCGCCTACGACACGACGCTCGTGTTCTCGATCGTCACGCGTGAGATGGTCGCGCAGGGGCTCCTGGTCGCGGTCGTGCTGGGGATGGGTGCGGGGGTGGTGGCGGGCGCCAGGCTGTTCGCGACGGACCCGCTCGAACAGATCGGGCGCTGACGGGAGCACCGCGCACGATGACCGTTCTCGCCCGCAACTCGATCCGCGAACTGCGGTACCGGCCGCTCAGGACGCTGCTGACCGTGGCCGGGGTGGCCGTCGCGACGGCCATGCTCGCCGACATGCTCATGCTCGGCGGGGGAATCCAGCGGAGCTTCGGAGACCTGCTCGAGTCGCGCGGCTACGAGTTGCGCCTGTCGCCGAAGGGCACGCTGCCGTTCGACACCGAGGCCACGATCCCCGGGTTCGCGGGCCTGTGGGACAGCGTCGCGGGGGTGCCGGGGGTGGAGCGGGTCGCGCCGGTGCTGGCGCTGTCGGTCGGCGCCGAGGTGGAGGAACGGGGACCCGCCGCATCCCGTGACGCGGTGCGGACGCTCAGCCTGGGACTGGACCCGGACAACCGCGGTCTCTACGACCTGGTGGAGGGCGACGTGCCCGGGGCCGGGGAGCTCCTGATGGACTCCAGGCTCGCCGAAGCGCTGGCCGTGGGGCCCGGCGACCGCTTGCGCCTGGCGGTCGCCGGCGGACTCGGCGCCTGGGGGCGCACCGCGTCCGTGCGGGTGTCGGGTACGGGTGACTTCGTCTTCGCCACCGTGCGGGACAAGCCGCTGGCCATGCCGCTGGAGGATCTGCAGGCCCTCTCGGGACTCGGCGACCAGGTCTCGTTCGTCATGATCCGGGTGCGCGACGGCCACGATCCCGAATCGGTCCGTGCCGGCATCGCCGCGGTCGCGGACCGGGTCGAGGTCGTCACGCTCGCGGGAATATCGGACAGGCTGGACGAGCGCCTGTCGTACTTCCGGCAGGTGGCGGTGATCCTGGGCACGGTGAGCCTCTTCGTCGCCGCGCTCCTGATCGGGACGATCACGGCCGTTTCGGTGAGCGAGAGACTCGGGATCATCGCGGCGCTGCGGGCCATCGGCGTGTCGCGCCGGCGCATCGTGGGCGATCTCGCTGCCGAGAGCATCGTCCTGGGCGCGGTGGGGGGCGGGATCGGGATCGGGCTGGCGGTGGTCGTGGCCGGGCACCTCGAGTCGATCCTGGCCGGGCTGCCCGGGCTGCCGGCGGCGGTGCGGTTCTTCGTGCTCGAACCGGAGAGCCTGGCGGCGGCGTACGGTCTGGTGGTCGCGTCGGGCGCCGTGGCGGGGTTGATACCGGCGCTCGGAGCGACGCGCCGCGAGGTCACCACGCTGCTCCACAGGGAGGAGCCGTGAGAGGGGCGGGGGGCGACACCGTCGTCGCGGCACGGGAGGTCACCCGCGACTACCGGCGGGGCCGCACCCGCGTCCGGGCGCTCCGCGGCGCGACCGTCACGGTGCGGCGCCGCGACTTCCTGGCGGTGACCGGACCGAGCGGATCGGGCAAGTCCACCCTGCTGCACCTGCTCGGCGGCGTGGACCTGCCCACGACCGGCCGGGTGGTCTTCCTGGGCCGCGATCTGGCCACCCTGTCCGTCGAGGCGCGGGCCTCGCTCCGCCTGCACGAGGTCGGGCTCGTCTTCCAGAGGTTCCACCTGCTCCCCATGCTGACCGCGATCGAGAACGTGGAGCTTCCCCTCGCGGCGGCGCGGGTGCCGCGCCGGGAGCGCCGGGAACGCGCCGCCGCCATGCTCGAGCGGGTCGGCCTGGAGGACCGGCTCCGCCACCGGCCCGGCGAGCTCTCCGGCGGCGAGTGCCAGCGCGTCGCCATCGCCCGCTCGCTCGCCAACGACCCGGCGGTCGTCCTCGCCGACGAACCCACCGGCGAACTCGACCGCGCCACCTCCCGGCGCGTCCTCGCGCTCTTCCAGGAGCTAAACGCCGCGGGAACGACCCTCGTCGTCGCCACACACGACCTCGAACTCGCCGACGGCGCACGCCGCCGCATCGAGGTCGTCGACGGGAGGACGCGGCCGTGACCCTGCGCCTCGTCTGGGCGTCGTTCCTGCAGCGTCCCGGGCGCAGCCTGCTGCTGCTGGGCGGCTACGCGCTCGGCGTGGGCGTGACGATCGTGCTGCTGTCGGTCGGCGGCGCCCTCGTCGAGCAGGCCCGGGACAAGGAGCTGGTGGGAGGCGGCGACCTGATCGTCCTGCCCGCCGGCATCGATCTGGAGACGCTCAGGACCGGGGGGGTCGGTTCGATGTTCTACTCCATCGAGCAGGCCTCACTCCTCTACCGCGAGGTCCTCGCGGGAACACGGTTCGCGGAACGGGTCGCGGCCGCCGCCCCCTGGATCGAGGACGAACTCCTCTACCTGGAGGCCGATTCCGGCCTGGTGCCGATCTCGGCGAGCGCCACGATTCCCGGTCTCGCCGAACGTCTCGATGTCGCGCCGACCCTTGTCGCCGGCGCCTGGAAGGACCTCGAAGCCGATCGCCGCTGGCGCGATCCCACCGACGCCGAACTGTACCGCTCACTGGACGCGCTGCACCTGCCTCGCGGCACCGCCGCGGGAGACTCCACCTGGGCCGAGTGGCACTACTTCAACGTGCTCCTGCCCCATTCCGGCTGGCTCTACCTCACCTACATGATCGCCGGCCAGGTGCCCGACGGCCGCTGGGGAGGGCGCATGCTCGCGACGCGGGTGGAGCCCGGCGCCGCCGAACAAGTCTATTCCGAAGTCGCCGGCTCCCAGGAAGTCGTGTTCGCGGAAGGGGAACCGGATCTCGTCATCGGCGCCTCGAGCGTCACGATCGAGGACGACGGCACCTACACGCTGGTCGCACGCATTCCGTCCGAGACCGGGGGAAGCCCGCTCACCCTGGATCTGCGCGTCGCGGCCGGCTCACGGCGCTACCTGCCGCCGGTCGAAATCGGCGGAGATGGCATCGTCTCCGGCTACACCGTCCCCCTGCTCGACGCCCGCGCCACCGGGCGGCTGTGCGAAGGGTCGCGCTGCCGGGAGGTCGACGGGGCGCGCACCTATCACGACCACAACTGGGGAACGTGGGGAGGCGTCACCTGGGACTGGGGGCAGGCGCGGGCTGGGGGCTATTCGGTGCTGTACGGCGGCGTCAGCGGAGGGGACCCGGATCGAACCGCCACGGGACCGCGCATTCTCCACCTGACCAACGAACACGGGTTCGCGGGGATCTTCTCGATCCGCCGGCTGGCGACGTGGTGGCCCGACGGGGGCGACAGTCGCGCTGCACCCGATTCAATCTCGATTCTCGCGACGAGTGGGGCGGATTCGGTGGGGCTGAAGGTCGAGGTGGGGCACAGCCGCGCGACATCCGTCCCGGTCGGGGCTGGCGGCTCGGCCGCGCTCTTCTACCAGATGCGGGGTGCGGCCGTGCTGTCCGGCCGGCTGCGCGGTTCGCTCGTCAGCGCGACCGGGGACGGGTTCTTCGAGACCTGGGGGCGGTGAGGGGGTGCGGCAGTCCGTGGATAAATCCCTCCCAACACTGTGGGAAGTCGGCTTGAGGCTCTGGCCCGAGCATCGGATCGAGTGCAGATTACCCTGTACCCCTGATGTACCCATTCGAGCGTGTTTCACGTTAGATCGAAGGA
>JAPPGI010000089.1 GCA_028874985.1 Gemmatimonadota bacterium | reverse complement strand
CCGTACCCATTATGGTACCGGTGGCCGGCGGCGGAATCGGATCCTCTCCGCACGCGCTGATCACGGGGACTGCAAGCAACATCGCCATCGCCAGTAGCTTGAGTCTGTTCATCTCGTCGTCCATTCCCTTTGGATGGAAGGTTCTCGCTGCCGGTCGTCCCCGCCGGCCTCGTGCCGGGGGATCCGGGCGAGCCGAATCTATGGTTAGCGTCTCCGAAGGACCGTTTCCGGCGCCTCCGATGGACGGTGTTCAGGGGTTGTCAATCATCCGCGCCACCGCGGACGGCCAACTCCCTTGCAAGAGTGGTGCCACGATGGCCCATCATCCTATGTCCTTTTATATCAACGACATAGGTATTCCTGAGCCGCTGCCCGGGTGTACGAAAACCGTCCGTTGGTCAGCTTTCGCACCCCTCCGTCGACAATCCGGCGGGACTCCGGGCCCCTGCCCGTCCGGGGAGGCGCGGTTTCCCGCCCGCATCATCGCTCCCGGAGGTACCGCTCGGCCAGGTTCACCAGTTCCGCCGAGCCCAGAAAGAGGGGCGTCCGGTCGTGGAGCCCTTCCGGAACGATGTCCAGAATGTCGCGGCTCCCGTCCGACGCCCTTCCTCCCGCCGCCGCACACACCAGCGCCAGCGGGGCGGCTTCGTAGAGGATCCGCAGCTTGCCCGCCGGGGCCCTGGTGTCGCGCGGGTACATGAAGATCCCGCCCTGGAGCAGGGTGCGGTGCACGTCGGAGACCATGGAACCTATGTAGCGCGACTTGTAGCCGCCGCCGTCCTCCCCGTTCACGCCGCGAAAACGGTCCACCAGCCGCTGCTCTCCCCGCCCCCAGCGCGCGTAGTAGGCCTCGTTGACCGAGTAGACCCTGGCCGGCGGGTCCGGGATGCGGATGGCGGGGTGGCTGAGCAGGAATTCGCCGAGCGACGGGTCGAGGGTGAAGCCGTGAACGCCTCCCTCCACGCCGGTCGTGTAGACCATCATGGTGGACGACCCGTAGATGACGTACCCGGCCGCCACCTGGCGCAGCCCGGGCTGGAGGCAGTCGGCGAGCGTTCCCGGGGTGCCCCGCGGCGACACCCGCTGGTGGACCGAGAAGATCGTGCCGATCGAGACGTTGACGTTGATGTTCGACGAGCCGTCGAGCGGGTCGAAGAGGAGGACGTAGTTGCCGATCTCGAACCGCTCCGGGATCGGGATGATGTCGTCGCACTCCTCCGAGGCCATGCAGCAGAGGTGGCCGGCGTGGTCCATCGCCTTGACGATCACCTCGTGCGCGAAGGCGTCGAGCTTCTGGACCCGCTCGCCCTGCACGTTGGTGTCGCCGGTCGCGCCCAGGATGTCGATGAGGCCGGCCATGTTCACCTCGCGGGAGATGATCTTCGCGGCCAGCGCGATGTCGTAGAGCAGCGCCGAGAACCGCCCCGAGGCGGCGGGGTGGGCGCGCTCCTGGTCGATGATGTGGCGATCGATGGTGACGACCTTGCTTCGCATGGCCGGGAAGATGGGCGCGGGGGGGAGGGGGGGCAAGGCGGGGCGGGGCGCATCGGGGCTGGGCGCGTCGCCGTCGCAGCGCGAAGCGCGGGCGCGGAGATCATCCGGAGCCGGCGGCGGGACCGCGGGGCCGGCGGCGCGATCCCCTCACCGTGACCGACCCGTCGCCGCGGGCCGTGAGCGTGACCGTGCCGTCGCGGTCCGTTCTGTACACGTGCGCGCCCGCGCGGGCCAGCCGGGCGAGGACGGCGGGGTCGGGGTGGCCGTAGCGGTTGCGGGCGCCGACCGGAATGAGGGCGTAGCCGGGCGAGACCGCGCGCACGAAGTCCTCCGAGGTCGAGGTGCGGCTGCCGTGATGGCCGACCTTGAGGAGGGTGACGGGGCCTTGGTCGAGGAGGCGGGACTCGACGGCGGCGTCGGCGTCGCCCATGAGCAGGGCCGAGAAGGCGCCGTAGCTCACGCGCAGGACGACCGACCAGTCGTTGGGCGAGGAGGCCGCGGAATGGCCGGTGGGGCCGCCGGGGGCGGGGCTGAGCACCTCGAAGCCGACCCCGTCGACGGTCCAGGCGTCGCCCGCGGCCGCGCGGCGCCAGGGGATCCGCGCCCGGCGGGCCTCGGCCGCGCCGTCCATGTGGCCGCTCTGGCCGCCGCTGAGGCCGGGACCCAGCACGGCGCCCGCCGGGACGTGGCGCAGCACCGACGCGAGTCCCCCCGCGTGATCCTCGTCGGGGTGGGTGAGCACGACGGCCTCCAGGCGGCGGGCGCCCTGGCCGTGCAGGTAGGGCACGACCCGGGTGAGGCCCGCGTCGGAGCCGCCGAAGCCGCGCGGCCCCGCGTCCACGAGGAGCCAGCGGCCGCGCGGGGTGCGGAGCGCGATGGCGTCGCCCTGTCCCACGTCGATGGCCACGATCCGCAGCGTCCCCCGCCCGGTGAGCGAGAGCGCGGCCTGGCCGGCCCACAGCACGGCCAACGCCGAGAGCGCCGCGACCCCGGCCCGCACGGCCGGGCGGATGCGCCACCGCGCTCCGCCCGCGAGCAGGAGCGGCAGCAGCGCCCCCGCCGTGAGGAGCGCCGCTTCGCGGGGCGTGACCGGCGCGACCGTGCCGGGGATGGCGCCCAGGGCGGCGGCGGCGGCGGTGACCATGTGCAGCAGCCCCTCCGAACCGGCCCCGGCCAGCGCGGCGCCGGGCAGGTGCAGCACGTCCATCACGATCGTGACGATGACTCCCGGCACGGCGGCCGCCACCAGCGGGGTGAGCGCGATCGAGGAGGGCAGCGAGAGGAGCGGGACCTGGCCGAAGTGGTACGCCAGCACGGGCGCGGTGAAGACCGATGCGCCGAGTCCGGCCGCCACGGGCGAGGCGATCCAGCCGCGCCCGCGGTGGGCCGGCCAGTGCCGCAGGATCCAGCGGGTCATCGTGAGGATGCCGGCCGTGCCCGCCACGGTGAGCTGGAAGCCCGCTCCGGCGACGACCGAGGGGCGCACCAGCGCGATCATCAGCATGGAGAGGCCGAGAGCGCCCAGGGCGCGGGCGGGCGTCTGGCGCAGGCGTCCCAGCACGAAGGCGGTGGTCATCCAGGCGGCGCGGGTGGCGGAGGTGGGGGCGCCGATGAGCAGCACGTAGGCCCAGACGCCGATGGCCATGCCGGCCGCGCGGGTGCGGGGGGGGCGGCCCGTCATGGCGATCAGGCCGCCCAGGAGCGCGGCGATCACCCCGACGTGGAACCCCGAGATGGAGAGGAGGTGGGCGCTTCCCGAGCGCGCGAAGGCGTCCCAGAGTTCGCGCGGGATGCCGTCGCGCTCCGCGAGCACGAGCGCCGAAGCCACCCCGGCCTGGGCGCCCAGCCTGCGCTCGAGCGCCTCGGACGCGCGCCCCCGGATCGATGAGCGCACGCGGTCGGTCCAGGGGACGGGGGGGTGGGGGCCCTCCGGCTCCCTGACCGAAGACGCGCTCAGGTAGACCGCGACGGAGCCGTCGGGACGCTCGGACCGGAACCAGCGGCCCGCGACGGTCACCGGACGGGCCTCGGGGGGCTCTTCGCCGCGGGTGTAGACCCGGACGGGTCCGCCACATCCGCCCCGGGCGCCCTCGTTCACCCGCAGCGTCGACGCCCCTTCGGCGCTGGCGCGGGTGAAGTACCCCGTCACGGTGGCCTCGGACCCGTCGCGGACGGCGGAGGTGCAGGCGTCGCGGACGCGTCGGTCGGCGGTCCCCCACGCCAGTCCGGCCGCGAAACAGAGGAGCACCAGGAAGGCGCGGCTGAGCGGGCCGCGCCATAGCGCGATGGGAAGGGCGAGGATCAGGAGCGGGAGAAGGGTCCGGTCGAACCCAGGGGCCGTGCCGGCCGCCGCCCCGGCGGCGAAACCGGTGGCCGTCCACAGAATCGGGGGCGCGCCCCTCACTCCAGTCGCATGTCTCCCTGTTCGCGTTCATCGTGGGCCGGGTCCCCCGATCCCGCGGCCGGGCCCTCCCGAAAGTGCCTCTCCCGCAGCAGGCGCCGCACCTTGAGGTCGGCGTTGATCCCGGCCGCCAGCACGACGCCCATTCCCACCACCACGCCCCCGAAGGCCACGTAGGTCACCGGCACGCGGCTGAGCGTCACGACGCCCAGGTCGATGCTGACGACGCGGCCGGCGTTCCAGACGGCGAAGGCCGCGCCCAGGACCACGACGGCGGCCAGAGCCAGCCAGCCCGCGAACCTCGTCATCGGATCAGGCGTCCGCGCCGGCGAGGCCGGACCCGTTGGCTTGGGCAACCGGCTCCGCGATGAAGGTCACCCCCGTGGTGTCGACCAGGCGCACGCTTCGGTAGCTCCCGACGTCCTTCCCGGTCCCGGGCACCACCACCGCCTTGTTCCGCCGGGTCCGCCCCAGCACCATGCTCGGCCTCTTCGCCGTCCGCTCGATCAGAATGTCCTCCACGCGCCCCAGCTCGCTGCGGTTGATCTCGGCCTGCACGGACCGGGTGGCGCCGATGAGCCATTCCAGGCGGCGCCGGGCGACCGGCCCGGGGACGAAGTCCTCCTTGCGAAAGCGGGTTGCGGGCGTCCCGGGCCGGGGACTGTAGCGGTAGGTGAAGGCCTCGTCGAAACGGACCTCCGCGAGGAGACTCAGCGTCTCCTCGAAATCCCGGTCGGTCTCGCCGGGAAAGCCGGCGATCACGTCGGTGGAGAGCGCCACGTCCGGCACTCCCGCGCGGATGAGGTCGACCTTCTCCAGGAAGGACTCCCGGGTGTAGCGCCGCACCATGCGCTTGAGGATGCGGTCGCTCCCGGACTGCACGGGCAGGTGGAACTGCTCGCAGACGGCCGGCTCGGCCCTCATCACCTCGACCAGTTCCTCCGTCACGTCGTTGGGGTGGGGCGAGGTGAAGCGCACGCGGCGGATGCCGGGGACGCGGGCCACGGCCCGCACGAGGCGCGCGAACGACCAGTCGCCGTGCCGGTAGGAGTTGACCGTCTGCCCGAGCAGCGTGACCTCGGTGATGCCGTCGCCGGCCACGCGCCCCACCTCGCGCACCACGTCCTCGGGGTCGCGGTTCTTCTCCGGACCCCGCACGTACGGGACGATGCAGAAGGTGCAGCGGTGGTTGCAGCCGCGCTGGACCGGGATCCAGGCCGTGACGCCCGAGCGCCGGCGCTGCTCCAGGCCCAGGTAGTTCTCGTCGAGGGACAGCTGCAGAACCGAGAGGCGCCTGTTCGTGCGCCCGCCTGGCGGGAGAATCGACCTCAGCGCGCCGCCGAGGCCGCGGTAGCCGTCGGGCCCCATGACGAGGTCCACGCTGGGCACCTTGGCGAGCAGGTCGTCGCCCATGCGCTGGGCCATGCAGCCCGTGACCGCGATCACCAGCCAGGGGCGCCTGCGCTTGAGGCCGCTAAGCTGGCCGACCCGCCCCAGCACCCGCGTCTCCGCGTGCTCGCGGATCGCGCAGGTGTTGACCACGATCACGTCGGCGTCCTCGGGAGCGTCGACGACGCCGTACCCTTCCTTCTCCAGCACGCCCTCCATGAGTTCGCCGTCGGCGATGTTCATCTGGCAACCGTAGGTCTCGACGTAGACGCTGCTGCCGTGGCCTCCGGGTCCGGGAGCCGCCGGAATCCCGGGCGCTGCCTTCGGGGGCGCCGCGGTCTTCACGGTCGCTGTCCCCATTCCGTCCACGGCTCCCGGTTCCGGGTCCGCGAAGCGGCTTCGCCGACGCGGACCCGGGACCCGTCCGGCGAAAGGCGGCCGCGGTGCAGGAGCAGCGGATCGGGTCGGCCCCGGGAATCGACCGACACCCGCAGGTAGTCGCCGGTCAGCGCGGTCCCTCCGGTTCCCTCCATCACCACCTCCACCCCCCCGCCGCCGCGCCGGCGGGCGTAGCGCGCGCCCTTCGCCTCGGCCAGGGCCCTGAGTTCCCGTCCGCGCTCACGGGAGACGCGCTCGGGGACGGGGCCGGGAAGGTCCGCGGCCGCCGTGCCGTCGCGCCGCGAGTACGGGAAGACGTGGAGGTAGGTGAAGGGAAGCTCTTCGACGAGCGCGACCGTCCGGGCATGGTCGGCGTCGGTCTCGCCCGGGAAGCCGGTGATGATGTCGGCGCCGAGACCGACCGGGTCGACCGCCTCGGCGATCTCGTGGGCGCGGCGCCGGTAGTGTTCGCGGGTGTGCCAGCGCCGCATGCGGCCGAGCACCGGGTCGGAGCCGCTCTGCAGCGGCATGTGCAGGTGGGGCGCGAGCCGCCCGCCCGAGGTGGCCAGGAGGCGGACCATGCCGTCGTCGATCTCGGTGGCCTCGATGCTGCCCAGCCGCAGGCGCGGCCCCGGGACCTCGTCGAGAAGGCGGCGGACGAGCGCGGTGAGGGTGCCGCGCGGCTCGAGATCGCGGCCGTAGTGGCCGATGTGGACGCCCGTGACGACCAGTTCGGGATGGCCGGCCGCCAGGGCGCGGGCTTCGGCGACGATGCGGCCGGGCCGGCGGCTGCGGCTCGGCCCCCGGGCCAGGCGGGTGGCACAGAAGGCGCACTTGCGGTCGCAGCCGTCCTGGACCTTGAGCCAGCCGCGGGTGGCTCCGGCCCGGCGGCGCAGCACCTCCGCTCCGACACCCTCCACGTGGGTCCGCTCCAGGGCGGTGCGGGACCCCAGCTGCACCAGCCGCCTCCGGCCCAGCGCGCGGGCCGCGGCGGCGAGCACCCGCCCCGGTTCGTGCCCCTCCACCACTCCGGAGACCTCGTCCATGCGACGGTATTCGCGCGCCCGCAGGGCCGCCGAGCAGCCCGCCACCACCACCGCCGCCCCGGGGTTCAGCCGCGCCGCCCGCCGGATGTAGCGGCGGGCCCCCGCGTCGGCCCGGTTGGTGACCGTGCAGGTGTTGATCACGCACAGGTCCGCCGCCTCCAGCGGCACCGGCGGCCCCGGCGCCAGGCGCGACTCCAGGCGCTGGCGCATGCGCTCGGTGTCGTACTGGTTGGCCTTGCAGCCGAAGGTTTTGTAGTGGACGCGCGGCGTGCCGCGGGCCGGCGTCTCGTGTACGCGGGGGTTCATCACCGGCCGTCCCGTCAGAATCGCGCGACGCCGAGTGTGACGGTCGCCCTCCAGAAGCGCTCGGCCAGGGGTTCGCTCGTGCGGGTGCCCCGTTCGAGGGCCACGTCCATCCACCCGAAGCGCAGGTCATCCCTCTTGAGAAGATTGAAGCCCACGCCCACCGACCAGACCGACTCCACCGGGTCCTCCATCCTGTAGCGGAACGGCGCCGCGAGCCGCCGGTACCCGAAGCGGACCGGCAGACTCCGGGTCTCGCCGTCGGCCATCAGCCATTCGAGCCCGACACCGAAGTTCCACTTGCGCCGGCTGACGACCCCGTCGGCGAATCCCTCGGCCGCCGACCAGTCCTGGTACGCCGCCGAAGCGTTGAGATGAAGCCGGGGCGAAAGGCGCCCGGTCGCGCCGGCGGAGAAGCGCGGTGGAATCGAGTACATGTTCTCGCCAGTGGTGTCGCCCTCCGGGGCCTCCTTGAGGTCCCGGGACCATTCCACCGCCCCGGCGAGGTGGAGCAGGTCGGCGGGATCCGCGCTGAATCCCGCGGTCACCGTGTACCCGCTGTACTGCCAGCTGTTCTCTTCCAGGAAGGAATACACCTCGCCGCCGACGGCGAGGGAGTCCAGCTCGCGGTCGAACACCTCGTTCAGCCGTCCGACGTAGGTGCCCGCCGCGACCCCGACGGCGAGACGCGGGCCGAGCCGCTGCGCCCACCCCAGCCGGACCACCGAGGTGCTTCCGTCGGACGTGAAGCGATCCTCCACCTCGACCTCCCTCTCGTCCAGAACGACGGTCGACCGGCTCTCGGCCACCCAGCGCTGCTCCAGATGGCCGGCCAGACTGAGGGTCACCACGCCCTTCGCGCGCGGCACGGGATAGCCTATTCCCAGCAGCGGAAAGCGGGTGGCGCGCGAGGTGCCGGCCTGTTCCTCCAGATCGTACTCGCCCCAGGTGGGCTGCATGGAGATGCTGACGGTGGGCAGGACCAGCCCGGCCCACGCCGCCGGATCGCCGGCCGACACCTCGGCCCCCCCCAGGCCGATCCCGAGATTGCCGAGCGCGGCCGCGCGCGCGTCCACGGCGCCCACGGGAACGCCCAGGCCCCGGGAACCCAGGAACGACTGGGCGGAGGCCGGGCCGGGGAGGACCAGCGCCAGGACCGCGGCGGCCCGCGCCACGGGTGACCGGACGGTCATTCCTCGTCGTCCCGCGAGAAGTTGAGGATCAGGCGGAGCGCGGGGGCATCCGGCGACGCCGCCCCCTCGAAGGTCAGGTACTCCACGGAGATCGGCTCGATGGTCGAGAGGAGGGCCACCCAATCGCCGATCGGATCTCCGCCCTGCGTCTCTCCGCGCAGCAGGTCGCGCACCAGACTGGTTACCACGAGCTCCAGCACCTCGCCGGCAGGAGGCTCGAACAGCCCGTGGGGCGCGAGTTTGCCCGCGAACCCCAGCCGGGAGGGGCCGAGCGGCGACTTGGGAAGGAAATCCGGGGCCATTACCGAGCGCAGGTCGACCGAGAGGGTGTCCGAAGGAGAGAAGGCCCGCGCCCCCACCCGCGTGGTGAGGCGCAAAGCCGCGAAGGACACGTGCTCCTCGGTGATCTCGACCGGACACCCCACCGCGTCGCAGAGTTCCTCGGGCCCATCGAGGACGCCGGGGACGTCGAGCTCCAGGACGGTCCGCCAGGCCGGCGCGCCCCCCACGCGCAGCGTCTTGCGGGGCTGGGAGGGGACCGGGGCGTAGATGAAGGTCGTCAAGTCCAATCCGGAAGGCACCTGGAGGATGGTGTCGGGGTTGAGGCTGGGCCTCGTGTCGAGGCGGATGAAGGAGGACGCGATCCGGAGACGGACGCCCGGCGTCGTGGTGGTCAGGCGGACGCCCCTGCCCATGTCGGTCGTGTCCGCCCAGGCGGCGATGCGCGCGGAATCCACCTGGATCCTGATGCTGTCTCCGGTCTCCGGATCCCACTCCACGCTCGCGATGTCCTCGACGACGCCGCCCCCGAGCCGCGACCAGGCCACCCGGTGGCCGATCGTGTCCACCGCGTACTCCCAGGTGGCGCTGATGCCGTCCCAGGATTCGGTGAGCGCGTGCGCGACTATCTCGACCGGGCCGTCGTGGACGCTCGCGATGGTGTCGAAGCGGGCCACGATGTGACCCCCGAGGAAGGTCAGCGAGGAGTCGGGCCGCAGCGTGCCGGTGGTGTCGAGCACCTGCACCACCCGGGGATAGCGGCCGAAGCGCATCAGCGTCGCGGCCTCGAGGCCCTGTCCGCCTTCGCGCTGCGCCCCGAACTCGTGCGCGACGAAGCCCCCGACCAGGTCGGAGGCCCGTCCGTAGCCTCCGTACACCCGGGCGCCGGCGGCGAATTCGTCGAAGGGCAGGACCAGTTCGATGGCGAACCCGGACTTGACCAGGTCCGGGCTCTCGACCACCGGGAGTAGCTCCTGGCAGCCGTACAGCCCGAGCAGGACGAGGACCGCCGGAACCCCGCGGCTTGCAGAGGGTGCTTGGTGCTTTTTCATCGGCAGCTCACTGCGAATCGGGATCTCCCGGTGACGCGGCCGCGCCGCCGCCTCCCGGGACCGGGTTCAAAAGGTCTCCCGCGAACGGGTCGGGAATCAAGTCCGGGAGCAGCCAGCGCACCTGTTCGGTGCGGGTCACGCCGTACACCTCCAGGCCGGTCCCGAATTCCGCCAGCAGCTGGCGGCACCGCCCGCAGGGGGCGACCGCCCGCTCTCCGCCGACGGCCACCACGAGACGGCGAAACCGTCTCCGGCCCCGCGCGACCGCCGAAGCCACCGCCGCCTGCTCGGCGCACATCGTCAGACCGTAGGAGGCGTTCTCGACGTTGCATCCCGTGAACACCTCGCCCGTCTCCGCTTCGAGGGCGGCCCCGACCCTGAACCGGGAGTAGGGCGCGTAGGCGCGGGCGCGCACCTCTCTGGCCAGCGTGACCAGCCGCTCGGGCGGGTGGAACTTCATGGGGCTACACCCGGATTCTGGGCAGCCGGGGCGAGAGTCCGGTGAGGACCTGGTGCCCGATGGTGCCCGCCAGCTCCGCGACCTCCTCCAGCGTCAGTTCGGTTCCGTCATCGAGTCCGAGAAAGGTAACCACATCGCCCGGCGCCGTCTTGCCGGAGACGCGCACCACGGTGGTGTCCATCGAGTTCCGTCCCACGACCGGAGCCCTGCGGCCGGCGGCGATTCCCCACCCGCGGTTGCCCAGCGCCCGCGGCAGCCCGTCCCCGTAGCCGATGCCGACCACCGCCCAGCGCTCCCTCTCCCGGGAGCGGTAGGTCGCGCCGTACCCGAGGGTCGTGCCGGCAGGTACGTCGCGAACCAGGACGACCCGGGCGCGCACCGCCACCGCCGTTTCCGGCCGCACCGCGCCCGGGCCCGTCGCGCCCCCGTACAGAAAGACCCCGGGGCGAACGGCGTTGGCGGTGCGGGAGGTGAAGCGCAGCGTGCCGGCGCTGTTGGCGCAGTGCAGGAGCGTGCCGGGGCCGATGCCCTCCGCGTCGCGCACGAAGTCGTCGAAGCGCTCGATCTGGCGGCGGGCGGAGACGGGGTCGGGGGCGTCGGCCGAGTGCAGGTGGGTGAAGACGCCGAATAGGCGGAGACCGGAGGCGGCGGCGTGCAGGATGTCGGACCACCAGCCGGTGGCGGGGTCGACGAGGGGGAAGCCGAAGGGGGCGCCGGCCGTGTCCGGGAGGGGGAAGCCCGCCCGCCCCATTCCCGTGTCGATCTCCACCTGGAAGGGGAGAGGGAGGGCCGGGGCCGGGGTGGCCGCCGCCAGGCGGGTGAGCGCGGTCAGGCCCGCCCGGTCGGAGACGGTGGGCACGAGGGCGGCCGCGACGGCGCGGGGGAGGTCGCGGGGGGGGAGGGGGCAGATGACCATGACGGGCTCGCGGACCCCGAGCCGCCGCAGTTCCAGCCCCTCGTCGACCGTGGCCACCCCGTAGCCGAACGGCCGCGCCGGGGCGAGCGCGGCGACGACGTTCTCCACGCCGAGGCCGTAGCCGTCGCACTTCACTATGGGGATCGCCCTGACGCCGCGCCCGGCGAGCCGCCGGATGCGCTCCAGGTTGCGGCGGATCGCGCCGGCGTCCACCTCGACCCAGGCGCGGCGGCGGGGGTGGGGCGGGGGGGGCCGCTGCGAACCGCCGGGTTCGTCACGTCTTGCCATCTGGCCTGGACTCCTGGCTTGGACTTCGCGTCCGGCTTGGGTATCTTGGCGTCTGACCACCGCAGGAAGGCATCGCCAATGCGACACGGCCGCGCAACCGATGGGCCCGGCGCCGAAGGAGCGACCACGGTGCGGGAGGATCATCCGGCCGTCACGGCCGGTGACGGCGACACCCTGGCCCGGGCCTGCTCCACCCAGCACCGGGCCAGTCTGCTCGGCTTCGACTGGGACGACCCCCGGGAAGCTCTCGCCAAGGTGCGCGAGGAAACCGCCGAGGTGGCCGCGCTGCTGGCCCCGGCACCCGGCGGGGCGGCCCGGGCGAGGCTGGAGGAGGAGCTGGGCGACCTCCTCTTCGCGGTCGTGAACGTGGCCCGGCTGGCCGGGGTGGACCCGGGCGTCGCGCTCGAGCGGGCGGCCCGCAAGTTCACGGAGCGCTTCCGGGAGGTGGTGCGCCTGGCGGGGAAGCAGGGCCTGCCCATGCCGGGGACCCCGCTGGAGCCGCTCGACCGGCTCTGGGACGAGGCGAAGGCGGGTGCTGCCGACGGTCCGCGTCCGCGTTCAGCCGGCGTGCGGCGGCGGCCCTGATCCTGTCGGGACAACGGGTGGACGATGGACCCCAAGGAGTCCTGGTGTACGTGCGGGATGAAGGGCCATGCACCCATTGATGGGGCTGGCGGAGGTGATCGTCGGGCCACCCAATCCGCGTCGCCTTACGGATGAGCGATCCGATCCAAGCGAGTGACATGCCGTGATTCAAAGATCTTCTTCCTTCCGCCCGAGACCCGACGGAGTGCAAGATAGAGCTTCCAGTACATAGCCCAGATGGGGTTCGTTCGTGGCATGTACCGAACATGCTCGGAGAGAAGCGCGGCAAGGTCCTTGGCCTGTCCCATTCTGACATGCTCGCGTCCCGGGTTTTGCCGCGGCGACGGGCGGGCGCCTGATCACAGCGAAAGCGGGACCGCCGAGTCGACGAAGCGGGGGGCGCCGCTGGACAGGCGGTCGGGGGGCGGGGGTGGGGGCTCCGGCAGCCGCCGGGTGACCTCCGGCGTGAAGAACGCGGCTTTGCCGTCGCGGTCCAGCGCCAAGCGCGTCCCGCCCTCGTGGACCAGCAGTCCGTGGAAAAGCCCCGCGAGCACCGAGAGCGGCGAGGCGCCGGGCTGGCAAGGCGCGACGAGAGGGGAATAGCAGGGCTATTCGCCCGAGGAGCAACGCAGAGCGAAGCCTTGGACCGGCAATATGGAAAGTGGACATGACATAATGTAATGTTTACCTTACAGCGTGGATAGGTGAGGTGAAGCGGCCAGCCGGGTGCATCGTCGCTCGAATGCCGGGGGGATCTTGTCCACGGGCTGCCCAGGCGGTGGTGCCGCCGGCAGAGCAGGACCGTGTTGGCTAGGCTGGTCTCGCCGTCATCGGCCGAGTAGTTGGTGCGCCGTCGCCGCCCCACGCTCACCACTCCTGAGGGCGTGGCGTGCCCGCCTGCTACAATATATGCGGCGTGATTTCGGCCTGCTCGGACGGGACCGCGAACCGGTGATTCACCCGCCGGTGGCCTGTCCCATTCCGACATGCTCGCGTCCCGGGTTTCGCCGCGGC
>JAPPGI010000037.1 GCA_028874985.1 Gemmatimonadota bacterium | reverse complement strand
GGCGCTCTGCGCGGAGAGGGGAAGGGGGGCGGCCGCCAGGACGGCCAGGAGGGGGGCGAGAAGCGCTGCGGGGTGAGTAGACATTCCCTTTCTTCCGTTCGCTCCTTGCCAGCCTTGTCTCCCGCCCCCCGCTCGGGGCGGCTCTATCCACGGACCGGCAGGGATGCGGCCTGACAGCCATGACCTTGCAAGGAACAATACGACGCGCCGGAAGGGTGCTTACGACCGTGTCCGGTGGGTCCCCATGTTCGCTTGGTCACCTCCCACTTGGTCACCTCCCACTTCCTTGTCGCAGAGGGTGAGGACGCTTACCGTGCAGGGCATCGCAAGGCCGGATTCGGAGACGGCGAAACGAGGAGGACAAATGAGACGGGCGATGCAGTTGGCGCTATTGGCGCTTGTGGCGTGTGGCGAGGATGACCCGGTTGCCCGGATGTTGTCCGAGAGTGAGGCCCTGGCACTGTTCACGGCGATGGGTCCGGTGGTGCTGGACGGCGAGAGGACCACCCACCCCTGGGACAGTATCCAGGTGATGGTGTGCCCCGATGGTGGGAACATCGAGGTTGTGGTCCGGAACGAGATCTCCTGGGAGGGGGACACACTGGTCGTGTCTTCCATCATGATCGCCGCCCCCCGGGGGTGTGTAATGGAGATGGTGGTGGACGGGAATCCATCGGTCGTCTACGCACAGACGACCAGAGGCGTCAGTCCATGGGTTGTCTACGGGACTGCGATGGGCGAAGTGAAATGGTCGTTGCGCGAAGCGGATGGGACTGTGCACGATGGTACCTGTTCCATCGAAATGACCATCGACGGCGCTCTGGAGTCGACCGACAGCGAAATGACGGGGACTTTCATGGGGAAGCTGTGTGACCACCAAATCGAGTTGGACGTGAAGGAGTACAGCAACATCTGGACATGGGTCGCCGAGGGCGCATAGGGGCCGAACGGGCTATGGGTGGCGTGTTTCCCCAGCGAACGACCCCACAGCGGCCGACCCGGGCAATCCAGGCCGCGCCCCGCCACGACGCTGAACCGATGACAGATTCAGGGCAGTATCTGTCCGGGAATCTGTCACTGGGGGTAGCCGGGACGCCGGCGGTGGTTACCTCCCCCTTCTAATGTCCCCTCCCAGCCGCCAGATTAGCGTGTAGTCAGCACCCAACCCGCGAAATCCGGAGCCCCGCGCGTGTCCGCCTACCAGTACGCCTCCGTCCCCGCCGACGGCGAGAAGATCACCGGCGACGCCGACCGGCCCGCCGTCCCCGCCCGCCCCGTCATCCCCTTCATCGAGGGGGACGGGATCGGGCCGGACATCTGGGCCGCGACACGGCATGTGGTCGACGCGGCCGTGGCCGCGGCCTACGGCGGGGCCCGCGGGATCGCCTGGATGGAGGTCTACGCGGGCGAGAAGGCCAACGAGGTCGCCGGCGAGTGGCTGCCACGGGAGACCCTGGACGCCCTCACCGAGTTCCGGGTCGCCATCAAGGGGCCGCTTACCACACCGGTGGGCGGAGGCATCCGCTCGCTGAACGTGACGCTCCGGCAGGTGCTGGACCTGTACTCGTGCATCCGGCCGGTGCGCTGGATCCCCGGGGTGCCGTCGCCGGTGAAGGAGCCGCACAGGGTGGACATGGTCGTATTCCGCGAGAACACGGAGGATGTCTACGCGGGGATCGAGTGGGCGTCGGGGACACCGGAGGCGGACCGGGTGCGCGAATTCCTGACGGACGAGATGGGGGCCTCGATCCGCGAGGCGAGCGGGATCGGGATCAAGCCGGTCAGCCCCTTCGGCACGAAGCGCCACGTCGCGGCCGCGATCCGCTACGCACTGGCCCGCGGCCGCGACTCGGTGACGCTGATGCACAAGGGCAACATCATGAAGTACACCGAGGGGTCGTTCCGGGACTGGGGCTACGAGGTCGCGGCCGAGCGGTTCCCCGATTCCACCGTGCCCGAGTCGCGGCTCTGGGAGGGCGAGGAGGCGAACGGGAGGGTGGTGATCAAGGATCGGATCGCCGACTCGATGTTCCAGCAGGTGCTGCTCCGGCCCGCCGAGTACTCGGTGGTGGCGACGCCGAACCTCAACGGGGACTACTTTTCGGACGCGTGCGCGGCGCAGGTGGGGGGGCTGGGGATGGCCCCGGGCGCGAATGTGGGCGACGCGGTGGCGCTCTTCGAGGCGACCCACGGAACCGCGCCCAAGTACGCGGGGCTCGACCGCGTGAACCCCGGGTCGCTGATCCTGTCCGCGGCGATGATGCTCGAGCATCTCGGCTGGGACGAGGCGGCGCGGGCGATCGACCGGGGGCTGGAGGGGGCGGTGGCCGCGCGGCGGGTGACCTACGACCTGGAGCGGCAGATGGAGGGGGCCACCCGCGTGTCCACCTCCGAGTTCGGCGAGACCATCGTGGCGCACATGTGAGGTGAGGCCGGCGAAGCGTACGCAGATGCGTGTGGAAGTGGTGCCGCGGGACCCGGAGACGGTGGCCACGCCGCTGATGGTGGTGCTGGTCGCGTCGGATCGTCCCTTCGAGGAGCTGGGCGCCCTGGACCGGATGGCGGGCGGGGTGCTGGGGCGGGCGGTCCGTGCCGGAGACTTCAGGGGGCGCAAGGGGGACCGGGTGCTCGGGTACGGCGACGATCGGGAGGGACCGGACCGGGTGCTCTTCCTGGGTGTGGGCCATTCGGCTTCCCTCACAGGAGAGGGCCTGCGCCGGGCGGGCGGCAGCGCCGTCCGGGCCGCCGAGGACCACCGGGTTTCGTCGCTGGCTCTCTGCCCGGACCACCTGGGAGGGGCCGCCGATTCCTCCCGCGTACAGGCCGCGGCCGAGGGGCTGGTGCTGGCGTCCTGGCGGTTCGCGGAGCTCGTTTCTCCGGATCACCGCGATGGCGGAGAGGCGTTGGCCGAATCGGACGGAGCGACCGATGCCGGCGACCGCGGTGGAACCGGGGGCGGGACCGATGTCGGGGACGAACGCACCCCGCCGCCGGTGGAGGCCGCCGTCCTGGTCGGCAGGCGGGCCGCGCCATGGGAGGAACCGGTTCGCATCGGCCATGCCTTCGCGGAGGGCGAGAACCTCGCGCGCACGCTGCAGGCCAGACCGGGCAACGTGGCCACGCCCTCGCACCTGGCCGCCGAGGCGGAACGGATCGCCGCCGAAGTCGGGCTCGAGTGCGAGATTCTCGGCCCCGGTGAGATGGAGGCCGAGCGAATGGGGGCGCTCCTCTCGGTGGCGCGGGGATCGCGGGAGGAACCGCGGCTCATCGTGCTGCGGCACCGGGGCGGGGACGGGGGGGCGCCGCCGCTCGTCCTGGTGGGGAAAGGGCTTACCTTCGATGCCGGGGGAATCTCGCTCAAGCCCGCGAAGGGAATGGAGGACATGAAGTACGACATGTCGGGTGGCGCGGCCGTCCTGGGCGCGATGCTGGCGGCCGGGCGCCTGGGACTTGCCGCGAACGTGACCGCGGTGGTTCCCAGCTCGGAAAACCTGCCGGGGGGGTCGGCGACGAAGCCGGGTGACGTGGTGCGGAGCCGGGCGGGGAGGACGATCGAAGTGATCAACACCGACGCGGAGGGCCGCCTGATCCTTGCCGACGCGCTGCACTACGCAGCCGGGTGGAACCCCGCGGCCATCGTCGACTGCGCCACGCTCACCGGCGCCTGCGTCATCGCGCTGGGCCATCACCGTTCGGCGCTGCTGGGCAACGACGAAACCCTCCTGGCGGAGCTGCGGGCGGCGGGGGATCGGGCGGCGGAGCCCTGCTGGCCGCTCCCTCTGGACGGCGCGTACCGGAGGCAACTGAAGAGTGAGGTCGCCGATCTCAAGAACGTCGGCGGGCGTCCGGCGGGTACGATAACGGCCGCCTGCTTCCTTTCCGAGTTCACCGGCAGCGCACCTTGGGCCCACCTCGACATCGCCGGAACCGCCTACGGCAAGCCGAAGAAACCGTACCTGCGGCATGGGCCGGCTGGCGTCCCCTGCCGGCTGTTGCTGGAATGGGTGAGGGAAAGGGCGGGCCGGTGAGCGCCGCTTCGGTGCGCGGGCGCGGTTGAGCCGGTGAGCGCGAGAACGGTGTCCGGTGCGGCGGGTTCGCCGCGATGGCGTCGCGGCCTTCGGCCGTCAGCCCCGGGTTTCGCCGCCGCACGGCGCCCGGCCCGGGCCCCGGCGGTCCTTCTCGCAACCGGTCTTCTGGCGCTGGCGGCGGCCTCGCGGGTCTCCGCCCAGGATCCCCCGGACTCGCTCCAGGGGCTCCCTGATTCGCTCCGGGTGCTCCCGGATTCCCTGCGGGATTCGACGACGGTCGGCGACAGCCTCGTCGTGGACAGCCTTGTCGCGGACAGCCTCGTCTTGGACGGCCCCATCGCGGATTCCGCCGTCGCCGACAGCGTCGACGTGGACAGCATCGCGCCCCCTCCCCTGTTTCCCAGCCTCCCCGACCCCGCGCCCGCCGCGGGCATCACCGGGATCTGGGAGTGGGACCGGACCGAACTGCTGGGTGTGCGGGGTCAGACCCTGTGGGAACTGCTGGCCGACATCCCCGGACTCCTCCTGGTGCGAAGCGGCGACTTCGGGGCCGCGACGGCGGTCTTCCCCGTAGGTTTCGCCGGGGGCGGACTGCGTCTCTACTACGACGGCGTAGAGCATCTTCCGCTCGAGGGCTCCGTGCCGGATCTGGCGCGGATTCCGCTCTCGGGTCTGGAGCGGGTCCGGGTCGTGCAGCGTCCGGGGGGCGTCGAAGTCCGCCTCTTCCGCCGGGTTCACACCGACCCCCGGCCCGCGTCGCTGGTCGAGGCGGGAACCGGTGATCAGGACACGAATCTCCTCCGGGCAACCTTCTCCCTTCCGAGGATGTTCGGCGGGAAGGGATCGCTGGCGATCGAGCGGCTGGACACCAGGGGGCGGGACACACCGGGCGCCGTCACGGGGGGTTGGTTCCGCTACAGCGTTCACCGGGGAGACCGGGCCGCCCTCCGCTACGAGGTGCGGCGCATGGCCTCGGAACGCACGGCCATCAACGACTCGCCCGCTTCGGTGAACCGCTCCGACTGGATGCTTCACGGGAGACTGGGGCTCGCGGAGGGCCTGCTTCTGGAAGGCTGGACCTCCAGCGCCTCGGTCGCGCCCGGCGACACCGCCGAGGTCTTTCCCTTTTCGCCGGAGTCGCGCAAACAGCGCGGAGCGAGTCTGTCGGGGACCCGGGGTCCGGTTTGGGGCCGGGCAACGGCACGCTACAACGAGGGAGCGGGCATCGCCGACCGGGAGCTGTCGGCGGAGGTGTCCGCGCTGTCGGCCGGATTGGGAGGCGTGAACGGACGCGCCTGGAGGGAATCGTGGGACGGCCGCCGCTCTTCGGGGTACGACATTCGGGTCTGGGCCACTCCGCATCCCTACGCGGCGTTCTTCGTGGAGCGCGGCTACGGAGGCCGGTCGGTACCGTTCCTGCTGCCCCCGGAAGAGCCCGAGGATACCACCACGAACGGCATGGAGGAGGACCCGGACACGATGGAAGCGGAGCCGGGGCCAGAGGGCCGTTTCACCACCCGCAACGGTACCAGCGCCGGCGCGCGCCTGAAGTGGCGCCGCAGGGAGGTGTCCGTCGCCCGGCTGTGGATCGAGGCGGATTCCGTGTGGCCCACACAGCTGCTCTTCGATCGGGACGGGGTCGTGCTTCCGCAGCCGCGCCGGTCGGGATGGGAGATCACCGGACGCTTCCCGCTTCCGCTCGACGGGCTGTTTCTGGCCGGCGAGGTCCAGTTTTGGGAGAAGGCGGACACCACCGACTCCCTCGCGGTCCCCTCGCTCTACTTCCCGGATCACATCTACCGGGCCGGCTTCAGCTTCCACAAGACCTTCCTCGCCACGGGCAACTTCGAACTGTGGGTGGACCTCGGCGTGCACGGACGGTCCGAAATGTACGTGCCGCTTCCGGACGGGTCGGTGCCTCCGCCCGCGGACGGAGAGGAGGACGAGCGGATGCCCTCGATGGTGCCCTTCTACCAGAACTGGTACTTCCGTCTGCAGATGCGCTTCCTCACGCTGAACATCTTTGCGACGGTCGAGAACGTGTCATACAGAGACAACAACCAGGATGTGCCGGGAGTGCTCCTGCCGGTCACCCGGGGCATGTACGGGGTCCGGTGGACGTTCTGGAACTGACGGGCGGCCCTGCGCGGGGAACGTGCCCCGCGCCCGGCGCCTCGCCGCTCTCGGTGCTCGCGGGGCTTTATCCACGGACTGCTAGGCGATGATACGCAGCATGACCGGGTACGGCGCCGCGGAGACCGGGTTGCCGGGCGGAAGGGTTCTGCGGGCCGAGGTGCGAACCGTCAACCACCGTCACCTGAACACGAGCGTGCGGCTGCCGCGCGGGTGGGAGGGGTTGGAAGCCAGGGTGGTCGACAGGGTGCGGGCCGTTCTCGCGCGCGGGAGCGTGTCGCTTGCGGTTTCGTGCGATGCCTCCGGACGGGAGGAGGACGGCCTGCCGGGGCTGGACATGGACCGGGCCCGGAGGTATGTGGATCTGCTCCGGGAGGCCGGCAGCAGGCTGGGACTGGAGGACCGCCTCGGCCTCGACGCGCTGATCCGGTTGCCGGGAGTGGTGCGGGTCGAGGGTCCGCCGGCCGCGCCGGTCGACGAGGCGGGGCTGCTCGAATGCGTGGAGTCCGCGCTCCACGGCGCGGTCGCCATGCGGGAGGCGGAAGGGCGGCGGCTCGAGGGCGAGTTGCGCGCGAGTGTGGCCCGGATCACGGACCAGGTCGAGTTGGTCGCGGAGGCGGCTCCGGGCCGGCTGCTGAGGGAAAGGGACCGGCTGCGGCAACGGGTGCTGGCTCTTTCCGGTGCCGTCGAAGTGGACGAGGACAGGCTGGCCCGGGAGATCGCCTACCTGGCCGAGCGGTGGGACATCGCGGAGGAGATCGTCCGGCTCCGGTCGCACATGGAACTCTTCCTGGAAAGCCTGGACGGCGGGGACGGCGGCCGGGCGGCTCCCGGGACCAAGGCGGGCAGGCGGCTCGGGTTCATCGTGCAGGAGATGCACCGGGAGGCGAACACCGTGGGATCAAAGGCCAACGACGCCGCGATCTCCGCTTCGGCCGTGGCCATCAAGGAGGAGCTGGAGCGGATTCGCGAACAGCTGGAGAACGTCGAGTGAACGGGACGCCCGGGCCGCTGGTGCTCGTGGGCCCGTCGGGAGCGGGCAAGACGACCATCGCGAAGGAACTGGTGAAGACGCACCCGGATCGCTACACCCTGTCGGTCTCCGCGACCACGCGGAGCCCGCGCGGCGGGGAACGGCACGGGCACGAGTACCTTTTCGTTTCGCCCGCGCGCTTCAGGCGGATGGTCGAGGGGGGCGAACTGGCCGAATGGGCGGAGGTCCACGGCGAGTGCTACGGTACGCCGGTGGAGAACCTCGCGGAGGTCTCCGCGGACGGATCGGTCCCGGTTCTGGACATCGACGTGAACGGGGCCAGGCAGATCCTCAAGCGCGGGACCGGCGCCGTGGTTATCTTCATCCTTCCTCCCGGTCCGGGCGAGTGGGTTGGCAGGCTGGTGGTCAGGGGGACGGAGTCTCCGCGTGAAATCGCGCGCCGCCTGCGTACGGCACTCGATGAACTGCGTGCGGCGCCGTCATTCGAACGCTTCGTCGTCAACGCGCATCTGGACCAGTCGGTTGTGGACGTCCTCGCCCACGCGGCCGGCGAGCCCGGGGGCCGCACATCGGCCTCGCAGGCCGCCGTCCTGTGCCGCAGGCTGGAGGCCGGGGCGCGGTCGGAGATCGCGCGGCTGGAAGCAGGAGAACAGCCAACTCTCGCGGGCCCGAAGAGGGCACAAAAGGAGTGATCATGAAAGAGAACATGAGAGTCTTCACCCCCGACGACATCGCCGAGCACAACGAGAGCAAGTACCAGGGGGTGCTGGTGGCCGCCAAGTACGCCCGGGAACTCAACATACTGCCCCGCGAGGCTCAGCCGCTGGCAGATCAGAAGAAGCTCTCCACCCGGGCGCTGGAGGCGATCACGTCGGGCCAGGTCGACTACCGGCTGGTCAAGCGCCGCCGGCCGGAGAGCGAATAGTACCCCGTGTCGTCCGGCCGTCCGGCGCAGGGGGCCCGGGAGCCGTGCGCTCCCTGGTCGGGAAGCCGGATCGTTCTGGGGGTGTGCGGAGGCATCGCGGCGTACAAGGCCGTCCAGCTCGCCCGTGATCTGACCCTCCTGGGTGCCGCGGTCGATGTCGTCCTCACCGAAGCCGCCAGGAACTTCGTCGCGCCGCTCTCCTTCGAGGGCGTGACCGGACGCGGGGCCCTCGTCGACCTCTTCGCGGTCGGTGGGGCGGCGCTGCATGTCACCCTGGGCCGCGAGGCGGACTGCGTCTGCGTGGCCCCCGCCACCGCCGACTTCATCGCGCGGGCGGCCTCCGGGCGCGCCAGCGACCTTCTCACGACCGTCGTGGTGGCCTCGCGCGCACCCGTGGTGATCGCTCCCGCGATGAACGACGGGATGTACGCGCATCCGCGGACCCGCGCGAATCTGGCCGCGCTCGAGACCCGGCCGGGCTACCACCGGGTGGGTCCCGCGACCGGACTCCTCGCCGCGGGGGAGGGGAGCGGACCGGGCCGGCTGGCGGACATCGGGGAGATCGTGGACGCGGTGGGGAGGGTGCTGGGGTCGCGCGGTCGCGGTGCGCTGGCGGGGGCGAAGGTGCTGGTGACGGGCGGGCCGACGCGGGAACCGCTCGACGCCGTGCGATACCTGGGCAACCGGTCGTCGGGAAAGACGGGGTTCGCTCTGGCGCGGGCGGCGTGGCTGCGCGGTGCCGACGTCACCCTGGTCACCGGCCCGGCGGCCGTCGCCGCGCCGTACGGGGTGGAGGTGGTTGCCGTGGAGACCGCCCGCCAGATGCGCGATGCGGTCCAGGCGGTCATCGACGAAGCCGACGCGGCGATCTTTGCGGCCGCGGTGGCCGACTATCGCCCCGGCAGCGCCAGCCGGGGCAAGGTAAGGCGCAGCGAGATCGGCAACCGCTGGGAGTTGGCCTTCGAGGCGAACCCGGACATTGCCGCGGAAGCCGTGCCGTGCATGAAGGCGGGGAGCGTTTCGGTGGGATTCGCGCTCGAGATCTCGGACCTGGTGGCGCGGGCGGAGGAGAAGCTGACTGCGAAGGGCTTCGACCTGATCGTCGGGAACCTCGCCTGCGAGGCGGACGCGGGGTTCGAGGCGGACACGAACCGCGTCACCATTCTGGGCCGCGACGTGCGGGCGCGGGAACTGCCCCGCATGAGCAAGTTCGCGGTCGCGTGCGAGATTCTGGACCTGATCGAAGCGCGGCTGGGGGCGCCGGAAGGGGGGAGCGGGGGTTGAGCGGGGGGCGGGGTCGTCTGGCGGCGTACCTGGATCAGCGCCGGCGGATGGGAGAGCCCGCGGTCCTGCCGCGGGAACTCTCCCCTGGAGAACTGCTCGCGCTGGTGGCCCCGGGCGACGGAGGGGGAACTCGGCGATCCCGGCCGTCGAGCACGCGTTCCCGGGAGCCGGACACGCGCCCGGCAGGCCCGGCAGGCCCGGAGGGCGCGGCCCGCATCGGCACCGCCGACTACCGGGCCCTGCGGGAAACGGCGCTTTCGTGCACCCGTTGCCGCCTGTGCGAAGGCCGCACGAACGTGGTCTTCTCCGACGGCAACCCGGCCGGCCGGCTCATGGTGGTGGGCGAAGCACCCGGGGCGCACGAGGACGCCACCGGCCTTCCCTTCGTCGGGCAGGCCGGCAAGCTCCTGGACCTCATGCTGGCCTCGGTGGCGCTGTCGCGGCGGGAATCGGTGTACATCTGCAACGTCCTCAAGTGCCGTCCTCCCGGGAACCGGAATCCTCTCCCCGACGAGATCGAGGCCTGCGCTCCCCTGCTGCAGCGCCAGATCGAACTCGTCGCTCCGGAGGTCCTGCTCGCGGTGGGCTCCTTTGCGGCCCAGTGGCTTACGGCGACCACGAAGGCTCTGGGCAAGCTCCGGGGCAAGGTATACAGTTACCAGGACGTACCGCTGGTCGTCACCTACCACCCGGCCGCGCTGCTGCGTAATCCCGGCTGGAGTCGCCTGGCTTGGGACGATCTTCAGCTGTTACGTCATATAATGGATGGTAAATGATTTTATCTCAACGTATTGACAGATTCGACACAGGTGCCGGACGACCGTTCTGCGCACCGCGCCCGGGGATACCTGCGTGAGTGATCCCATTCCCATCCAGGCGGCCATGGAAGGGGGCGCCTACGACCGTCAGCCGCCCTTCTCGCCGGAGGCGGAGGCGTCCGTGCTGGGCGGCATGCTGATCGACGGCAACGCGGTGGCGCAGGTCGTGGAGTTCGTCGACGACACCATGTTCTACCGGGAGGCCCACCGGAGGATCTTCCGGGCGATGGCACGGCTCTTCGAACGCGGCAGCGTCCTCGACGTGATCACGGTTTCCGAGGAGCTCAAGAAGACGGGCGAGCTGGAGAATGCGGGAGGGCTGGAGTACCTCGCTTCCCTGCTCGACGCCGTCCCCACCGCCGCCAACATCGAGTACCACGGTCGCATCGTCCACGACAAGGCGATGCTGCGAAGGCTGATCGACGCGGCCCAGGCGATCGTCCGCGATGTGTACGAACCGGGCGACCGGGCGGTGGATGAGGTGCTGGACGAGGCCGAGCAGCTCGTCTTCAGGGTCTCCGAGTCCCGAAACCGCGAGGGTTTCGTCTGGATCAAGGAGGTGCTCTGGCCGACCTTCGAGCACATCGAGAGGCTCCAGGAGTCCGCGGGTGGAGTCTCGGGCCTTGCGACCGGGTTCAGGGACCTGGATCGCATGACCACGGGCCTGCAGGCGGGGGACCTCGTGGTCGTGGCGGGCCGCCCGTCCATGGGGAAGACCTCGTGGGCCCTCAACGTGGCGCAGAACGCCGCGATCGAGCACGAGAAGCCGGTTGCGGTCTTCAGCCTGGAGATGTCCAAGGAACAGCTGGTGCAGCGTTTCCTCTGCGCCGAGGGGCGCGTGGATGCCCAGAAGCTGCGGCGGGGCCGACTGGCGCCGGACGAGTATCAGCGCCTCGCCAGGGCGGCGGGCCACCTCAACACGGCGCCCATCTGGATCGACGATTCGGCGACCGGCAACGTGCTCGAGATGAAGGCCAAGTCCAGACGCCTGAAGGCGGAGTCCGATCTGGGGCTCATCGTCGTCGACTACATACAGCTCATGTCGGGGGCGACCCGCTCGGACAGCCGGGTGCAGGAGGTGTCGGAGATTTCCAGGGGACTCAAGGCGCTGGCGCGCGAGCTGGAAGTTCCGGTCATCGCTCTCAGCCAGCTGAGCCGGGCGCCGGAACAGCGGACCGACCGGCGGCCGCAGCTCTCGGACCTCCGGGAAAGCGGGGCGATCGAGCAGGATGCGGATCTGGTGATGTTCCTGTACCGGCCGGAGTACTACTACGGCGCCACCGACAAGGACGGCAACTCGCTGGAGGGGGGCGCGGAACTGATCGTGGCGAAACAGAGAAACGGACCCACGGGCACTCTGAACCTGTATTTCCACAAGGCCTACACCCGCTTCGACTCCGTTGCCCGGGATCCGGAACCGCCCGAAGCGGCGGGTTGAGACAGGGAGGTGAACGCCCTGGCCGTGCTCGTGCCGGCGGCGGGCGCCGGGGTGCGCATGGGTGGCGTGCGCAAGCCCTTGATCGAGGTCGGGGGGCGTTCGGTGCTCGAGTGGGCTCTCGCGCCGTTTCTGGCCCGCGACGACGTGGTCGAAGTGGTGATCGCGCTGACGGATGGAGTCGACCCCGAAACAGTGGCGCGAGGTGACGCGCGGGTTCGGGTGGTCGGGGGCGGTGAAAGCCGCTTCGGATCGGTGGCGGGCGCACTGGACCGCGTAACCTCGCAGGCGAACCTGATCGCCGTGCACGACGGTGCGCGCCCCTTTCCGCCGCCGGGTGCGATCGACGCGTGCGTTCGCCTGGCGGCGGCGGGATACGGGGCCGTCGCGGGGGTCCCCGCCGTGGACACGGTCAAGCGTGCGGACGAAACCGGCAGGATCGTGGAGACACCTCCCAGAGAGGCGCTCTGGCACGCGCAGACACCGCAGGTCTTCCCCCGTGAGCTCTTCACGCGCGCCGTCGCGCACTGCCGCGTCACCGGGATCTCTCCCACCGACGACGCTTCGATGGTCGAGGCGCTGGGGGCCGAAGTGAGGATGGTGCCCGCTTCCGAGAGGAACCTCAAGATCACCCGGCCGCCGGATGTCGTGACCGCGGAAGCATATCTTGCACAAGGACTTGTGTGATATCATACGTGAACACGCTCGAAGAGGCGCACCGCCGTCTCGAACAGGGTGAACTCGTGGTTCACCCGGCCGAGGCGGTGTACGGTTTCGGCGGACTCCTGGACGACGCCCCGTTGCAACGGCTCCGCAGGCTGAAGAAGCGGCCTGCCGGTGGCTTCGTCGTGCTCATGCCTTCGGCGAAGAGCGTGGCCGGCCTTCTCGATGCGACGGGCCGTGCCCTCGCGCGGGAGTTCTGGCCCGGACCCCTCACACTGGTCCTGGACGATCCCGGAGACCGATTTCATCCTCACGCGAAGGCGCCCGATGGAACCGTGGCGGTGAGGGTTCCCGCCCATCCGGTCACACTGCAACTCCTCCGGCAGGTGGGACGGCCGATCACCTCCACCTCGGCAAACCGGCCCGGGGCCGTTCCGGCGCGGACGGCGGACCAGGCCCGCAAGGAGGCGCTCGCACTGGGAACGGAGCTGTTCGCGATCGATGCGGGGACCTTGCCGGGTGGCGCTCCGTCGACCCTGGTACGCCTGGGGGCGGGTTGTCCCGAATTGATACGGCAGGGCCCGCTGGTGTTGCCGGGCGCGCAAAATTGCACACATGTGGGCATCCAAAATGGCACGGTT
>JAPPGI010000038.1 GCA_028874985.1 Gemmatimonadota bacterium | reverse complement strand
TCGCGATGGACGAGGAGCTGCGCTTCGCGATCCGGGAAGGCGGCCGCACCGTGGGCGCCGGCGTCGTCACCGCCATCATCGAGTAGAGGGGTACGGATACCATGTCGCGAATAGCGGGAGCCAGGGTCTTCGTGCGGGAGTGCATCACGGAGATGGAGAGGGTCACCTGGCCTGACCGTGACCAGCTCCGCAACGCCACCTGGGTGGTAATCCTCTTCACGATCCTGGTCTCGATCATCATCTGGATCATGGACATGGTCTCCAGAGTGGTCATCGTCGATTTCATCATGGGGATCTTCACCTAGTGCCGGACGAGCGTTGGTATGCCGTTCAGACGCAGGCCCGGCACGAGAACCGGGTGCGGCGCCTGATTCAGCAGGAGATCGACAAGGATCCCGGCCGGCCGGACGGGATCCGGGAGGTACTGGTGCCCACCCACGAGGTGGTCGAGATCCGGCGGGGCAAGCGGGTGCCGGTCACGAAGCCGCTCTACCCCGGGTACGTGCTGGTGCGGATGGTTCTCAACGAACGCACCGAGCACGCCATATCCGCGATGAAAGGGGTGCGGTTCGTGGGGCAGGGCGGCGACCCCCAGCCCGTTCGCGAAGAGGACATGAACAGGATCATGGGGATCGAGGTCGAGGAGGACGTCGCCACACGCGAGGAGATCCCCTTCCGCCCCGGGCAGGTCGTGGAGGTCATACAGGGACCGTTCACGGATTTTTCGGGGACGGTGCAGGAAATCTACCCCGAAAAGGGCAAGGTCAAGGTCGAGGTGTCCCTCTTCGGCCGTCCCACATCGGTGGAGTTGGACTTCACCCAACTGAGGGGATTCTAGAATGGCGACGGCGAGGAAAGCCACGAAGAAGAGAGTCCTCGGGTTCATCAAGCTGCAGATCGTGGCCGGACAGGCGAATCCGGCGCCCCCGGTGGGGCCGGCGCTGGGCCAGCACGGCGTGAACATCATGGATTTCTGCAAGCAGTTCAACTCCAGGACCCAGCAGCAGGCGGGGACCCTGATCCCCGTCGAGATCACGGTCTACGCCGACCGCTCCTTCTCGTTCATCACCAAGACGCCCCCCGCGTCCTTTCTCATCAAGAGGACGCTGGGGTTGGAGAAGGCGTCGCCGGAGCCGCACATCGACAAGGTGGCCACTCTCTCGGTGGACCAGGTCAGGGAGATTGCGGAAGCGAAGATGCAGGATCTCAATACGGAAGACATCGTGTCGGCCATGAGGATGATCAAGGGCACGGCACGGGCGATGGGGATCGAGGTGGACGGGGAGCTCACGGCCTGACGGAGGAAGGCGTGCCAAAACGCAGCAAGAAATACGCCGGCGCCCGGGGGTCGTACGACCGGCTCGTCCGGCAGCCGCCCCGCGACGCGCTCGGACAGGTCAAGGAGATGGCCTTCGCGCGCTTCGACGAGAGCGTGGATGTCGCCACGCACCTGGGCGTCGACCCCAGACGGGCCGATCAGGTGGTCCGCGGCACCGTCGTTCTGCCCCACGGCACCGGCAAGTCCCCAAGGGTGCTGGCGATCTGCCAGGGCGACAAGGAGGCCGAGGCGGAGGAGGCCGGCGCTGACTACATCGGCACCGGGTACGTGGACCGGATCAAGGGTGGCTGGCTGGACTTCGACGTCTGTGTGGCGACCCCCGACCTGATGCGGATGGTCGGACCGCTGGGCCGCATTCTCGGTCCGCGCGGGTTGATGCCCACGCCCAAGGCGGGGACGGTGACCTTCGATGTCGGCCGTGCGATCGGTGAGATCAAGGCCGGCAAGATCGAGTACCGCGTGGACAAGACGGGCAACCTGCACGCTCCCATCGGCCGCGTGTCGTTCGATGTCGAGCTGCTCGCCGAAAACCTGAGCGCGTTCATGGCCTCGGTGCTGAGGGCCAAGCCGGCGGCCGCAAAGGGCACCTACGTGAAGAGCGTCACGGTCTCCAGCACGATGGGGCCCGCCGTGCCCGTCGACCCCAACAGCTTTACGCGGAGCGGCTAGCAGCCCGTGAAAAGACCCCCCCGGTATTCCTGCGAAACAACACCGCTCGACGCGGGGCGGCGCCTCGCCGCTCTCGGTGCTCGCGCGGGACCATCCACGGACTCTGAATCATGACCAGGGAACAGAAGCAGGCCTTCGTCGCCGAGTTCCGGGAACGTCTGGAGAGGTCGGAGGCCATATTCCTGACGGACTTCACCGGGCTGAACGTCACTGAGATGACCACCCTCAGGAGCCGGCTGAAGAAGTCGGGCGGACAGTACCTGGTGGTGAAGAACCGTCTCGTGAAGCGGGCGCTGGCGGAAACCGAGCTGCCCGACATCTCCGCGTTCCTGGCCGGTCCCACCGGAGTCGTCTTCGGAGACGCCGATGTCGTGGCCGCCGCCCGCACCGTGACGGAATTCGCGAAGGAAAACGGGGACAGGCCGGTCTTCAAGGTCGGCGTCCTTGAAACGGATATCCTCGAACCGGCCCAGATCGAAAGGGTCGCCAACATGCCTCCCCGGGAGGAACTGCTCTCCCAGGTGGCGGGTGTCCTGGGCGGGCCCATGGCCGCGCTCGCGGGTGCGCTGTCGGGCAAGCTTCAGGAGATGGCGGGTCTTGTCGACGCACTCCGTGGGGATCCGGAGCCGGGAGAGAGCGGCAGTTGACCACAACGCCCGGAGAACCGGGCGCATCCAAGGAGGGAAACAGACAATGGCTGTGAATCAGGAAGAACTGCTCGAGACCTTCGGCAACATGACGGTGCTGGAGCTCTCCGAGTTCGTCGAAGCCTTCAAGACCCGCTTCAACGTGACCGCGGCGGCGGCGCCCGTCATGGCAATGCCCGGCGCGGCCGGCGCCGAAGAGGCGGCCGTCGAGGAGCAGGACGAATTCGACGTGATGCTCGAGTCGTTCGGGTCCAAGAAGATCCAGGTCATCAAGGTCATCCGGCAGATCACCAGCCTGGGCCTGAAGGAGGCCAAGGAACTCGTCGACAAGGCTCCGAGTCCGGTGAGGGAAGCGGTCAGCAAGGACGAAGCCGAGGACATCAGGAGCAAGCTCGAAGAAGTCGGCGCCACGGTCGTCGTCAAATAGGTTGTCGCCCCGCCACAACGCGGCTACGGCGCCCGCAGGCCGCCGGAATGGAGCCGCGCGGGCGATCTCACCCGGGTTTGCCGCCGGTGTGCGCCGTGGTGCCCCGCCGGAGTGCACCCCGGTGCCTCGACTCATGTCCATAACCATCATGGGGGATTGGTCCTTTGGCTAGTCAGAACGGTACCATCGAAGGAACGCGCCCGCTCGTGAGCTTCGCGAAGCTCCGCGCGGCCATGCCCATGCCCAACCTGCTCGATGTCCAGACGCGCTCCTTCGGGAAGCTGGTGGACTCCGCCGAGTCCGGGATGGAGAGTTGGGATTTCTGCCTCGACCAGGTCTTTCAGGACATCTTCCCGGTCACCGACGTGAACGGAGATCTGTCCTTGGAGTACGTAGCGTGCTCGCTGGGCGAGCCGAAGTACTCCGTGGAGGAGTGCATCGAGCGCGACATGACCTACGCGGCACCCCTGAAGGCCACGTTGCGCCTGATCATCTACGAGAAATCGGGCAAGAAGAAGCGCCGGGCCGACACCATCATCGAGAAGGAGGTCTACCTCGGGGACCTTCCTCTGCTGACCGCTCTGGGGACCTTCGTGATCAACGGCGCGGAGCGGGTGGTGGTGAGCCAGCTGCACCGCTCTCCCGGCGTCGTCTTCGAGGAGGACATCCACCCCAACGGCGCGCGGCTGAACAAGGCCCGCATCATCCCCTTCCGGGGCTCCTGGGTGGAGTTCACCATCGATATCAACGACATCTGCTACGTACACATCGACAAGAAGAAGAAGTTCCCGGCCACCGCGCTCCTGCGTGCCTTCGGGTACGGAGACGACGCGGAGATCTACCGGCTCTTCTTCCAGGTGCGTGCGGCTTCCGTGCCAGGCCCCGACGACGACGTGCGGGAGCTGCTGGGCGCGGTCGTCGCGGAAGAGATCGTCGACCCCGAGACGGGGGAGATCCTCATCGAGGAGGGCGCGGAGCTCGGGGAGGACGAGGTCCGTCTTCTGCAGCGTGCCGGGCTCGATGAGGTCCACGTCTACAGGTCGACCCACAAGGGTCAGGGCGGGCGCCCCGGCGAGAGTCCGATCGTCAAGAACACGCTGCGCAAGGACCCGACCGGAAGCGAGGAAGAGGCGCTCCACGCCATCTACTCGCTTCTCAGGCCCGGCGAAGCGCCCAACGTCGCCACCGCGCGCGCAGCTCTCGACCGGGTGTTCTTCGATCCGCGGCGCTACGATCTGGGCCGCGTGGGGCGCTACAAGATCAACCAGCGCCTCGGCCTCGACATTCCGGCGAGCGAAACGGTCCTTACCAGGGAGGACTTCGTCTCGATCCTGCAGTATCTGATCGAGCTCAGCGAGGGCCGGGGAAGCATCGACGACATCGACCATCTCGGCAACCGCCGGGTGCGGACGGTCGGGGAACTCATCGCCAACCAGTTTTCCGTCGGCCTTTCGCGGATGGCCCGCCTCGTCAAGGAGCGGATGTCGATCAACACCGATCCCAGGAAGATCAACATCGACGACCTGGTGAACGCCCGCACGGTCTCGGCGGTCATCCAGGCTTTCTTCGGATCCTCCCAGCTCAGCCAGTTCATGGACCAGACCAATCCGCTGGCCGAACTGACGCACAAGCGGCGGCTCTCCGCATTGGGCCCGGGCGGCCTGACCCGCGAACGTGCGGGCTTCGAGGTGCGGGACGTGCACTATTCGCACTACGGCCGGATGTGTCCCATCGAGACGCCGGAGGGTCCCAATATCGGGTTGATCACCTCCCTGACGACCTATTCCCGCGTCAACGACCTCGGGTTTGTGGAGACGCCGTACCGCCGGGTCGTGGACGGCCGGGTCACCGGGGAGATCGCGTGGCTGTCCGCGAGCGAGGAGCAGGAGGCCACGATCGCCCAGGCCAATGCGCCCGTCACCTCGGACGGACACTTCCGCAACGAATACGTCCTGTGCCGTTTGCGCGGCGACTTCCCGCTCGAGAGACCGGAGCGGATCGACTACATCGACGTGGCGCCGGATCAGCTCGTTTCCGTGGCTGCCGCGATGATCCCGTTCCTGGAGCACGACGATGCCAACCGGGCGCTGATGGGCTCGAACATGCAGAGGCAGGCGGTTCCGCTGCTGTACACGGACTCTCCCCTGGTCGGGACGGGTCTTGAAGAGAAGGTGGCCAAGGACTCGGGCGCCGTGATCACCGCGCGGCGGGACGGGGATATCGTGCGCGTGACCGCCGACGAAATCGTGGTGGACACCGGCGTGAAGCGCGGCGCGTCCCGGGAGCCGCTGGCCAAACTGGCCCAGTTCGACCGCTACCGGCTGAAGAAGTTCTGGCGCACCAACCAGGACACGGCCATCAACCAGAGGCCGCTGGTCACGTCGGGCAGGCGGGTTGCGAAGGGAGACATCGTCGCCGACGGACCCTCGACCGACCGAGGGGAGCTGGCGCTGGGACGCAACGTACGGGTGGCCTTCATGCCCTGGTACGGGTACAACTTCGAGGACGCCATCGTGATCTCGGAGCGGCTGGTCAGGGACGATCTCTTCACCTCGATCCACATCCAGGAGCTGGAACTCCACGTGCGCGACACCAAGCGCGGAATGGAGGAGATCACGCGTGAGATCCCCAACGTGGCCGAGGAGAGCCTGGTCGACCTGGACGAACGGGGGATCGTCCGCATCGGCGCCCGTGTAAAGAGCGGAGACATTCTCTGCGGCAAGATCACGCCCAAGGGCGAAACCGAGCTGTCGCCGGAGGAGAAGCTGCTCACCGCCATCTTCGGCGAAAAGGCGAAGGACGTGAAGGACTCCTCGTTGCGCATGTCGCCCGGGATGATCGGGACGGTCATCGATGTGAAGATCTTCTCGCGTCGAATCGACGATCCGCTGCTGGAGCGCGAGCACGGCGCGCGCATCGGGGAACTCAGGCAGGAGGAGCGCGAGGAGATCCGGCGGATCATCGAGGCCCGCGACGAGGAACTCCGCACTCTGCTCACCCGCCCCCGCAACCAGACGATCGCCCTGTGTCTGAAGAAGGGCACGGTGGAGCCGTTCCTCGAAGAGGGCACCAAGGTGAACGCGGCGCTGCTGCGCAACGTTCGCCTCTCCGAAGTGGATCTCTCGACCCTCAAGGTTCGCAACAAGGCCGTGAACGAGAAGATCCGCAGGCTGATCGATGAGGCGAAGCGGCGCATCGAGCGTGTGCGGGAACGCACCGAGGAGCAGATCGACAAGGTCTTCCAGCCGGATGAGCTGCCTCCCGGCGTGGTCCAGCTGGTGAAGGTCTACATCGCCGAGAAGCGGAAGATCTCGGTGGGCGACAAGATGGCCGGCCGGCACGGGAACAAGGGGATCATCGCCAGGATAGCGCCCCAGGAGGACATGCCCTACCTGCCGGATGGCTCACCGGTCGATATCGTCCTCAATCCACTGGGCGTGCCGTCGCGCATGAATGTGGGACAGATCCTCGAGACCCACCTGGGATGGGCGGCGGAAAACCTCGGATTCGAAGCCAAGACGCCGGTTTTCCAGGGGGCCTCGGAAGACGAGATTTCGGTCCTGCTCAAGCTGGCGGGTGTGCGGTGGGCCGCGTCGACACTGCAGGCGGACCTGGAGTGGCCTCTGGACAACCGCCACTACCAGCACTTGCTGGAGGCGGTGCAGTCACACCCCGAAATCGGCCGGATACGGAGTGCCGGCAAGGCCGGCAACGGGGATGTGGAGACCGCGTCGGCGGGCATCGGGAAGAGCCTCGACGAGTACGTGGGCGATGCGACCGGGTCCGATGCCCGCGAGGTGCTCGCGACGGTGCGCGACTTCGTGGTCCGGACCGGTGCGCGCGTGGCCGGAAACCGTGGACGCGGACTCCGGGACGAGTTCCCCGCCGTCTGGGCGCTGGCGCTCCGCGACCTGCGGGAAGGAGGCCTCGAAGCTGCCGTCCAGGAGTTGCTGACGGCCGGGGACATCCTCGCCAACGGCAAGGTCTGGCTGAGGGACGGGCGCAGCGGCGAGCGCTTCAGGTTCCCGATCACGGTGGGCGTGATCTACATGCTCAAGCTGTCCCACCTGGTCGACGACAAGATCCACGCCCGCAGCATCGGCCCCTACTCGCTGGTGACCCAGCAGCCTCTCGCCGGAAAGGCCCAGTTCGGCGGGCAGCGGTTCGGCGAGATGGAGGTTTGGGCGCTCGAGGCGTACGGTGCCGCCCACACCCTTCAGGAGATCCTGACCGTCAAGTCCGACGACGTGACGGGACGGTCCAAGGTCTACGAGGCGGTCGTGAAGGGGGACAACCTTCCGAAGCCGGGCATTCCCGAGTCCTTCAACGTGCTGGTGAAGGAGCTTCAGGCCCTGGGCCTCGCGGTGGAACTGAGCCAGGACGAGTAGAGGGTGGCCGCTTCGCCTCAGCTCCTTGAGATGTAATGATTAGTTTCCATTATGTAATGTATAGCATACAGTTATCCCGCGCAGGGCTTCGCTCTGCGTTGTTCCTCGGGCGAATAGCGCTGCTACCGCCCTCTCGTCGTGCCTTGCCAGCCCGGCGCCTCGGTGCTGTCGGTGCTCGGGTGGCCTTATCCACGGACTGCTGAACATGATCGATTTTCCCCGCGCGAAAGAGCCCCGGCTGATGGACTTCGACTTCATCCGCGTGCGGATCGCGTCGCCGGAGGACATCCGCGACTGGTCGTACGGAGAGGTGACCAAGCCCGAGACCATCAACTACCGCTCGTTCAAGCCCGAGCCGAACGGACTGTTCTGCCAGCGCACCTTCGGTCCGGTCAAGGACTGGGAGTGCTCCTGCGGCAAGTACAAGCGCATTCGCTTCCGCGGCATCGTCTGCGACCGTTGCGGCGTGGAGGTGACGCTCTCGAAGGTCCGCCGCGAACGGATGGGTCACATCGAGCTGGCGGTTCCCGTGTGTCACATCTGGTTCTTCAAGACGCTGCCGAGCCAGCTGGGCTACCTCATGGGCATGACGCTGAAGGACCTGGAGAAGGTCATCTACTACGCGGCGTACGTGGTCACCCATCCGGGCAAGCAGGATGTCGAGTTCCTGGAGCTGCTGGACGAGGACGACTACTACGACCTGCGCGTGAAGGCCCGGGAAGAGGAAGACGATGAATTCATGGCCGAGATCGGCGCGGAAGCGGTCAGGACCCTGCTGAAGCGGCTGGATTCGCCCGAGGTTCCCATCGCCGAACAGAACCGGGACGGGAGGGGGCTCGAGCGCCTGGCCGCCTGGTTGCGCGAGGAGATTCGGACCGAGACGTCCCAGCACAGGAAGAAAAAGAAGTTGCGCCGCCTCAAGGTCGTGGACGCGCTGCGCAACTCCGGGGACGCGCAGGACAGGGGGAACCGGCCCGAGTGGATGGTGCTGGACGTGATTCCGGTGATACCTCCCGACCTGCGGCCCCTCGTTCCCCTGGACGGGGGCAGGTTCGCCACGTCCGACCTGAACGACCTCTACCGGCGCGTCATCAACCGCAACAACCGGCTCAAGAAGCTGATCGACATGCGGGCGCCCGAGGTCATCCTCAGGAACGAGAAGCGGATGCTGCAGGAGTCGGTCGATGCGCTGTTCGACAACGGCAGGCGGGCCAAGGCGATTCGCGGCCGGGGCAAGCGGCCGCTGAAGTCGCTCTCCGACATGCTCAAGGGAAAACAGGGACGTTTCCGCCAGAATCTGCTCGGCAAGCGAGTGGACTACTCGGGGCGTTCGGTGATCGTGGTGGGCCCGGAACTCAAGCTGCACCAGTGCGGGTTGCCGAAGGCCATGGCGGTGGAGCTTTTCAAGCCCTTCATCATCCATGAGCTGGAGAAGCGGGGCGAGGCCGAGACCGTCAAGCGGGCCAAGAAGATCGTAGAGCAGAACGAACCCAAGGTCTACGAGGTTCTGGAAGACATCATCCGCGACCATCCGGTGCTTCTCAACCGGGCTCCGACGCTGCACCGGATCGGAATCCAGGCCTTCGAGCCGGTCCTGGTCGAAGGCAAGGCGATCCGCATCCATCCCCTGGTGTGCGCCGCCTTCAACGCGGACTTCGACGGAGACCAGATGGCGGTTCACCTGCCTCTGTCCTTCGAGGCGCAGCTGGAGGCCCGGGTCCTCATGCTGTCCAGCAACAACGTGCTGCTGCCCTCGAACGGCCGGCCGGTGGCGTCGCCGACCCAGGACATGGTGATCGGTTCGTACTTCCTCACCAAACCGCCGCTGGAAATCTCCGATCTGGAGCCCCGGGCCAACGACCCGACGTTGCTGGAACAGGACCGTGCCTGGGCCGTCGCCAGGCTCGAAGAGTTGTACCGGGGGGCGCCTCGATTCTCCACCCACGGGCAGGTGGAGATGGCGCTGGCCCTTGACCGGGTCGAGTTTTCCACACCGTGCTGGTACTGGGCCGCGGCCCGGGAACAGGTGACCGACCCCGATTCGGCGTCTTCGACGGGCTGGGTGCGCACGACCGCTGGACGCGTTCTCTTCAACTCGATCATCCCCGAGCCGATCGGCTTCCTCAACCTGACCTTCGGCAAGAAGCAACTCGGCGACCTCGTCTTCCGGTGCTTCAACGAGGCCGGGCTGGCCGCCACGACGGCCTTCCTCGATCACCTCAAGGACTTCGGCTTCCGCTACGCGACGATGGGCGGCGTGTCGGTCGGCGTCGACGACCTGGAGGTGCCACCCGAGAAGACGGAGTTGCTGGAGGACGCGACCGGACAGGTTTCCCGCTTCCAGAACGCCTACGCCGCCGGCTACATCTCCAACGGCGAGCGCTACAACAAGATCATCGACACCTGGACCCACGCCAACAACGATGTGGCCGACGCGATGGTCCAGCACCTGGAGCGCTCCAAGGGCGGCTTCAACCCGGTGTACATGATGATGACGTCGGGCGCCCGCGGAAACCGGGACCAGATGCGCCAGCTCGCGGGGATGCGCGGCCTGATGGCCAAGCCCCAGAAGAAGCTCACGGGCGGAATCGGCGAGATCATCGAAAGCCCGATCAGGTCCAACTTCCGTGAGGGGCTGAGCGTGGTGGAGTACTTCATTTCCACCCACGGTGCCCGCAAGGGCCTGGCCGATACGGCGCTCAAGACCGCCGACGCCGGGTACCTGACCCGAAGGCTCGTCGATGTCGCCCAGGACGTGACCATCACCATGGACGACTGCGGCACCTTCCAGGGACTGGAGATGAGCGCGCTGAAGGAGGGGGAGGACATCGTCGAGCCCCTGGCGGACCGCATCGCGGGGAACGTAGCGCTCGAAGAGGTCTTCGACCCCATCGACGGGGAACTGATCTTTCAGGCCGGTGAACTGATCAGCGAAGAGGCGGCGGAGGCGATCGAGGACGCGGGGATACAGTCGGTGAAGATCCGCTCCGTGCTCAGCTGCGAGGCCGAGCGCGGGATCTGCCAGATGTGCTACGGCCGCAATCTGGCCACCATGGGGCCCGTGGACATCGGCGAAGCGGTGGGGATCCTCGCCGCCCAGTCGATCGGTGAACCGGGCACCCAGCTTACGCTCCGCACCTTCCACATCGGCGGCACCGCGGCCCGCATCGCCGCCCAGAACCAGCGCAGGTCGAAGATCGCCGGCGTTGTCGCGCTGGAGCGAGTGTCGCTGGTGGAGGACCGGGAGGGGAACCGGATCATCACTTCGCGAGAGGGGAAGATCATCATCCAGACCCGCGAGGGCCAGGTTCGCAGCCAGCTCTCGGTACCCTACGGCGCCACGATCCACGTCGAGGAGGGCCAGTCGATCAAGGCCGGCGACCTGCTCTTCAGCTGGGATCCGTACTCGGAGCCGATCGTCGCCGATTCCGTGGGCTTCCTGCGCTTCGTGGACATCGTGGAGGAGCAGACGGTGCGGGAGGAACTCGACGAATCGACGGGCCGGCGCCAGATGATGGTGATCGAGGACCGGGACAAGAAGCTCCATCCGACGATCCAGATCCGGAGCGGTGAGTCTCCCACGAGCGAGATCGTCAAGGAGTTCATCATCCCGGTGGGAGCTCAGCTCATGTGCGCCCACGGGGACCCCGTCCATCCGGGTGACAGGGTCGCCAAGATCGGTCGCGAGGTGTACAAGACCCGCGACATAACCGGCGGACTCCCCCGGGTGGCGGAGCTGTTCGAGGCCAGACGGCCCAAGGACCCGGCCATCATCACGGAGATCGACGGTGTCGTGTCGTTCGGCGCCATCAAGCGGGGCAAACGCAAGGTCATCGTCACGCCCAAGCAGGGGCAGCGCAGGGAGTACGAGATCCCGGTCGGAAAGCACATGCGGGTCCACCAGGGCGACCAGGTACGCGCCGGCGACCGGCTCTCCGAGGGTCCGATCAATCCTCACGACATCCTCAGGATCCTGGGACCCCGGGAGGTTCAGGAATACCTCCTCAACGGGATCCAGGAGGTCTACCGCCTCCAGGGAGTCAAGATAAACGACAAGCACATCGGGGTGATCGTGCGCCAGATGCTCCAGAAGGTGCGGGTGGTCGATCCGGGCGACACGGACCTGCTGGAAGGCGACCATGTCGACCGCCTGGCCTTCCGCCGGGTCAACGAGCGCCTGACGGTGGAGAACCGGGAGCTTCTCGAGGACGGCGGAAAGCCCCGCAGACCGGCCCGCCAGGAACCGCTGCTCCTTGGAATCACCAAGGCGAGCCTCACCACGGACTCGTTCATTTCGGCCGCCTCCTTCCAGGAGACCACCCGTGTGCTGACCGATGCGGCGGTACGCGGAGCCAGGGACGACCTCAGGGGACTCAAGGAGAACATCATCATCGGACACCTGATCCCGGCGGGGACGGGAAGGCACCGCTGGTACGACGTCGACTTCGTGGTCGAGCAGGACTTCTACGAAGAGGAGATCCTGCCGCTGACGGCGCCTGGTGAGATTCTTCCGGGGCTGGGGGAAATGGTGGAGGAGGGGGTTTCCAAAGAGTAGCCGCCGAGGTCGGGGCGCGGGGTTCCACGGGTTTCCCGGGTGGGAGGCTTGCCGGCCCGGACTCGCGGCCCGGACTTGCTTTGACAATCGGGAGTTTCCTGCTACCTTTCCTAGGCTGTCCAGGAAATCCCTGGAGGGTCGGCCTCCGGGACGGCTCGGGCGCGCTTGTCCTCCCACCAAGCGCGCCTTTGTTCGCCCCGGAGGCCGGTTTTGCCAGACCCTGCGGAAAACCCGACGAGGAAAACGAGTTCGGCTTCGATGCCAACGCTGAACCAGCTGGTGCGGAAGGGGCGCGCGCGGCTCGCCAGGAAGAACAAGTCGCCCGCACTCCAGAAGAACCCCCAGAAGCGGGGGGTCTGCACCCGTGTGTACACCACCACCCCGAAGAAGCCCAACTCGGCACTCCGGAAGGTGGCTCGCGTACGCCTGACCAACGGCTACGAAGTCACGGCATACATCGGGGGTGAGGGTCACAATCTCCAGGAGCACTCGATCGTGCTGATTCGGGGAGGGCGGGTACGGGACCTGCCGGGAGTCCGTTACCACATCGTCCGCGGAACGCTCGACACCTCCGGTGTGACCGTTCGCAGGCAGGGGCGGTCCAAGTACGGAGCCAAGCGGCCCAAGTAGCCGCCTGGAGTGGAGTTGCCGAGATGAGCCGCCGAACCCGCGCGATACGCCGAGAGCCTCCGGGCGACCCCCGCTACGGATCGCCGATTTGCCAGAAGTTCATCAACGGACTGATGCTGAAGGGGAACAAGTCGCTGGCCGAGCGGATCTTCTACGAGGCGATGGACATCGTGGAGGTGAAGGCCGGCCAGCCCTCGATCAACGTCTTCCAGCAGGCGCTGAGCAACGTGAAGCCGGCCCTCGAGGTGAAGAGCCGGCGCGTGGGCGGTGCAACCTACCAGGTCCCCATCGAAGTGAGAACCGAGCGGCGCCAGGCATTGGCGATCAAGTGGCTGATCGGATTCTCGCGGAAGCGGGGCGAACGGACGATGGCCCAGCGTCTGGCGGGCGAGTTGCTGGCGGCCAGCCGAGGGGAAGGCGCGACCGTAAAGAAAAAGGACGACACGCATCGGATGGCCGAAGCCAACAAAGCCTTCGCGCACTACCGCTGGTAG
>JAPPGI010000025.1 GCA_028874985.1 Gemmatimonadota bacterium | reverse complement strand
GTCGTAACAAGGTAGCCGTAGGGGAACCTGCGGCTGGATCACCTCCTTTCTGGAGTTTCGAGTAGGAGCAGACCTTCGGGGCTGCTCGGAAAGATCCTCGATGTCTACCCGTCCGCTTCTCATGACCCTCGATTGTGTTCCGCAGCATGGGGGCTGACGCCGGCCTGACCTCTAGAATGGAAGCAGACAGGGGAGCGGTTTCCGCTGGAGGGCAGGGTGGGACGCGGGCCGGGCATGTGTTGCTCGCCGGGCTTCCCAATGCCGGGAAGTCGACGCTGCTGAACGCCCTGGTTGGCGAACACCTGAGCATTGTCAACGCCAGGGCGCAGACCACCTGGCAGCGTGTGGCGGGGATCCGTACGGAGACCGCCGCCCAGATGGTGTTCCTGGATACGCCCGGGATCATCGCCGGCCGGCAGCTGTTTCACCGCTCGATGATGTCCGAGGCGGAAGGAGCGCGCAGTGAGGCTGATGTGGCCGTGGCCGTCGTGGACGGGGTGAGGCAGCCCCCGCCGGCGAAACTGGACGCGTTTCTGGGTTTTCTGGACGGGTGCAGGTGTCCGGCGGCGCTCGCCGTGAACAAGGCCGACCACCCGCGCTTCGACCCCCGGCGAGCGGACCTCGTCAAGCTGCGCCCGGACTTGCCGGCCTTCGTCGTGTCCGGACTCGCCGGAAGGGGGCTCGGGCCTCTGCTCGCCTTCGTGCGCTCCCGGCTTCCCGAGGGACCCTTCCTCTATCCGGAGGACGATCTTGCGACCGCCCCCACCCGGTTCTTCGTACAGGAGCTGGTACGGGAGACGGTCTTCGAGAACTTCCGCCAGGAGATCCCCTACTCGGTGGCGGTGCGAGTGGAGGAGTTCCGCGAGAGCGAGGACCCCGTATACATAGCCGCCGCCCTGTACGTCGAGAGAAAGTCCCAGAAGGGGATGCTGATCGGGAAGGGTGGGGCGGGAATCCGGACCCTGGGGGTTGCCGCACGTACCAGAATCGAGCACCTTTTGGGCCGACCGGTGTACCTTGACCTGTGGATCAGGGTCTGGAAGGGGTGGAAGCGACGGAAGGATGGCCTCATGAAACTGGGATACGCGGTGCCAGATGACGACCACTGACGGAATCCGCCTGTTTGCGGGCGCGCTGCTCATGGCGGTGCTCCCGGGACTGTCGCCGGGCCATGCTCGGGGGCAGGAGTTGCCTGACTCGGGCGACGCGCAGGAGGGAGCCCCCTTCCTGCTGCTTCCGGTCGGTGCGCAGGGAATCGGCTTGGGCCGCGCGATGACCGCGCTCCACAGCGGAGAGGCGGCGTTCTGGAACCCGGCGGGGCTGGCCGAACAAACCGAACGGCGGGCCATGGTGTACAGCGGAGATCAGCTGGCCGGACCGGTGGTGGCGGTGAACGTTCTGTTTCCGTGGGCGCGACTGGGAACATTCGGGCTCTCGTACTACCTGCTCGACATCGGCACCCAGGAGCTCAGGGACCCGGCCAACAACCCGGCGGGCTCGATCACGGTGCGCAACCACCTTGGCATCGCCAGTTTCGGAGCTTCCCTGCCCGCCGGGATAAGCGCCGGCATCAACATGAAGCTGGTGCAGTTCAGGGTCGGCTGCCGGGGGCAGTGCGAGAACCTAGCGACCACGGGGTCGGCGTACGCGGTCGATGTCGGTGTTCAGGCCGAACCCTTCGGGGGACTGCCGTTGCGCTTCGGATGGATGCTGGCGCACGCCGGGACCGAATTCCGGATCCTGAACCAGGAACAGTCGGATCCGCTGCCGACCCGGATCCGCTTCGCGGTCGCGTACGAAGTGCTGCATCGTTTCGTTGAAGACGGGATGATGGATCTGTGGCTTGCGGTGGAGACGGAAGAGCGGCCCCGCGACCCCGGTTCCCCCTCCGTGCATGTGGGGCTGAACTTCTCGGCTGCCGGTGTCGTGCATGTGCGGGCCGGGTACGTAGAGGGGCCGCTCGATCAGACCAACGGCGCGACCGTGGGGCTGGGCTTCCGCTTCGACCGCTTCGACCTGAACCTGGCCAAGTACCTCACACGTTCGATGGTCACCCAGGAGAGCCAGCCGATACACGTTTCGCTGGGCGTGTCGTTCTAGCAGCCCCACCTGATCCTGCCATGGCCACCCTTCAGGACGCACCCCAACGACTCCGGGCCGCCCTTCGGCGGATCGAGGAACTCCGGGGGTATCTTTGACATCGACGTCCGCGGCGAGCGGGTTGCCGCCCTCGACGAGAAGATGGCCGGGCAGGGATTCTGGGACGATCCGGAGGAGGCGCGCCGGATCATAGAAGAGGCCAATCGGCTCAAGGGATGGGTCGGCCCCTGGGGGGCACTCCGGGCGAAGGCCGAGGAACTCGGCGAACTGACCGAACTCCTGGCCGAGGAGGAAGACCCGGATCTGGAGGAGGAGTGGCGGGAGGAACTCGGGAGGCTGGAGGAAGGTCTCGGCCGGCTGGAGCTGAGGACCATGCTCCAGGGGGAGGACGATCACCGCGAAGCCATGCTCACCATTCATCCGGGGGCCGGAGGGCTGGAGTCGCAGGACTGGGCCGAGATGCTGTCGCGGATGTACATGCGCTGGGCCGAGCGGCGGGGATTCGGTCTCGAGGTACTGGACCTCCAGCCCGCGGAGGAAGCCGGAATCAAGAGCGTGACGGTCGAAATCACCGGTGACCATGCCTACGGCTATCTTCGCGCCGAGAAGGGGGTGCACCGCCTGGTGCGGATCTCCCCCTTCGACTCGCAGTCGCGACGCCACACCTCCTTCGCCTCCGTCTTCGTCTACCCGGTCCTGGACGACGAGATCGCGATCGCGATCGACGACTCCGACCTGCGCGTCGACACGTTTCGCGCCTCCGGAGCGGGCGGACAGCACGTCAACAAGACCGATTCGGCCATCCGCATCACACACAGGCCGACGGGGATCGTGGTGTCGTGCCAGCAGGAGCGGTCGCAGCACAAGAACCGTTCCACCGCGATGAAGATGCTCAAGGCGGCGCTGTACGAGCGGGCGCGCGAGGAGAAGGAGAGGGAGAAGCAGGCGCTCGAGTCGTCGAAGACCGAAATTGCCTGGGGGAACCAGATACGCTCCTACGTCTTCGCTCCCTACACGATGGTCAACGACCACCGCACGGGTGTGAAGAAGGGCGATGTTCATGCGGTGATGGACGGCGCCCTGGACCCGTTCATCGAGGCCTACCTGAAGAAGTTCGGCGGGGCGCGGGTGGCGTAGGCATGGCACGCGCGAGCGAAGACCTTTCGAGGGTCGGGAGGATGCGGCTGGCGAAGCTGGCCGCGCTGAAGGAGCGGGGCTTCGAGCCGTACGCCTACTCCTTCGACGTGACCCGGCACGCGGCACCGTCGGTGGCCGACTTCGAGGAGCTGGAGGAGGAGGCCGATTGCGAGGAGGACCGCGGTGTGGCCGGACGCTGGGCCGGACGCATGGTGGGGTTCCGGTCGCACGGGAAGAGCGCCTTCGCCGACCTGGAGGACCGCACCGGGCGGGTGCAGGTCTATTTCAAGCGCAACGTGTTGGGTCCGGACGGGTATTCGCTTCTCGATCTGCTGGATCTGGGGGACTGGATCGGGGTCGAAGGGGGACTCTTCCGCACCCGCATGGGGCAGGTCACTATCCTCGCGGAGGACCTCCGGCTTCTCAGCAAGTCGTTGCGTCCGCTACCGTTCGGCAAGTTGGAGACAGACTCCGAGACCGGCGGGACGACCACCCACTCGGGCTTCGCGGACCGCGAATCGCGTTACCGGCGGCGCTACGCGGACCTGGCGGTCAATCCGGGGGTCCGCGAGGTCTTCCGGGTGCGTACGCGCATCGTGACCGGGATCCGGCGCTTCCTGGACGACCTCGGTTTCGTGGAGGTCGAGACACCCGTGCTGCAGCCGCTCTACGGGGGTGCGTCGGCGCGGCCGTTCGTCACCCGTCACCTGGCCCTGGATCGCACCCTCTACCTGCGCATTGCCGACGAACTGTACCTGAAACGGCTCATCGTGGGCGGCATGGACCGGGTCTACGAGATCGCGAAGGACTTCCGCAACGAGGGCATCGACCGGTTTCACAACCCCGAGTTCACGATGCTGGAGTTCTACCAGGCCTTCGCGGACTACGAGGACATGATGGAGGTGGTGGAGCGGCTCATGGCGACCGTTGCCGAGGCGGCGGCGGGCAGCCGCAACTGCACCTACCAGGGCGTGGAGATTGCCGTGGAGCCGCCCTTCCGCCGGGTTCCGTTCGTGGACAGCCTGGCCGCGGCACTGGGTACGGATCCCCTGGACGCATCCGAGGACGTGCTGCTGGAGCTGGCCGAGACACACGGGGCGAGTGGCCTCGAGGGAGCCGGACGGGGCAAGCTCCTCGACAAGCTCTTCGGCGAACTGGTCCAACCCGGGCTCGTGCAACCCACCTTCGTTGTCGACTATCCCAAGGAACTGAGCCCGTTGGCCAAGGAGAAGCGGGGTGCGCCCCGCCTCACCGAACGGTTCGAACTCTTCGTCGCGGGGCAGGAACTGGCCAATGCCTTCAGCGAGCTGAACGATCCGATCGCGCAGCGGGTCCGCTTCGATGACCAGGCCGCCCTGCGGGTGGCCGGAGATGCGGAGGCCCAGCAGGTGGACGAGGACTACATCAGGGCGCTGGAGTACGGACTGCCCCCGACGGGAGGGGTGGGAATCGGGATTGACCGTCTGGTCATGCTGCTCACGGACCAGGCCTCGATCCGCGACGTGATCCTCTTTCCGACGCTGCGTGAGGCCGAGTGAGGGCGTACGGGATGACCACGGAGGCGGGGACGCGGTCCGGAACGGGGTCGGCGCGCGGCGACGGGCCCCGGAGGATTCCGCGGTGAAATCGCAGACCCGTCTGGCATGGTTCCTCGCGCGCCGCTACCTGCTCGCGTCGCGCGGGGGCGGGCGCCTGCTCTCCTTCATCACCTGGGTTGCACTGGGTGGCGTGATCGTGGGCGTCACCGCGCTGGTCGTCGTGATCGGCGTGATGACGGGGATGCAGAACGAATTGCGCGCAAAGATCCTCGGCTCCACGCCCCACTTCCTGGTGCAGCAGTCGGGCAGCTCGCTGCGGCTGGACGATTGGGAGGGAGTGGTCGAGAGGGTCAGAGGGGTTGCGGACGTGGTGTCGGCGGCCCCGGTCGCGTTTACCAGGGTGGCCCTGGTGCGCGTGCGCCAGGAGTACGCGGAGGTCCTGAACCTGTTCGGGGTGGATCTCGGTGCGGAAGGGCTGCCCGTGACCTCGATGGAGGACAGTCTGCGAGGGGGATATCTCTCCCTGGAGAGGGAGCCGGACGGACTGACCCCTCTCGTGGTTGGAACGGGCATTGCCAGACGGATGAACCTTCTGGAGGGAGACACGGTCAGAGTCGTGTCGCTCGAGAACACCCGGGTCAGCCCGAACGGGGACGTGGTGCCGCGCACGGAGGACTGGGTGGTCTCGGGTATCTTCTCCACGGGCATGTACGAGTACGACCTGCACAACGGCTACGCGGCGATGGGGGATGTCCAGGACCTCCTGGACCTCGAATCAGGGACCGTTTCGTGGATAGGGGGCCGTGTCCGGGACCCCTGGATGGCCCCGGAGGTGGCTGGTTCGGTGAGCACGGCGCTGGGAGGATGGCCCTACATCGTGGACCCGTGGACCCAGACCAACCGGCAGCTGTTCTCGGCGCTGAAGCTCGAGAAGCTGGCGATGGGGGTGATCGTCTCTCTGATCGTGCTGGTCGCGGCGTTCAACATCGTGAGCACGCTGGTCATGGTCGTGGTCAACCGCACCCGGGAAATCGGGATCCTCAAGGCGATGGGACTTACGCGTCGCGACACGCTGCGGGTGTTCGTGTTCCAGGGACTTTGGGTCGGAGTCATCGGCACACTGGCCGGCCTCGCCCTGGGCCTGATTCTCGCCGTTCTCATCGAGCGCTACGGGCTGATTCCCATCCCGCCGGACATCTATTTCGTTGACCGGCTGCCCGTATCCCTTTCGCCCTGGGACATCCTGTGGATCAGCGGTGTGAGCTTCCTGATCTCCCTCCTTGCAACGATATACCCGGCCCGGCAGGCCTCCGGTCTGGTGCCGGTGGAGGCGATCCGCCATGAGTGAGGCGAATGAGCACGGCCGGGGTGGCGGGGGCGGATCCGTCGGGAGTCGATATGCCGCGGCCGGCCGCGGAGACGGCGTCGGAAGCCCGCCGCCACTGGAAGCCCGCGGACTCCACCGAACCTATCGCGGCGTTGCCGGCCCGGAACTCCACATTCTTCGCGGCGTGGATTTCTCCCTCGCGGCGGGCGAGGCGGTGGCCATCGTGGGGGCGAGCGGTTCCGGAAAGTCCACGCTCCTGCACCTCCTCGGGGCACTCGACCGCCCGTCGGCGGGATCGGTGCTCGTCGGAGGGACCGACATCTCCACCCTGAATGCCGAGCAGTCGGCCGAGCTCAGGAACCGGCGGATCGGCTTCGTGTTCCAGTTCCATCACCTGCTGCGCGACTTCACCGCGCTTGAAAACGTCATGATCCCGTCTCTCATCAGGGGCGATGCTCCGGCGGGGGCGAAGGAGAGAGCCGCCGAACTCCTGCACCAGGTCGGGCTGGGCGGCCGGTTCGGTCACAAGCCCCGGGAACTCTCCGGGGGAGAGCAGCAACGGGTCGCGGTCGCCCGGGCCCTCGTCAACGAACCGTTCATCCTCCTGGCCGACGAGCCGACCGGGGACCTGGATTCGGAGACCAGCGGCGATGTGCAGGATCTCCTCTTCGAGATGAAGAAGCGCCATGGAGTTGCGCTCGTGGTCGTCACGCACAACCGTGAATTGGCGGCCAAGGCGGAGAGAGTCCTTCGGCTGCGGGAAGGGGTCCTCGAGAATGTCTGAACCGGATCGGATCTGCGACCGGCCGAACTGCGGGAATGCCGCCTGCGTGCATCTGACGCAGGTCGTGGACAACAAGACGTCCACCCAGTACCTGTGCAAGGCCTGCGCCCAGGCGAAGGGGATCAGCGCGCTACCCGCGGAGGGGAGCGAGGTTGTCGATTTCATGGCCCAGCTCGCCGAAGGGGATGCGGAAGAGGACACTCCGAGGGTGGCTGAGCCGTGCGCCCGCTGCGGGCTCACCTTCGAGGGCTTCAGAGAGACCGGACGCCTGGGCTGCCCTCACTGCTACACTTCGTTCGAGCCCGGATTGCGCCGGCTCCTCGGCCGCATCCACGGTGCCACGCGCCACGTCGGCAAGGTGTATCTTCCCCCGGATCCCGACGCCGCCCATGCGGACAGACGCCTCGACGACCTGCGCCGTCGCCTGCGGCGGGCTGTGGATTCGGAGGATTTCGAGCGGGCGGCCGTGCTGCGCGACCGGATTTCCGAGATCGAACCGGTGGAGTCGTCGTGAGGGACCCGGGAGCTGTCCGCGACCTCGGATTGGGGTGGCTCGATGCCAGCGGCCCTCACGCCGACATCGTGCTGTCCACCCGTGTTCGCCTGGCGCGGAACCTCCGGGGCCACCGCTATCTTGCCCGGGCCGGCGCCGCCGACCGGCAGGCCGTCTACAACCGGATCGAGGGGATTGTGGGGACGCCCGCGCTTCCGGGAGGCGCCGAGTTGCTGCGCATGGAGGAACTGGATGTGCACACGCGCCGCATCTTTCTGGAGCGCCGGCTGATTTCGCGTGACCTGTTCGGTCGCGGTGACGGCAAGGCACCCCACCTCGGCAGTGCTCTTCTGGTCTGCTCCGCCGACGCGGTCAGCGTCATGGTCAACGAGGAGGACCACCTGCGGCTGCAGAGCCTGATGTCGGGGTTGAGCGCGATGGAGGCGTGGAGCCTCGTCGACCGGCTGGACGAGGGGATCGGACGAGATCTGCTCCTCGCGTACCACCACGAGTTCGGGTTCCTCACGGCCTGTCCGACCAACGCCGGCACCGGTCTCAGGGCGTCGGCGCTGGTGCATCTGCCGGCCCTGGTGCTGACCAGGGAGATCTCACGAGTCCTAGAGGGTCTCGACAAGGTCGGACTCACACATCGGGGCCTGGACGGCGAGGGGTCCGACTTCGTGGGGAACTTCTTCCAGATCTCCAACCAGACCACTTTGGGAAAGAGCGAGGAGGATCTGGTGGAGCACTTCGGCCGAACCGTCAGCGCCGTGATCGACAAGGAGCGCAGAGCGCGCGAGGTGTTGCGGGGTGCGGGTCCGAGGACCGAGGACCTGATCTGGCGCGCCTATGGGCTGTTGCGCCACGCGCGCCTCCTGGCGTACCGGGACCTGATGGAGCTGCTGTCCGGCGTGCGTCTGGGGGTTTCGCTGGGACTCCTGCAGTCGCCGCGGGTCAGTTCACTGAACCGGATCATGGTTTTTTCGCAGGCCGGGCACCTCGCGGAAGCCGCGGGGCGGGATCTCCCGGGCCCGGAGAGACAGACTCACAGGGCCGAATACGTACGTAAGGTGTTCGAGAGCGAACGCACGTCCCCCACTACCGATACGGAGTCATGAAGGCGACTTTCATAGTTGGGGAGAAGCCGGACGCCGTCCCACTGGAGGTCTCGGAAGGCCCACGACAATGAACTACAACTTCACGGAGAGAGTCCGAAAGGTCCTTTCGATGGCCCGGCAGGAGGCGATCCGCCTGCAGCACGACTATGTGGGTACCGAGCACATTCTCCTCGGTCTCATCCGCGAGGGCGAGGGAGTGGCCGCCCACGTTCTCGGCAACCTGGACGTGGATCTGGACCGCGTTCACGAGCGGGTCGAGGAGTCGGTGCGAAAGGGGAAGGCCACGATCGCGCTGGGAGAACTGCCGTACACCTCGCCCGCGAAGAAGGTGCTGGAGTTCGCGATGGCGGAGGCCCGCGAACTCAACCACTCCTACGTGGGCACCGAACACCTGTTGCTGGGACTTCTGCGCGAGAGCAAGGGGATCGCGGCTCAGGTCCTCAATTCACTTGGCGTTACAATCGACGAGGCCCGGGCCGAAACGCTCAAGGTGCTGGGTTCGGACGTGAGTTCGGGCACTTCGGCCGGCGCCGGCGGAATCGGCGGGACCAGCGGCGCGGTTCCGGTTCCGGGGTCACCGCGGGGTGACCGCAAATCGAAGACCCCGGCGCTCGACCACTTCTGCCGGGACCTCACCGGACTCGCCCGCCAGGGTGAGCTCGATCCCACGATCGGACGCGAGAGCGAAATCGAACGGGTCATCGAGATCCTCTGCCGGAGGAAGAAGAACAATCCCGTACTCATCGGGGAGCCCGGCGTCGGGAAGACCGCCATCGTGGAGGGTCTTGCCCAGCTCATCGCCCGGGGGGAGGTCACCGAGAACCTGAGGGACCACCGGGTCCTCGCGCTCGACATGGCGGCGGTGATCGCCGGCACGAAGTACCGCGGTCAGTTCGAGGAACGCCTGAAGGCCGTGATGAACGAGATCACCGGCAACCGCAACGTGGTTCTCTTCATCGACGAGTTGCACACGCTGGTCGGTGCGGGGGCGGCCGAGGGGGCGATCGACGCCTCGAACATGCTGAAGCCGGCGCTGGCGCGCGGGGAACTCCAGTGCATAGGAGCCTCCACGCTGAACGAATACCGGAAGTACGTCGAGAAGGACGGAGCGCTGGAGCGGCGCTTCCAGCCCGTGATCATCGACCCGCCCACCGTCGACGAGACGATCGCGATTCTCGCCGGGCTGCGCGGCCACTACGAAGACCATCACAAGATCACGATACCGGACGACGCGCTCACCCACGCATCCCAGTTGGCCGACAGGTACATCACGGATCGTTTTCTGCCCGACAAGGCCATCGATGTCATCGACGAAGCGGGGGCGCGTGCGCGGATCGCCAGCCAGGTGCCGCCGCCCGAGGTCGATGAACTCAAGGCGCGGCTGTCCCGGGTGGCCGACGGCAAGGAGAACGCGATCCGCGACCAGGACTTCGAGCGGGCCGCGCAGCTGCGCGACGAAGAGCGGCAGCTCCAGCAACGCATTCGCGAGGAACACGCCGCGTGGGAGGAGGAGCGGAGGCGTTTCAGGCCGGAGATCTCGGTCGAGGACGTGGCGTTCATCGTGAGTCGCTGGACCGGCGTGCCCGTTACGCGCATTCGGCAGGCGGAGACTGCCCGCCTGGTCAACATGGAAGATGAGCTGCACAAGCGCGTTGTCGGCCAGGACCAGGCGATCTCGGCCATCTCCCGGGCCATCCGGCGCAGCCGGGCGGGGCTCAAGGACCCGCACCGGCCGATCGGGTCGTTCATCTTTTCCGGCCCGACCGGGGTGGGGAAGACCGAACTGGCGCGAACGCTGGCCGAGTTCCTGTTCGCGGACCGCGAGGCGCTGATACGGGTGGACATGAGTGAATACATGGAGAGGTTCTCCGTGTCCCGCCTGATCGGCGCTCCTCCGGGATACGTGGGCTACGAGGACTCGGGGGCGCTCACCAAGGCTGTGCGCCGGCGCCCCTACTCGGTGGTTCTGCTGGACGAAATCGAGAAGGCCCACCCGGACGTGTTCAACATCCTCCTTCAGGTCCTCGACGAGGGTCACCTGACCGACAACTACGGACGGGTCATCGACTTCAAGAACACCGTGCTGATCATGACGTCCAACCTCGGGGCGAGGAACATTGCCAAGGGCGGCCTGGGTTTCCAACAGGCGGATCCGGGATCCAGCTACGAAATCATGCGAGACAAGGTCAATGAGGAGATCAACCGGACGTTCAACCCCGAATTCCTGAACCGCGTGGACGATACCATCGTCTTCCATCCGCTCAGCCGCGAGGAGATAGCGCAGATCGTCCACATCCTTCTGGGAGACCTGGAGGCGCGGCTCGCACAGGGAGAGATGTCGCTGCGCCTGTCGCCCGCGGCGGTGGAGTTCCTGGTGACCCGCGGATACAGCGAGAAGTACGGGGCAAGGCCGTTGAAGAGAGCCATCCGGCGATTCCTCGAGGAGCCGCTGTCGGAGAAGATCCTCATGGCGGAGCTGGGTGCGGGAGACGAAATCGACGTGGATGTCACGGAGAACGAAGAGGGGCTCGCACTCCGGGCCGCTTCGCCGAGCGCGACATGACTCTGCGCGCGCGAGGAGGACTCGGACCGGCGAAAGGGACGTTGCTCGCCACTCTGGTTCTCGCGGCGGTGCCCGCCGGCATCCGCGGGCAGACTCCGGCCGGCCTGGTCCGCATCGATTCCGTCGAGGTTCGCGGGGTGGCGCGTCTGACGGCCGGAGACGTCGTTGGAGCCACGGGGATTCAGACCGGGTCGCTCAACAGCTGGCTGGACATCAACCGGGCCCTCAGGAACGTCTGGGCCACCGGGCAGTACGAAGATCTGGTGGCCAGACTGAGGACCACCGCTGGGCGAAACACCCTCATCCTGGAGGTGGCGGAGCGGCCGCTGGCACGCCTTGTTCGCATAAGCGGACTGGAGTCCGTTTCGGACAACGACGTCCTGGAGGAGTCCGGTCTGGAGCAGGATGCGCCGCTGTCCCGAAACGCACTTGCGAAGGCCCAGGGATTCATCCGCGAGGAGTTGCGGCGGCGTGGCGTTCCGTATGCCCGAATCGACGAGCGGATTCAGCCGGTTCCGGGGGACGATGGACGCGTGGACATCGTCCTGGCGGTGGAGGAAGGACAGCGGGTCACCATCGCGGAGGTGGCTTTCGCAGGCAACGAACGCTTCTCCGACGACGAGCTGCGGGGAGTCATGAACACCAAGCCGGAAGGCTTCCTGTGGTTCCGCTCCGGCAACTACGACGACATCGACTTCCGCGTGGACCTGGAGACTTCGCTGCCCGATCGCTACCGCCGGGCGGGGCACTTGGACTTCAAGGTTCTGGGCGACACCCTGATCATCGACCCCTCCACCGGGAAAGCGCGCATAGAGGTGGAGGTCGAGGAGGGTCCGCAGTACCGGCTGGGCGAGTTCGTGATCGACGGAAACAGCGAGTTCGATGACGATAGGCTCAGCGGCTATTTCACCGACGAGTCGGGAGGGATCCTCTCGATGCTCGGGTTCCAGAAGGACGAGTCCCGCGGACTCGGGGGCGTCTTCGACCTGGTGGCCCTGGAGGAGGCGGCCGAACAGGTCCGCCAACTCTACTACAACGAGGGCTACCTGTTCGCTCAGGTCCAGTCCTACTGGGAGGTCCTGGGAGAGACCGACGGCCTCCCCGCGGTGCGCGCGGGCTGGGAGATCGTGGAGGGGGAACAGGCCTACGTAAACAGAGTGGTGGTTTCCGGCAACGACTTCACCTACGACCGCGTTATTCGCGAGAAGATATTCCTGCTCCCGGGCGACGTGTACAGCCAGGCCCGGGTCCTGCAGTCGTATCAGAACATCCAGTCCCTGGGCTTCTTCGAAACCCCGCTGCCGCTGCCGGACATCCAGACCACGGAGAGCGGAGACGTGAACATCGTCTTCAACGTAAAGGAGAAACAGACGGGCTCCGTGAGTTTCGGCACGGCGGTCGGAGGTGGCGTGGGGCTCTCCGGATTTCTGGGTTACGACCAGCCCAACCTCTTCGGCCAGGCCAAGGCGGGCAGCATTCGCTGGGACTTCGGCAGGTACATCAACAGCTTTACCCTGAGCTTCACCGACCCCGCCCTCTTCCAGTCGACGGTGAGCGGGTCGGTGTCGCTCTTCAATTCGACCGACCGATTCTACCAGTTTGCCACCGGGCGCCGTCAGCGGGCCGGATTCACGACCCGGTTCGGAGTACCGTTCCCCGGTTCGCTGCAGACCCGCCTCTTCCTCGGCTACTCGCTGGCGCGCACCAAGTACGAAGCATTCAGGAGCGCGGAGGACCAGTCCCTCTTCGGGCTGCCGACGGGAGTGCTGAGTTCGGTCTCGGTGGGGATTACCCGCCAGACTCTGAACCATCCTCTGTTCCCGACCTCCGGCTCCCTGCAGAGCTGGAACGTCGAGCTAAACGGCGGCGTGCTGGGAGGAGCGGGGGACTTCGTCAAGCACACGGCCAATGCGCAGTGGATGGTGCCCATCGGCCAGCTGGGCGGCGGCGGCAGCAGCGCCGGGGGGGTCCAGTTCGCCCTCGGCCTGAGCGTCAGAGGGGGTGCTCTCTTCGGCGATGCCTCCGGGTTCCCGTTCGAGTCGTTCTGGCTGGGGGGCGTGCAGTTCGGCGAACCGCTCCGAGGCTACGACGAGACCACCATCACACCGCGCGGCTATTTTCGGGAAGGTCCCGTGAGCGGGATCGCACAGGTCGACCGTCTGGGGAATGCCTTCTTTTCGGCGACGGCGGAATACAAGGCCGTAATCAACTCCAACCTGGGCGTGTCGATGTTCTACGACGCCGGCAACCTCTGGAACAATCCCGGCGACATCAATACTTCCAAGCTCTTCCGGGGCGCGGGATTCGGAGTCCAGCTCGTGACCCCCTTCGGTCCAATCGGCCTGGACTACGCATACGGCTTCGACAAGCCGCAGCCGGGGTGGCAGCTCCACTTCAAGATGGGCCCGAACTTCTAACAGTCCGTGGATAAACCCGCGCGAGCACCGAGAGCGGCGAGGCGCCGGGCTGGCATGACGGAAGTATCGCAAATCAAGGCAAGAAGTCACGTAAGTTCAATGGGGACTGCACGATCTGCCCTTCTTGCCCAAGGATTTGCATCTGAGTCCACCGCGCTGAAATGACCGGAACACCGTGTAAGAATGGCGGGAGTCCAGGCCGCCGAGCCTCAGGCTGAACACGCTGGAGACGGGAACACCGAATTCCACACCCGCGACGATACCGGCAACGGACTGTTCCTCGCCCTCGGCCTCCGCAATGGAAACGGTGGCGAAGCCAGCCCCGCCTTGCAGTCCTAAGGGCGCCTCGAAAAATAGCGTTTTGAGCATGTGCGGCGACAAGCCGGTGAGG
>JAPPGI010000072.1 GCA_028874985.1 Gemmatimonadota bacterium | reverse complement strand
GTCCGGGTCTGCCGCACCGCGCGCCGGGTGAAGATCCAGCTGGTGGTCGAGCGACAGATCGAAGTCACCACCGACCGGCGCCCTTTACCCCAGATCCTGCAAGGCGGCCTGATTCGATCGTTTTCCGGCGTGTTGACGCGCCCAGGGGCCGAAGGGACGTCCGGAAGGTGCCGGCGGCGGGTCTCCGGGGCCCGGCTGGGCCTCTCCTTCACCGAAGTAAAGCCGAAGACGGGGCGGCCACGCCCTTCGAGAAGACTCGGGTGCGAGGATCGCGGCTGGCGATCCGCTGGTGTGTGGCAGTGCGGGGATTCAGGCGGGCAGCGGCGGCGGGATGCCGTGGTTGAGCGCACGCAGGGCGGCCAGCAGCGGCTGCGGACGGGTTCGCCGCGAAGCAGCTGGAGGTAGTCTCTGCGCCCATGGGTCGTGAGCTTCGCCGGAAGCCGGAGCAGCCTGAGGCGGACCCGCCTGGGCTGCGCCGTCCGCCAGGAGCCGAAGAGGCAGTGTTCGCGAAGCGTGTGCAGCGTCTGGCAGGCCACGACGGCGAGGCTCCACAGCAGCGCGTTGCCGTCGAGGTCGTCTACCGCCGTCCTGCCGGCCGAGAGCTGGACGAGCTCTTCGATGCGCTGTTCGACCACGGCGCCCTTGTTGTAGAGGCGCCACCCGGTGAGCGCGTGGATGCCCTCGATGTTGGTGAGCACGTCCGCCTGGCGCAGGACCTCGTACGTGTCGACGTCCAGCATCCCCTCTTCATCGATGGGCCGCGTCGTCTCAACCGTGAGCAGGCGCGCGCCCCACAGCTTCCCGGTCGCCGTCCACATGTCCTCGCCCGGAAAGAACGCCTCCCCCTTGGCCGAGAAGCGCCAATGGCCGCGGCGCGCGCCCAGCCAGCGGTGGCGCGGAACCTTGAGCAGGAAGAAGACGCCCAGGCGCTCGAGCGTCCGCACCATGCTGCGGCTGAAGAACCCCTTGTCGAGCCTCACCGTGATCTCGCGCACGCCCGCGCCCCTTAGCCGTCCCACCAGCTCCTCCAGCCATTCCTCCGCTCCCTCGGCGGTGTGCGCGCTGCCCGCCCGCCACCGCACGCCCAGGCAGTCCCCCGTCTCCCGGACGTAGGCCAGAAGCGGATGATGCGACGGACGCCCCCGCTTCTTCGGATTGTAGCCCCGCTCCGCCCCGGCCTGCTTCCTCCCGTAGCGCACCGCCACGGTCGAGTCCATCATCACCGTCAGCTTCTTCGGCGCACCGCCCGCCATCGCCCACCGCTGCCGCACCATCGCCCACAGTACCGCGTCCAGCAGCGGGACCATGGTCTCGCCCGAGTTCCTCAGCCAGCGCCCGAACGTCGTCGGATGCGGTACCCGGACCCAGCCGAAGATCCGGTGGACGCCCCGGCGGTCCAGCAGCCGCAGGTCGGTCATCACGCCGCCGCCGTAGAGCAGCAGCACGATCCACACCTCCGTCATCAGGCCCGACCGGAAGAAGCCCCTCTCGCCCTTCGTCCGGCAGTCGATCCGGCCCGCCAGCCCGAGCCTGTCGAACAGCGCGCGGACCAGCACGAGCCCTCCGCCGTCGGTCAGGTTGCGGGCGCTGTGGCGGACGCGGCAGCGCCCGGCGGGAGCCTTGAACATGGGGCCTGCTTCCGGTATTGTGATGTCGCACCGTCCGGGTGACCTCCGTTGCGGGTCGTTTTTCCTCGAAACTCCCCGTAATCTAGGCCCCGGGCGGTGCCACCCTACCCTCGGATCGCAGGATCCGGGTTTACGGTGGCCCCCCGACCAGCGAGCGTTGTCGTGCGTCAATTCCATGACCATGAAGGGAAACCCTGGGTGGCGTCCGTGGCCCGGGAGGAGGGCGGGGACTACAAGGGTCGCTTCTACCTGGTCCTGAAGCGTGCGGCGGGCGGGGACGGCCCACCGGTCTTTCTCACCGACGTTCGCTGGAATTCCCGGAGAACGGCCCAGCGGACGCTGGCGACGATGTCCGACATCGAGTTGCGGCGCCGCATGCGTTCCGCGCTGGGGCGGGCCGCCCGACCGGCTCTCGCATGAGACTCCCGCGTCGCTTCGAGGGCGGGCGAGGCGGCGGGCCGGCCGGGGGCTTCAGGAGCAGGCGGAGCAGACGCCGGTGAGTTCGAGCCGGTAGCCGGTGACCTGGAAGCTGGGACACGATTCCAGCTCCGACACGACTTCCGGTGGCAGGTTTCCCGGAACGTCACGCACCGTTCCGCACTGCTCGCACCTGGCGTGGTGGTGCGGGTCCGTGCGTCCGTCGTAGCGCGAGGAACCGTCGGAATAGGTGAGCTTGATCGCCATCCCGCACGCGACCAAGGTCTCCAGGTTCTTGTAAACGGTTGCCAGGGAAATCGCGGGCAGTTCCTCCCGCACGCCGCGAAAGACTTCTTCGGCGGTGGGGTGGGTGTCCGTGCCCGACAGGAACCGGTGCACTGCCCCCCGCTGCTCGGTGAAGCGGTGTCCTTGGCTCTCCAGCGCCCGTCTCAGGCGCTCGGGGACGACCGGATGGGAGTATGGGGCCATCTCCGGTATTCCTCGCTTGCGGGGTCCTGTGCGGCGTGTTGCCGTTGAACGCTAAACTGTCGCAGGGCCGATGCACCGTCAATACGGAGATTGGCGGCGTGATGCGTCCGTCCCCCTCCGGCTCCGCCGATCACCCGCCGCCGCGGAGCGGTTGCCCGGCGGCGGCTGGCCGGGCCATACTCGGACACGCTCGAGGCCTCGGAACTCGAAGAGGCCGGTTACCGTTGCTCGAACCCCGCAAGGAGTCCCGGGAATGACACAGGACCGCTCCGCCCTGGACACGCTCCTCACCGAGAAACGCAGGTTCGCCCCCCCGCGGGACTTCGCCGCGGCGGCGCGCGTCTCGGATTCCTCCGTATACGACGAAGCCGAGGACTACGAAGGGTTCTGGGCCGGCTGGGCGGAGCAGCTCGCCTGGTTCGAACCCTGGGACAGGGTCCTGGAGTGGAACCCGCCCCACGCCCGCTGGTTCACCGGGGGCAGACTGAACGTCAGCTACAACTGCATCGACCGTCACCTGCCGGCGCGACGCGACAAGCGCGCGCTCCTGTGGGAGGGGGAGCCGGGGGAACAGCGGCACTACACGTACGGCCAGCTGGCGGAGGAGGTGGCACGCTTCGCGAACGTGCTGAAGGCCCTCGGGGTGAAGAAGGGCGACCGGGTCGCGATCTACCTGCCCATGATCCCCGAGGCGGCCTTCGCCATGCTGGCCTGCGCGCGGATCGGCGCGCCCCATTCGGTCGTGTTCGGGGGATTCAGCCCGGACTCGCTCGCGGACCGGATCAACGATGCCGAGGCCAGGGTGCTGGTTACGGCGGACGGCGGATGGCGGCGGGGGTCGATCGTGCCGCTCAAGGCCAACGCCGACCGCGCGGTGGCGCGCTGCCCGGGCATCGAGCACGTCCTGGTCGTGTCGCGCGGCGACATCAACGAGCACCCGGTCGAGATGGTGCAGGGTCGCGATCACTGGTACGACGATCTCGCGTTCGACGTCGACGGCGTCTGCGACCCGGAGCCGATGGACGCGGAGGACATCCTCTACATTCTCTACACCTCCGGCACCACCGGCAAACCCAAGGGAGTGGTCCACACCACCGGCGGCTACCTCACCCAGGTGTATGCCACCACGAAGACCGTCCTCGACCTGAACGAAGACGACATCTACTGGTGCACCGCCGACGTGGGGTGGGTGACCGGCCACAGCTACGTCGTATACGGGCCGCTGGCCGCCGGCGCCACCGTGATCATGTACGAGGGGGCCCCGGACTGGCCCGACCGGGGCCGGATCTGGGAGATGTGCGAGGACCACGGCGTCACCGTCTTCTACACGGCCCCCACGGCGATCCGGGCCTTCATGCAGTGGGGCGACAGGTGGGTCACGCGGCGCAAACTCACCAGCCTGCGCCTGCTCGGCACGGTGGGCGAGCCCATCAACCCCGAGGCGTGGATGTGGTACCACCGCATGATCGGCGGCGAACGCTGCCCCGTGGTCGACACGTGGTGGCAGACCGAAACGGGGGGGATCATGATCACGCCGCTCCCCGGGGTCACCCACACGCGGCCCGGAAGCGCCTGCCGCCCCTTCCCGGGGATCGAGGCCACGCTCCTCAACGACGCGGGCGAGCGCGTGGACGCGGGCTACCTCGCCATCACCCGCCCCTGGCCGTCGATGCTGCGCACGATCTGGGGCGACGACGAGCGCTACCGCGAGACATACTGGTCGAAGTGGGACGGCGTGTACTTCCCCGGCGACGGTGCCAGGATCGACGACGACGGCTACCTGTGGATCCTGGGCCGGGTCGACGACGTGCTCAACGTGGCCGGCCACCGCATCGGCACCATGGAGGTGGAGAGCGCGCTGGTGGAGCATCCGGCCGTGGCCGAGGCGGCCGTGGTGGGGAAGACCCACGCGGTGAAGGGGCAGGCGATCGCCGCCTTCGTGACGCTGATGGGGGGGCGGGAAGGGAGCGACGAGCTGGCGGCCGAGCTCAAGGCGCACGTGGCGGGCGCGATCGGGCCCATCGCCCGGCCGGAGGCCGTCCTCTTCGCGGCCGACCTGCCCAAGACCCGGTCGGGCAAGATCATGCGGCGGCTGCTGGGGGACATCGCGGGGGGGAGGGCGCTGGGCGACACGATCACGCTGGCCGATCCCGCGGTGGTGCAGAGCCTGAAGGATCGGTACGAGGCCGGGGAGGAGGGGTAGAGGCCCCCGCCTACTCCTCCGCCAGCGGATCCCGGGTAGGGGGCCGTCGCGCCCCCCCGGGCTTCCGCGTGGCCGGCCGGGCCGGTACGCCCACGTGCACGGTCCCCGGTTCGGTGTCCCGGGTGACCAGCGCCCCCGCGCCGACCATCGAATCGGGCGCGAGGGTGACCCCGGCGAGCACGGTGGCGTGGTACGCGATCCGCACGCCTTCGCCGATCACCGTGCGCGGGGTCTTCACATCGCGCGGGTCGTGGACATGGTGGCCGTGCGAATACACGTTGACGAAGTCGGAGATCGACGCCCCGTCGCCGATGCGGATCCCTCCCCGGTCGTCGAGCAGCACGTGGCGGTGCACGACCACGTCGTCGCCCACCTCCAGCCCGTACCCGAAGCTCAGCTTGACGAAGTGGAACGCCTTGAAGTTCCTGCCGCACCGCGCGAAGATCCGCCTCGCCAGAAGGCGCCGGAACTTCACCCCCAGATGGACGTTGGCGCCCAGCGGGCTCCTGTCGAACATCTCCCAGAGCCAGATGAGGGGCTTGACCCGGCGGTAGCGTTCCAGGTCGATCTCGTGGTAGTACTCCGGTTCAAGGGTGACGTTGCGGGGATCGAACTGGTCGCGGAGGATGCGGGCGGTGGATGGAGAGGCATCCGGCCCGCCCCCGCCGGAGGGCATGGGCGGCCCGCCGGGGAAGTGGATCTCCTCCAGAACCCGTCGGCACAGGTCGTTGCGGTCCGTGTCCGGGTCGGAGAGTTGCTCGTCGATCCGGGCCAGCCACCGGTCGTAGCGGCTCTCCCGGTCCTCGCCGAGGCCGACCCTCCGCAGGGGACGAAACCGGTACTGGTTGCCGGACGACATGGGCGGTGCTGCCTCCTCGGCCGCCCGGACGTTGCCTGGCGGAGCCGGCCGCTGGTGTGATGGGACCCGGGCGGGTTCTCCGGTGAGGAACGCCGGCCGGGAATTTCACCGCGAACTCGTCAAAAAATAACCCCGCCTTGCGCGGACGGCCCGCCCGCGGCTTCTTATCTGCCATGCACGATGTCCTCAGGGCCCGCGTGATGCGGATCATAGAGAGCCTCCCCGAGGCCCAGGTCTACCAGGTGCTCGACTACATCGAGTTCCTCGACTCGAAGTACGGGTCGCCGGACCGGCAGAAGCAGGCGGGGGGATTCCAGCGGCTGGCCGAGGGCATCGAGGACGGCCTGCGGAACCGGTCCCTGGACCCGTCCAGGCTGCGCGAGGCGTTCCAGGTCTTCGCGGCGGCCGACCGTGCGATGAGCGGCGTGGCGAAGGCGGGCCGGCAGCTCCTGGACGAGATCGCCGGGGGGGGTGGGGGTGAGGGCGGTGCAGAACGCGAATCCACGGAGTCGCCGGGCCCGGAGGGGGACGAGGAGGTGTGAGCGGCCCCGTAGCCGCTCATTCCCGAGACGGCGACCACCGGCCGCTTGCGCGGAGAACATCCTCCTGGCGCGAGGGGTCCACTTCCCCGCGACGATCTACTGACAGGTTCAGGTTGACCGGGGACGCCGGAACGGCACCTTGTGTCGCAATTGCGACACAGGAGATGGTCAGATGAAGACGCACAGTTCGATGCTCCACGTCCGAATGGACACGGAGACGAAACGGAAGGCGACGGCGGTGCTCGCTGCGATGAGGCTGACGGCCTCGGAGGCCGTGCGGCTGTTCTTGCACCGAATCGCGGTCGATCAGGCTTTTCCCCTGGAACTCAAGGTGCCGAACGCCCGAACCCGAAGGGCGATGGCCGAGTCGGAAGAGATGATGAGACGGGGGACGGCGCGATTCGCCACCGCTGACGAGATGTTCACGGAGCTTGAAGAAGCCTGCGGCCGGTAAAGAGGGCGCGCCCGCCGCGGCGCATGGGCGAATCACCGCGAATGCCATGTCCGAAACCCGGCGGTTCGATCAACTTCGTACGTGCCGGAAACTCACGCGGAGCTATTCGAATGACAGGCACCGGAAGTAGTCGTTGATGCGCGTGTAGTCCGAATCCTCCGCATCCAGGAATTCGGCCACAGCCTGCCGCACGGCCTCCGTGACTGCCGCGGTTGACGTTCCGGAAAGGACCGCGTCCCGCAACCGGGTCGGCTCCTGCCCGAAGTCCTTCGCCAGCCGCACCACTGTGTCGCGGTAGTGCGCATGACGCTCCGGCACCATCGCCCGGACCGTGTCTTCTCCCTCCTCGTCGCCAAGCACGCCGGACATGTGCTTCAGCAGCGAATGGTGGTCGTCCATCAGCTTCCTGAAGTAGTCCGCGTCGCTCTCCTCCGGGCCGATCAGCCGGCCGACCGCCACGAGATACGGCCGAATGAAGGCGGCCACTTCCCCCCGCCCGAAGGCGCCCGCGCCGTGCATCGTCTTGATCCGCGCGCCCACGTCCCTCCAGCTCACATGCGCGATGTCGTCCTCACCATCGATTCCCTCCCGCGACGAGGAAAGCAGCACACCGTGGATATCGTGGCCCGAGTACTTGGGGCACCGGCGCTTTACGTGATCTCGCGCCTGCTCGTAGTGCTCCTTAGAAGCCCACCCCGGCTTGTTCTCGATCGCGACAATGTGCCTGCCCTGATCGCTCTCCAGGAAGATCGTCACGTCCACGTAGTACAGCTCCCGCTCCACCCGCACCTGCTGCCCGCCGTCGCCGCGGACGATGTTTCCCGGCATCTTCCCGGGCAACCTCGCCTGGCCCAGGAACCACTCCAGAAAGGCCCGGCCAATCCCATGGGTCTCTTTCGGGTCAAGCAGCCGGGCCATCACATGATACGCCGTAGCCAGCCCCCTCGCACCTTCGGCGCGGCGGGCAATCACCATGATCGCCGACTGCGGTGAGCGAGTCCCCCACCCACCGGCGCCAGCAAATCCCGTCGGGGCCCGCCTGGACCGCCGGACGCTTCCCCGCCGGACGTTCCCCCACCGTTGACGAGTCCCCCGCGCCGCGCCTAACTTCTCAAATGGACAGCGGCAAGGAGCCCCGACTCCCGCTCCGAGGGACGATCGTCAAGGAAGCCCTCACCTTCGACGATGTGCTCCTGGTCCCCGGGCATTCCCTGGTGCACCCCAGGGACACCGACATCTCGACCCGGCTCACCAACCGCATCGCGCTCCAGATCCCCCTCGTCTCCGCCGCCATGGACACGGTCACCGAGGCCCGCATGGCGATCGCCGTGGCGCGGGAGGGGGGGGTCGGCGTCATCCACAAGAACATGTCCGTCGAGCGCCAGGCCCAGGAGGTGGACCGGGTCAAGCGGTCGGAGAGCGGCATGATTCTCAACCCCATCACGCTGGGCCCCGAGGCCTCGCTCAGGGACGCGCACCGGCTCATGGCCCGTTTCGCGATCAGCGGCGTCCCGATCGTGCAGCCGGACGGCATTTTGGTGGGGATCATCACCAACCGCGACCTCCAGTTCGAGACGGACCTGAACCGTCCCGTCTCGGCGCTGATGACCTCGAAGGGACTCATCACCACGCCGGTCGGCACCACCCTCGAGGAGGCGCAGGAGATCCTGCACCGGCACCGGATCGAGAAGCTGCCCGTCGTGGGCGAGAGCGGCCGGCTCGAAGGGCTCATCACGGTGAAGGACATCTACAAGCGCCGGCAGTTCCCGAACGCCTGCAAGGACGAGCACGGCCGCCTGCGCGTGGGCGCCGCGATCGGGGCGGCGGCGGCCGACATGGACCGGGCCGGGGCGCTGGTGGAGTCCGGGGTGGACTTCCTGGTGATCGACACGGCGCACGGCCACTCGGAGGGGGTGCTCAGGGCGGTGGCGAGGGTGCGGGAGGCGTTCCCGGACCAGGACCTGGTGGCGGGGAACGTGGGGACGGCCGAGGGCGCGCGGGCGCTGATCGAGCGGGGGGCCGATGCGGTGAAGGTGGGGGTGGGGCCGGGCTCCATCTGCACGACCCGCGTGGTGACCGGCGTCGGGCTGCCGCAGCTCACCGCCGTGATGGACGCGGTGGACGGGGCGGCCGGCGAGGTCCCGATCATTGCGGACGGCGGCATCCGCTACTCGGGCGACGTGGTCAAGGCGCTCGCGGCCGGGGCGCACTGCGTGATGATGGGATCGGTGCTGGCCGGCACCGAGGAGTCCCCGGGCGAGGCGTTCCTCCTCGAGGGGCGGCGATTCAAGACCGTCCGGGGGATGGGGTCGCTCTCGGCGATGGAGGAGGGATCCGCGGACCGCTACTTCCAGGAAGACACGAATGCGCGCAAGCTGGTCCCCGAGGGAATCGAGGCGCGGGTCGCGTACAAGGGCCCTGTGGCCGACACCGTCTTCCAGCTCGCGGGAGGACTGAAGAGCGGCATGGGCTACTGCGGCGCCGGGTCGCTCGAGGACCTGCGGGCGAAGGCCAGGTTCGTGCAGGTGACCGCGGGCGGACTGCGAGAGTCCCATCCCCACGACGTCACGATCACCCGTGAGGCGCCGAACTACAGCCACTGAGGCGTCCCGGGGAACGGCCACGGCCCAGTCCCCCCGCGGTGGGCACCATGTCCCCTCGACCCCGCGGACGGTTCGCTCGTCGAAGCGCCTTGCCACCGGCACCGTCGCCCGCCGCGGCCGGTGCCGGCCCGGGTTCCTCCACGGACTCCTCGTCTCGACGCTCCTCATGGCGTGCATGCAGTCCTTCGATCCCCCCCCGCCTGCCGGTAGCGCCGGACCGCAACCCGGCGCCGGGCGGGCGGCCGGTGGCGCGCCGGCGGGCGATCACGCGCCGGGCGCCGGTTACGACCCCATACTGGCTTCGCCCTGGACCCGCGATGCCACGATCCGGGAGCGGGTCGACTGGTGGGTGGACTACTGGCGCACGCGGGCCAGGGACCGGTTCGCGCGGGCTCTGGTCCGCATGGGAAGGTACGAGGAGTTCGTCGACGCCGAGGTGGCCAGGCGCGGTCTGCCGCCTTCGCTCCGCTACCTGCCGATCATCGAGGCCAGCTACTATCCGCGGGCCCGCTCCAGCGCCGGGGCGGCGGGCCTCTGGCAGTTCATGCCCGCGACGGCGCGCTGGATGGGGCTTACCGTCAACTCCCTCGTGGACCACCGGATGGACCCCTACCTGTCGACGCCGCCCGCACTCGACTACCTGGCCGATCTGCAGAAGCAGTTCGGGTCCTGGTTTCTCGCGCTGGCGGCGTACAACGCCGGACCCGGGCGGGTGGAGCGGGCGATCCGGGACCACGGCGGCGGCGCCCCCCGCGACGATGCCCTCTTCCTCAGGATCCGGGACCGACTGCCGCGCGAAACCCGTGACTTCGTGCCGAAGCACCTCGCCGCCGTCCGCATCGCCAGGGACCCTTCATCCATCGGGCTGACCGGTTTCACGAGGGATCCGCCGTGGACCTTCGATGAGGTCACGATCGACGGTGCCGCCTCGATCGATGTGGTGGCCGCGGCGGCGGGTGCGTCCTTGGAGGCGGTGGGCGGGCTCAACCCGCATCTCGTGCTCGGTCTGACTCCGGCGCGCACCTCCACGCCCGTCCGCCTCCCAAGGGGTGCGGGAGAGGGGTTCGCGGATCGATTCGCGGCCATCCCGCCGCACGAGAGAGTCACCCTTGCGGAGCACACGGTCAGCCCGGGCGAGACCCTGTCGCACATTGCGCTGAACTACCGCGTCTCGGTCGGCGACCTGCGCGCGGCCAACCCCGGGGTGGACCCCAGGCGGATGCAGGTCGGGACGCGGCTGGTGATCCCCGGCAAGCGGACCGGGACGGGACCCGCGGTCCGGGCGGCGAATCCTGCTCCGCCGCGGGCCCGGCCGCCGCCCGCTCGGGAAAGGGAGCATGTCTACATCGTGAAGCGTGGGGACAGCCTGTGGCTGATCGCGAGGCTCCACGGGGTGTCGCTCGAGCGGCTGCGCAGCCACAACGGACTGGCGGCGGACGCGGTGATTCGGCCCGGGGACGAAATCCGGATCCCGCCCACGGGGGACTGCTAGCACTTTCCGCTAGCGTTCGCTCTCGCGCCAGGACCCGCTTCGCCCTCCCGACTTCTCCACCAGCCGGACCGACTCGATCGTCATGCCCCGGTCCGCGGCCTTGAGCATGTCGTAGGCGGCAAGCAGCGCCACCGCCACCGCCGTCAGCGCCTCCATCTCCACTCCGGTGCGCCCGGCGACCCTCGCCGTGGCCGTCACCCTGAGCCCCGGGAGCGCCGCGTCGGGCTCGATGTGCACGCTGACGCTCGCGCCCGGAAGAAGGTGGCATAGCGGGATGAGTTCGCCGGTGCGCTTGCCGGCCATGATCCCGGCGACCCGTGCGACCTGTTCCACGTCGCCCTTGGGGTTGCCGCCCTCGACGAGGAGCCTGTAGGCGTCGCGGGAGCAGCGGAGGATTCCGCAGGCCATGGCGCGCCTTGAGGTGGACGCCTTGTCCGTCACGTCCACCATCGCGGCGCTTCCCTCGTCGTCCAGGTGGGTGAGAGCGGCGTCGCCGGATTTCTTCGGATCGATCATCGGCCGGCGGCACGGTCGAGGGTCGCCTCCAGCTCCAGCAGCAGTCCCGCGATGAAGAGTTGCGGGTTCACGTTGCCGAGTGCCAGCATGCGTGCGTTCTCCACCTGGTCGACGGCGGCGGCCACGCGATCCGGTGTCAGTTGCAGCCTCGCGGCGGTTTCCTTCAGGAAGGGGAGTTCGTCGCCGTTGACGACGCGGTCGTCACGGCCGAGGGCGGCGGCACCCAGGTCACGGAGCCAGAGCTGGAGCGCGGCCAACAGGCCCAGCAGCCCGCGCGCGCCTCCCGGCCCGAAGGTGAGCGCGGCCTTGTAGGCGTCGCCGCGCCGCCCGCCGGTGGCCGCCCGCAGGAACTCCAGCGACCGATTCCTCTCCGCAGTGGGGACGCCCTCGGCCTCGAGGTGTCCCAGCGCGGCGCCGATGGATCCCTGCGACAGGGTGGCCGCCCGCCCGGCGGCGGCGGGATCCGCCCCGCATTCCTCCTCCAGAAACGCCGCCACCACGGGGACCGCGAGTGGGGGCAGATGCACCGGCAGGGCACGCGAGCGGATCGTGTCCAGGAGGCTGCCGGGCCTGCTCGAAGTGAGGATGAACCGGCTGCCGTCCGGAGGCTCCTCCAGAAGCTTGAGCAGCGCGTTGGCGGCCTCCGGGCTCGCTTCCTGGGGGACCAGGTACTCGGCATCGCCGATGATGAAGAACTGCTCAGTTCCCATCGCGGGGCGCTTGTGGGCGTGGACGCGCAGGGCGAGGACCGCCGCCAGGTAGATCCCCTTGACCTCGGTGTCGCCCTCCGCGCGCAGCGGCTGCCGCCGGAACTCGGCGAGCTTCTCGTGCCGGGCGTCCTCCAGGGCCTCGGCCAGTTTCCCCGGGCTGGAGGCGCGCCTGGGGCGGGGCAGGGGGAAGTACCAGTGGATATCGGGATGCTCCAGGCGGAGCGCGAGGCGGCAGCTGTTGCAACGGCCGCAGGGGGCGACTGCGCCGGTGCAGAGCCAGGTCCGGGCCATCCACAGCGCCAGGGTCTGCTTGCCGCAGCCGGGCATGCCGTGCACGAGGACGGTGGCGGGGAGCGTGCCGCGCGAGAGGGCGCGCCGCAACGACGCTCGGAGATCGTCGTGGCCCCGGAAGGCGGGGGGAGGGGTGGTGGTGGGTGGGGGCATGGTGGGGTGGAAGGTAGTGCCGCGTTCGGGGAACTCGCGAGGTGGCCGCCGGCCTCTTCTGCTCGATGATCCGGAGTTTCCTAACGCCTACCGCCTCTCGGTGCCGGTGCTCCGCCTACCGGTACCAACCTTCGCCCCACTACCATGATGTCGACCTTGGCGTCTACTGTTTCATTCACCATTCGGGGGTCAGCTTCCGGGGCCCCAACTGCAGAAACCGATGCCAGGCCGTGTCTCCCCTGCCACTTATTTCGATCAGTTCAACCGTTCCCGGTGCTCCCTTCAGTCGCATCACCAGGGCCGCACCCGGCTCCAGCCAGACTTTGTCCGCATCCTCGAACGGCTCAGCGCCGTACGCAAGCGCCGACCCGGGAATACGCGCCACCCCCCGCCAGCCGCCCCGCCAGCCCCACCGCCGCAATCATCGACGACGGGTCGGCCACGCCCCGCCCGGCGATGTCGAACGCGGTGCCGTGGTCCGGTGAGGTCCGCACGAACGGCAGCCCGATAGTCACGTTCACCCCGCGGCCGAACGCCGCCGTCTTGAACGCGGCCATACCCACATCGTGATAGGGCGCCACCACGGCGTCGAATTCACCCGCGAAGGCCCGCCTGAACACGGTGTCGGCGGGCACGGGCCCCGTCACGCGCCAGGCCCCGCCGACCAGCGCGGCCGCGGCCGGCTCGTAGACGTCCCGCTCCTCGGTCCCGAACATGCCCTCGTCCGACGCGTGTGGATTGAGCGCGCAGAGGGCGATGCGGGGCGTCTCGATCCCCCAGTCGGCGCGCAGCGCGTCTCCAAGCAGGCGGGTCTGCGTGACGAGCAGCTCGGTGGTAACCAGCTCCGGCACCCGCGCCAGGGGCACATGGATGGTCGCGAGCAGGACCCGCTTGGCAGGTTCCCCTTCCACCCCCTCCTCGCACATCAGCATCCCCACGCGCGGCACCCCGGCCAGCGCCATGAGCATCTCGGTGTGGCCCGGGGGATACCCGGCGGCCACCAGCGCCGGCTTGTGCACGGGGGCGGTCACGACGGCGTCCACCTCGCAGGCCAGCGCCAGCTCCACGGCGCGCTCGATCGCCAGCCCCGCCGCCTCCCCCGGCCCCAGCCCCGCCGCACCGCCCTTCACCGCCTCAAAACGGCAGGTCCCCGCGAAATCCCCGCCGAACTCGACCGGCCCTATCACCCGGATCGCGTCCCTGCTCCCGCCCGCCCGGGCCGGGTCCGCGGCCGCTCCGGTCGCCCCGCCTGCACCGGCCATCCCGAGTGCCTTCGCCACCACTTCCGGCCCGATCCCCTTCGGGTCGCCCAGCGTCACCGCCAGACGTACGGGACTCGACGATTCATAATGTAATGACAACAGGGATCTATAAACCTGCCTAGACACGGGAGAGAGCCGGACTACCCGGCCCGAATCCCCTCCCTCGTGAGGTCCTTGGACGGGAGGGATTCTACCCGGGGAGGAGTTGGACAAGGTGCCCTATCTGCCAACGCGGGGGGAGACGCGGGAGGGTAAAATGATTAGAGTAGG
>JAPPGI010000196.1 GCA_028874985.1 Gemmatimonadota bacterium | reverse complement strand
CCCCGATGGCCTACGCGCATGACCTGCTACCCACCAGAAAAGGGGAAGAACCCCCAAGCGATGTCCAACCCCATTCAAGCAACCACTGCCGATCTCGCCGGCATGCTGAACGCCGTGCGCAAAGTGCTCTACATCGTGATCGAGGCGCTCCCTCCTGAACAAGAAGAACAGGTTCGTGAAAGAGTCGCGGGTGTCATCCGAGAGATGGGCAAGGCTGCTCACGGTTTTCCCGAAGCCAAAGCTGAACTGGCCACTCTTAACACATACCTGTCTAGGATCGAGGAGTAGTCCCTCTAGAGAGCCCGGAGTGTCCTGAGCCTGAGGGAGTGGCCCATGAGCGAGGGCACAGCCGAAGTTGAGAGTTGGAGGAGCTTGTCCCGCCAAAGTCCGGCGGGCACCGTTCCGGGCGGGTGCTTGGAGAGGCGTTTCGGAGGTGCCCCAAGGTGGGGCTGTTCCGCGCTTTTCGTGGTTCAAGCCAGCGTACTCCGTGGGGCCACACTCCGTGAGTCCCCTGCGGAGGCTGGCGGGGGGCCGCGCCCCCTCTGACCCCGCGTTTCCGGCCCGCCACGGGAGCGGCGGGCGGCGAGGTGCTCCAACCCCCGAGCCCCGTCGTGGCCGACGACCCGGCCGACGTGATCCTCGATAGGCCGCCAGCCGGGAGCTTGGCCGTGACGGGCGCGGGCGATCTGCCCTGGGTGGGTCCTTGGCCGAGGGTGGCAGCCATCCAAGCCCCCCGTGCCCTCCCCGAAGCCCGGAAGACCGCTCTCACGGCCATTCTGGGCGTTTGGGGGCCGGTTTGGCGGAATCCGAGGCCGCAGGATCGCGGGTAACGCACGAACTCGACCCCAGGAGGGGTAGGAGTACCCCCGGTTCCGGGGCTTCTGGCCGAGGAACTCGACATCCTCGCGGTGGAGGATCGCGGCACCGAAACGGACGGAGGCGTCGTTCTCGACGACTGAACGGCTCACGGTGGCCCGCACGGCTCGTGCTCACGACCTGACGGGCGAGCCTGTCCCGGCGCTCCGCACCCGTTTCGGGCAGGCGCCGAACCGGAACATTCCGCGCCCGTGGACACGGCGCGGGGATCCCGCAGGGGGTCCGGGGGATCCCCCGGCCAGAGAGTTTTCGTGAAACGAAAACACATCTGGCTCCCCCACAAACCGCAGAAACCAGCGCCCCCGTGGCAGCTGCCCCGCAAGCCCGATCCCGCGCCCTCCCCCGGACGGCCGACCGTGCCAAAGACGGTCAACCGAAGACTAGCGGAAAACTCCCGGCCACGCGAGCTTTCGCCCGCGCAGATCGTGCGGTCCATCACCGAGAGGAATCGAATGATGGCACGCACGAAACGAAGTCGGCGCTCGTACGGCGCCGGCGAATGGGGCCGGAACCGGGTCAGGATCTTCCCGGACCCGAAGACCGGCAACTTCCAGATTGAGTGGCGCGAGAACGGGCGCAGGCGCGCCCGGTCGCTGGGTCACCGCGATTGGGTGAGGGCGAAGAAGCAGGCGGACGAGTTCGCCGCGGGCTTCGTCGGCCCGGACCTGAACGGCAAGCAGGAAGCCGAGCCCGAGCCGCTCAAGCTGGGCGAGCTTTTTGACATCTACGGCGAGGAGGTGACGCCCACCAAGGGCTGGAAGGCTCGGGGGTACGACCGGGCCGCCACGCGCATGTTCCTCCGGTTCTTCGGGCCGAACCGCGACCCGGCCAGCCTGTCACAGAGAGACTGGGACCGCTTCATTCGCGAACGGCGGGCGGGTAGGATCGGACCGAGCGGCAAGCCGGTGAGCGACCGGATGGTCGAATACGACCTGAAGTTTCTCATCGCGGTGCTCAATTGGGCGGCAAGGTCGAGGGATGACCGGGGCCGCTTGCTTCTCGACAGGAACCCCCTCAAGGGCCTCAAGAAGCCCACGGAGAAGAATCCGAAACGGGTGGTGCTCACGGAGGAGGAGTACCGGGCGCTGCTCGAAGTCTCCGGGCGGTTGGACTGGCGGTTCCGCGTTGCGCTCGTTCTCGCGCACGAAACCGGCCACCGGATCGGTGCCATCCGCCAGCTTCGGTGGTCTGACATCTCCTTCGAGGGAGGGACCATCCTCTGGCGCGCCGAGCACGACAAGTCGGGGCACGAGCACGTCACGCCCGCTACCGCCGAGGCGCTCGAAGCTCTCGAAGAGGCGTGGAGGCGCAACCCCGGACCTGGGGAAGCTCCGGTGATGCCCGCGCCCAAGAGTCCGTCGAAGTGCATGGGATCCGCGCTGGCGCAAGGGTGGTGGGTCAGGGCCGAGAGGCTGGCGGGGCTGGAGCCCAAGCCGGGAAGGGGCTGGCACTCGCTTCGGCGGAAGTTCGCCAGCGACCTGATGGACCAGCCGCTCAAGGTGCTGTGCGAGCTGGGAGGCTGGAAGACGGCCAAGACGGTGCTTCAGTGTTATCAGAAGGCCGACGAGGGACAGCTTCGGAAGGCACTGGAAGCCCGCAGAAGGTCTCGCGGCTAGATCCGCAATCGGCGGGAGTCAAACGGCGGGAATCCGCCCGTCCAATCTCGTAAGTTCAACTTCCATAGGAAGATGCGAATTCATCCGCGTCCGCCGGACGGGCGGCGAGTGACCGCGCTGCTCGACACCCATGTCCTGATCTGGTGGCTTCAGGGCGAGGGCCCGTTGTCGGAGGCGCAGCAGCGCGTCCTGAACGCAGCTGACGGGAATTCGCCGCTGCGGGTCTCCGACGTCTCGCTCTGGGAGATCGCGACGCTTCACGGTCTGGGCCGCATCCAGCTCGCGATGCCGCTCCGCGAATGGCTGGAGAAGGCGGTGGCCCCACCCCTGGTTCGGCGGCATGGGATCTCGCCGGCGATCGCGGCGAAGGTGGCGGCCCTGCCCGATTCCTTTCACCGTGACCCCGCAGACCGGATTCTGGTCGCGACGGCACGCATTCTCGGGGCGACGCTCCTGACGCAGGACCGCCACATCACGGAGTCGGGGCTGGTCGACACGCTCGGCTGAGAGGGAAACCGATTGCCCGCGACCAACCACGTTTCGAAAAAGTGCGGAATCTTCTCCCGGTTGGTGCGAGGCCACGACCAACGTGGCCCGCGGCGTCCTTCTATTGGCGGGGCAACGCCAGCGTGAAGGGGTTGGAGACGCGTTCCTCGAGCGGGATCAACTCGTGACCCCCGGCGAAATGTCCGTCATGCCACACGATCCGGAATTGGGTGGACGCATTGGGTGGCGGGACCAGGGCGTCGGGGGAGACGTACGCCGACACCGTATCGGGGTAGACCTCACCCGGCTTGATCACGATTTGAGGGCTTGGCACAATGCAAAGTGGCGGGCGCGAACGCCCGACCGCTTTCCATTCACCGGCATGCTGCATTTCCAGGCCGACGCGGAATCCTCCGGCGCAGTTTGACACGAGGACCCTCGAGCCGGATCGATTCGTAAAGGTGTAGGGGATACGCCCCACATACGTATCGCCCTGGTACAACCGAATCAACTCGAGTTGGAAGCGGGTCCCGTCCGTCAGCAGGGCATGGTCGCCGACCTCGGTGGGCGACTCGCAGCCTGAGGCCCACAACACCGTGGCCGCGGCACAGAGCAAGCCGCGCGGCACGAGGCCTGTTCCACGCAAGAGAAAGGAAAACCGGCACATGGCAATGACTCCCAACCCCGGGCAATACACCAGGTCCCATCGCGGGGCCTGTTTCCGGGCGATCCGGTTCACCCGGACCCAAGACCGGATCACCTGACTCCAAGATATGGCAAAGCGCGCCTTTCTCCAAGTCCATTATCGCGTCGATCCGCCGATAGGGCCGGATGATCCCCCCTCCACCCCCTCCTCCTCCTCGGCCACCATCTCCTCCGCCACCGGCGACAGCGCGTCGTGGTGCATGAGCGTGTTGAAGAGCAGCGCGTAGGACCCGTGCGTGTGCGAGCGCCAGAAGGGGTTGAAGGAGAACATCACGATGTGGCCGTCGCCCAGCGACACGTCGACCACCGCCGGGGCGTTGGCCAGCGCCCGGCCGTTCCTCAGACCCCCGCTGATCAGCAGGTCCTCGGTCCGCTGGGCGAACCGCATCACCACCCGGACACGGTCTGTATCCGGGCCGAATGAGACGCCCCCGCCCCGCGGCGAATCGTCCCCCTCTTCCGCCTGCGCCTCGCGGAAGGCCTCGACCCCCGCGGCCCCCAGATCGCGCGCCCTGCCCTGGATGATGTCCCGCTCGTCCGCCCCGCCCCTCCCCGTCCGCCGCCGCGTCGTGTCGCCCGGACCGCGGTTCTGCGCCGCGCCACCCCCGCCGCCCCCCCGGAACCCCCCGAACCCCCCACCGCCCACGCCGAACACCGGCGCCGTGTTGAACGCCACCCCCAGCTCGTCGTACCCGTACCCGATCGGACTCACGTCGTCGGTCACGCGCGTCGCGAAGACGCCGCCCCGCGCCCACAGGTCCGGCGTCGTGCGGATCGACACCCCGTCGGCCAGGCCGAAGTGGATCGGCAGGCGCGACGCGTTCGCCATGGTCACGAACACCCCGCCCGCCTCGACGAAGCGCTTGAGGTTGAGCACCCCCTCCAGCCCCATCCCCCCGCGCATGTCGTCCGTCGACGCCTGCCGCCCGATGTTGGGCGTGAGTTCGGTCGCCTTCCAGGGGATCGGGCCGTCGCCCCGCAGGCCGCGCACGATGCTCATGGCGTCGCCCCGCTGCTGACCCATCACCAGGGCGTCGTACCGGTCGCGCAGGCTCGGGTTGTCTCGCACCTCGTGCACCGAAATGTAGTCGTAGGGGATCCCGTATTCGTCCAGTCCGATCCGCAGCCACCCCTCGTCCTGGGTGCGCGTCCAGGTGTGCACGACCGCGATGCGCGGGGTGCGGACCGGGTGGAGCGGAACTTCGGGGTCGTTGCGCGTGCGGTAGGCGGTGAACCCGTACTCGGAGCCCGCCCGGTCAAGGACCGCGGCCAGGTCCACCTCCGGATGATCCTCCTCGCGGATCACGAAGCTCCCCGCGTTGAACTCGCGGTCATCGTCGGTGAACGGGGTCTCGGCCGCGTGGATCACCAGGTCCGCATGCGCGAAGCGGAAGGCACCCAGCGTGTTGTCGGCGTTGTAGTTGACCAGGTAGGTGCCTCCCCGGCCCCCTTCGACCCCACCCGTCACCGGAACGGATTCCAGGAGCGTCATTTCGGCGTCGAGGATCGCGGTGTCCTCGACCCGCACCGTATTCGCGTTGAAGAGCGGGCCGACCGTCCAGCCCGTGTCGTCGTAGGGGCGCGGGTCGTCGGGGTTGTAGTACTGCTTGTCGAGGAGCATGTCGGCGCCGCGCGAAAACGGCTGGTCCATGCGCACGACGTAGCTCCCCTCGGGGAAGACGGTCTCGCCGATCTCGATGTCGCCATCGGCGCGGTGCACCTCGAAGCCGTGGTCCTCCATGAGCTTGAGCAGGCGCGCCTGCTGGCCGGGCCGCGGATCGCCGGCGGGCAGGACGTAGGCCGCGGGTCCCTCGTTGCGCGCCTTGGCCACCGACCGGGCGGATTTCGTGTAGAAACCGTGGAGGAACTCCTCGCGGTTCGCCGCCACCTCGTGCATGGCGATCAGCACCGCGCTCTGCTGCAGGTTGACGTTGTTCCTGATCCCCCAGACGACCTCGCGCAGCGGCGTGTTCGGGCGGTGCCACTGCCGCTGCACGTTGGACCGGATGATGCGGGTGGAGGCGTCCCCCGCACCCTGGGTCTCGTAGAAGCGCCCGATCGAGTTGCGCATGTGCGCGACCCACATCATGTAGTTGGCGCCCCAGCCGTCGTAGAAGTCGTGCGTGTAGACGCCGGGGACCCCGTACGCCGTCATGTCCTTCACCTCCTTGTAGGCGAGGCGGTTCCACTCGTTGATCACGATCGGGTCGAGCCACGCGTTGTAGGGGCCGCGCCCGGTCGAGGCGTAGAGGTGCGACGCCGACTCGTGGTGGTCGTGGAAGACCGTGGGGCGGTACTCGAGGTAGGTGCGGGTGACGGCGCGGGAGAGCGCGAGCGACTGGCCGATGTTGTCGCGGTTGTTGTCGTGCGCGACGTACTTGCCCCAGTAGAGCGGGCGGGTCGGCAGGTTGGCGTCGGGGTCCCTGCGCTTGCCCATGTGCAGGTCGACCATCTTGGCCCGCCCGTCCGGCTCGACGACCGGCGTGATCATGTAGACCAGGTTGTCACGGATCTCGCGGATGAAGTCGCTCTCGCCCGCGGCCAGCCGGTACGCCAGCTCCATGAACATCTCGGGCGACCCCGTCTCGGGGGAGTGGATCGCGCCGGCGGACCAGTAGGCGGGCTTCGTGGTCGCGATCAGTTCGGCCGCCTGTTCCGGGGTGGTGACGCGGGGGTCGGCCAGCGCGCGGAGCCCGGCCTTGTTGTCCTCCAGCGCGGCGATCGTCTCTTCGGAGCTGATCACGACCAGGATCATCTCGCGGCCCTCTTCGGAGGTGCCGATCGTGAAGACCTCGACCCGGGGCGATGCGGCGGCGAGCGCGCGCATGTACGAGTGCACCTCGTCGGGGTAGCTCAGGATGTCGGGCGCGCCGGAGATGTGGCCGAGGTGGTCGAGGGGCGTGGGCACCGTCTCGCTGAGGGGGAGGTGGTCGACGAGGGGGGTGGAGAAGAATGGCTCGGTGGTGAATTCGCGGATGAGCGCGGTGTACTCCTCGTCGAGGGGCTGCTGGGCGGTGGCGGCGAGGGTGGAGGCCGTAAGTGCGAGGACGGTGGCCGCGAGGGTGGGGAGGGGGGGTGTGGGGAGGGGGGTCGTCGAGCGGCGGAACAGCTTCATCGGGGTGTTTCCTCGGCGCGTGAAGGGGCTGGACGTCGGGGGAAGGCTAGCCGGTCAGCCGGCCGAGCCGCCAGATGTGGGCGGTTCTATCCGAATCCTCAGCCCGGCTCCCACGGCGCGACGCGGGGGATCCAGCGCGGGACGTTCGCCCTGTAGCGCCGGTAGTCCTCGCCGAACCGCCGCTCGAGCTGCGGCTCCTCGACCCGCGTCAGGTAGATCGTGTTGATCAGGAAGAAGACGAGCGCCCAGCCCGCGACCGGCCATGAGCCGAGGAGAAGAGACTCGGCCGCGAGCAGCAGCAGCACGCCTGTGATCATCGGGTTGCGGACCCGCCGGTAGGGACCGCCGACGACCAGATTCCGCGGCGGCGCCCACGGGGCCGGAGTGCCCTCGCCCCTGGTCACGAACAGCCGCGTCGTCCACGCGGCCAGGAGCAAGCCGGCCGCGGCCAGCGCTAAGCCCGTCCAGAATCTCGCTTCGGCGAGCCCCGCGGGAGACACGGCCAGCGGAGTGCCCGCCGCACGCCGCAGCAGCAGCGCGGGAACCAGCACGAGCACCGTTCCGGGAAGGATGATGACGGCCTTGACGAGCTTGGATGTCATGTCTTGGAAGCTACTGCCGGCCGGAGCTTGCCGCGCGGGCCGCTTGCCGGTGGTCTTGTCAGGGCCCGCCGGTTCGGGCAGTCTGCAATGAGGCGTTCGGAAACCGAGTGACGAACGGCCGAGCGGTCGCAACCCGGCAGTCGCAGCCGGCGTATATGCGGATGTCATGAAGAAGAAGAACTGGCTGTGGATCCTGGCGCTTGGACTCCCTCTCGCGGGGTGTGGGGGCGGCTCCGCGCCCGAAGAGGAGGCCGTGGTGCTGATCCACGGTCTGGGGCGGTCACCGTCTTCGATGCTGTTCCTGGGCCAGCGGCTCAAGTGGGCCGGCTACCGGGTGACCATCGCGGAATACCCTTCGCGCACCGTAGGCTTCTCCGAGCAGCTGGCAACCGTGCGGGACATCGTCGAGGAGTGCTGCTCGGATGCGTCCAGGGTCCACTTCGTGGGTCACTCCCTGGGCGCCCTGGTCATTCGCGGCTACCTGGAGGAACACCGCCCCGATTCACTGGGCAGGGTGGTCCTGCTCGCGCCCCCCAACCGGGGGAGCCTCTTCGTGGATTGGCTGGACGAGATGCAACTCGCGTCGGACATGCTGGGCCCGGTCGGAAGCGCGCTCGGGACCGACACGACCGACCTCCCGGCCAACCTCCCCCACCCCGACTACGAAGTCGGGATCATCGCCGGCAACCGCAGCACCCAACCCATCGGCCCGCCCGCGATCCCCGGCCCCGACGACGGGATCGTGAGCATCGAGCAGGCCCGGATGGGTGACGTCCCGATGCTCGTGCTGCCCCGGTCGCACGCGTTCATCGCGAACAGCCGGCACACGGCGACCGCCGTGATCCGGTTTCTGCGGACGGGGGGCTTCGGGGAGGGAGAGGGCTGAGATCAGCTAAACCGCGCCAGCCTCGTGACTCGCCTCGTTGAGCGCCTTCAGCACCTCGCTGTACTGTGCGTAGTGGGGGTCACAGAAGGTCTCGCGGTGGTGTACTCGTCTGCACCCACCGATCGAGCACTCCTGGCGTAGCGGCGGATCGTCCAGCGGTTTGCCCTTCTTGAAGCGCTGGTAGTGGGCACCACAGTAGCCGAGGGATTTCGCCTGGCGGTTGCAGGCTTCAACGGAGCACCGGTTCATGGAGGGGTTTCGGGAGATGGGTGTGGATTTCGGCAGCGCCCTGCCTCCCTGCCGAGGCGAGGCCTAAAGATACCGGAGGAGAGCCGCTTCCGTCCAGACTTACCGACTGACTGACCCGGCCAAAGGGGAGGGCCGCCTCGATGTCGTAATGACTATCGATTGGATATCACACATCTCACTTCGGGGTTCCCACCCGTTCCAACCGCCACACGTCGACATGGTCCAGCTCGAGGTCGTCCTGGCGAATCGTGGCGAGATGGTCTCCCCGGAATACGGGAACGGTGCGCTCCTTGTAGGGGACGGTCGGAACGCTGCCGAGGAGCCTGCCCTCGGGGTCGAAGAACTCCCAGCGGTTGCCGGCGGTGCGGATCACTTCCACCCACAGCCTGCCGTCGGGGGAAACGAAGATCTCGTTGATGAACGACTTCCGGTCCGGCCGGGTGTAGCTCCGGGGTTTGCAGGAGGCCTCCGGCCACCGCTCCCGGGCCTCGTCGTATTCGGCGCTGCCGGCGGCCCACTCCTCGTCGGTGACCGGCTCGGTCGGCAGCGTGCGTTCGATCACGCGCAGGGTGTCTCCGTCGCCCCGGGTTACGGCGATCCGGTAGAAGTACCCCCAGGCGGAGTACATGACCCCGCCGGAGCCTGGGTGCTGCACGAACTTCGCCCCGGAAGTGTGCGGGTACCAGCCGATTCCTCCTTCCCACTCGCAGACGATGCTCTCGACCAAGCCGGGAAGGTCGCGAACTCGCCGGGCCCTTCGCCCCCTCGCCCGAAGGTGTGCAGGTGCCCCCCGTCCAGACCGAAGACGCGGATCTCGTGGTTTCCGGCGTCCGCGACGAAGACGGTTCCGTCGGGACCCAAGGCGACGGCGCTGACCCAGCCGAACTCGTCGGGGGTTTCCTGCTCCTGCACCGACTTGGGCCCGATCGAGACGACTTGAGTGAGACGCCACCGGGGCGGGGTGCCGGTCGTGGCGACGTGAACGACACCGTTCACCGTGTCGAAGACGGTGGAGAGATTGCCGGTCCCGGAGGTGGGGTCTCGCTGTTCGCAGGCGGCCGACAGCGTGATCGCCAGGACGGATATTGCGCGTGAGATGTGCCGGGGACGGGTGTGCGTGGCCATTTTGACTCAGACGTTGGTGTTTGGACGGCGTACCGACCGGTCGCGCTGCCGCCACACGCGGTTGCCGCGACCGTCCACGACCCTAAGGTCCCCCTTGACGCATGGTCAACGCAACCGGAAGCATCGCCGCCCGGCTCTCCGTCGGCAGTTGACCGGCGAAGGACGTTTCCGAGGAGAACCAGCCGCCGCCGCGATCGTCCACCTCGATCCTGTAGCGCACCACCCGCTCGACCCCCAGTCCGTCCCTGGCCACGGCCCATACGTGATCGCCGTCGAAGACGGGGTGGGGATGCGGAGAGAACTCGGCCGGCGGTACGACGACACCCAGGTAGGTCCCGTCGGACTCGAAGACGTCGTAGCGGGTCGACTCCTCCCAGGTGACGGGCTGCGAGAAGGGGTTTTCGGGGTCGTGGTCCTCGTTTTCGACTCGCCGTCCCTCGGTCGCAAGCCTCACCCAGATCCGTCCGTCCCGGCCGGAGAGCAGCTGGGTGAAGACCGGCTTGTGGTCCGGGATCCGGGGACCGTCCCAGGTCCAGTCCGGAACGGTGAGCCGGATCATCCGTACGACGGATTCACGTCTGTGGGCGCGCTCCCCGTCCGACACCGCGACGGGGTCGTGGGCGCGTTCGATCCGCAGTACGCCGTCGTCCCAGGCCAGGTCTATGCGGTAGTCGGAGGAGAGACCGGTGAGGAAACTGCCGCTGGAGTGAACGGCCCAGTAGAACCAGGGCGTGAAGGGAACCCGCGAGGAAACCGAGCTGTTTTCCGTTGACGCGCTGACGACGACCGGCTCATGATCGCTCGTCGGTTCGGGGAGCGTATCCAGGTGCGTTCCGTCGGGCCCGAGGACGATGACGATTTCGTCCCAGGACTGGCCGCTGGTCAAGAGGAACGTCCGTCCGCGCGCGTCGCTGTACAGAGGGGACCCCGGCCGGTACGTGTTGCCTGAATTGTACTCCCACTCGTCCGTCTCTCCCGATTCGGGGTCGAAGACCTGGATCCGCATGTTGCCCGGGTCCCGAACGAGCAACCGGCCGTCGGGGAGCACGGCGATAGTCTCGGCGCGGGCGAACTCGCCCGGTCCCTCTCCTTGCCTGCCCAGCGTTGCCACGTAGGCGCCGGCGGGGTCGAAGACACGGACGTGCTGCGACTGCCGGTCGAAGACGTAGACGTTGCGGTCCCGGTCCACCGCCAGCGACCCGATCCGGCCGAACAGGTACTCGTCGGGCCCGTCGAGTTCACCGATCGAGACTTCGGAAACCAGCCTGGCCTCGGCGGCCCAGACACTGCCCGACAGGGTACGGACGATGGTCGTGTCGCCGATCGTGTCGATCTCAACGCGCGGCCCGGCGGGCGGGGCATCGGAGCCGCAGGCGGCGACGGCGATCGCGGCGGTGACGAAGGCCGGGGTTCTCCGTGTCATATCGGAGATCCCCGTCGCGGCCTGTCCACGCTCATCGCCTACGGGTCGATCCTGGGTGTCACGATGAGGAAGAGCACGGGCCCATCGGCAGTGCGGCGGGGCGATCCCACGACCATTGTCTTGCCGTCGCGAATGGTGGCGGAAGCTTCGAGAAGCGGGAGCCGCTCGCTGGGACTCCTACTTATTGCCGTCGGCCGCGTGGTTGCGTCCGTCAGGGTCACCTTGGCACGGACGGTACCGCGAGGCGCGAGCCTCGAACTGACCTCCGCCTTGATCGTCAAAGCCTCATCGGAACCGGTCAGGAAGACTCTCTGCAATCCGTCACCGATCACGTAGGCCCCTCGGGAGCTGCGCACCAGGCCGATGTTGAACACCGAAGTCGACAGGAGCCGATATCCCTTGAAGTTGAAGATCTTCCTGAGTTCGCTTACGACTTCGCTGATCTCCGGGTCCTCGTCCGTGAAGCCATCCGCCTGGACGAGATGAAACGTGAGCAGCACGTTGTGGATGTCCGGAGCCTTCTCATCCTCCTGAGCGCTTGCAGCGCCCGACAGCGCGCCCAGGGCCACGGCCCCGATCAGCGTGCATCGAATACTCCTCTTCAGCATCTCATACATCAGTCGCTCTCCTTCGGGTTGAGTAGCCATACCACTGCGATGTCGGGATCGCTCGTGGGCAATACCGCGAAGGGCCGGTCGGCCTCCACGTCCATCTCGCTCACCATGCTCGGCTTCCTGGATTCCGGCGGGGGGATGAGGGTCGCCACCTCTTCCGCCGTCTCCTCACCGCGCACCAGGATCAGCGCGGCGATGGCGGCTGCGGCCGCGAACGGCGCCGCGGTCCGCCATCTCCGGGCGGGCCGCCGAGGCGCCGGCGCGGCCTGCCCGTGTATCGGGGTGGGCAGCCTGCCGCTCACCCGGTCCGCCATCGCCGCCAGGACGGCGTTCATGTTGCGTTCGTCCCGGGCAATGCGCGCGGCGTTACCTCGCGCCGGGGGATCCAGGCCCTCGGTCGCCTCGATGTCTCCTTCCGGAAACCCGCCGGGCCAATCGTCACGATTGTCCATTCGTTCCCCCTTTATTCTCCATATCCCCTGCCCCGCGCCAACATCTCCCCGCGCATCCTCCGCCTCGCCCGCAGAAGGTGCACGCGCAGCGTGGTCGGATTCATCTCCAGCAGCTCGGCCGCCTCCTTCGGTGTCAGACCCTGCAGATCCACCAGGTCGAAGGCTTCCCGCTGCCTCATGGGCAGCTCCCGCAGGAGCGTCCGAATCAGCCGCATGGTTCTCTTCATTTCGATGTCATCCAGCGGATCGTCCAGCCGGGGCGTCTCCGCCAGGGCAAACCATTCCGCCTTCTCGGCCAGCCGCCGGTCCCGCCGCCTGCTCCGCCGGTGATCCAGACTCGCGTTCCTGGTGATCCGATACACCCAGGTCGTCACCCTGGACCGTCCATCGAATCCCTCGATCGATTCCAGCATTCTCATGAGCACTCGCTGCGCGACGTCTTCCGCATCGTTGGGGTCCCCGGTCATGACCAGGGCCCACCGGCATATGAGAGGACGGAGAGCACCCGCCAGCCTGCCGAGCGCCTCTCGTTCTCCCTTCCCGGCCCTTTCGGCCAAATCCAGGATGTCTTGGTCGGAGAGCATGGCGCTCTCGGTTCTCGTTCTCCTCGTGGGGTTTCGGGAAGTGGGACGTCGGGAAGGGGCGGAGCGTTTACCTGAAAGGTCGGCCCTGCCCGGGGCCACGGTCGAGCGGCCTTTCGATCCGCCACACGTCCACGTACTCGAGATCGAGGTCCCCCCGGCGCACGGTCAGCACATGGTCGGCGTTGATCGCCGGGGGCAGGAAGTAGTGTCGCTCGGCAGGCACCGGCAGCCCGGCGACAAGCCTCCCCTCCGCGTCGAACACCTCCCACCGGTTTCCCGCCTCACGGATCACCTCGACCCACAGCTTTCCGTCGGAGGCGATGTCGATCTGCTCGATGAAGGGCTTGGCGTCGGGGCGCGGGGGGCGCCGTGGGTCACAGGACATGAGCGGGAAGGAGTCGCGGAGCGCCCGGTAGCCGCTGTTGCCCTCCGCCCACTCGTCGTCGGAGATGGTCTCGGCGGGGAGCGAACGCTCGATGACCCGGACGGTATCGTCGTCCGTGTCCGTGAGCGCGATGCGGTAGGCGTCCGTGATCGCCGAATGCATGACGCCGCCGGGGCCGGGACGCTGCACAAGCTTGGGGCCGAAGGGGACTTGGAAGAAGCTGATGCGGTCGCCGACTTCGCAGCGGATCGTGGCGGCGCTCGGTCCTGCCAGTAGCAGCAGGGTGTCTCCCGTTTCACCCCGGCTGTCGAGGCCGATGTACTCCCACCACCTACCGGGGGCCAGGTCGGCTGCCAGAGTGACGTGATAGGCCTCGTCGGCTCCAACCGGGTAGAAGCGGACCCACCCCGATCCGCCGCTCAAGGCACCCCGAACGCGCCGTTGGCCCCGGTACGCACCCTCCGCCGAAAACTCGCTGATGCGACCCAGATGGGGATCCAGCGCCAGCAACCGGTCTCCCAGCCAGGCCACCGAGTACAGGCCGTCGAATTCGCCGGGGCCCTCGCCCTTGCGGCCAAGGGTCCGGCGGTGCACCCCGTCCAGCCCGAAGACCCGGATTTCCCTGTTCGCACCGTCCGCGACGAACACGTCGCCATCCGGCCCCAGCGCGACGTCGTACACGCGGCCGAACTCGTCGGGAGACCCCGTCTCGCTCAGGGACTTCGGCCCGATGGAGGCGACTTGCGTGAGCCGCCACCGGGGCGGGGTTCCGGCGTTGGAGACCCGGACGACGCCGTCGATGGTGTCGACCGTCGTGGTGACATCGAGGGCGGTGGCGCCGCCGGAGGCAGATTCGGCGTCCGGAGTGCAGGTCGCCGGCAGGACGCCGGCCGGCAGAACCGCGATTGCCCCGACGCGCGCGACAGCGCGGACCCCGTCGATGAACCCGCGCCCGGTCGTCGTCATCTGTCGTCACCCTGGGGATTATACCGCTGTCTAGACGCGGCATGGTTCTACGCACTTGCGGGCAGGA
>JAPPGI010000042.1 GCA_028874985.1 Gemmatimonadota bacterium | reverse complement strand
GGCGTTGCAAGTGCCTCGATTCCCGCGAATCAGCCATTATTCGAGGTCCCCAGGAGGCGTTGCGGGGCTCTGCCGAACAGCAGCACGGCGGCGTTCGTGAGCCGTCCCCTGTTCAACAGGTTCAGGTGCCGGAGCAGGTCCGCCGGCGGAGTCTCTTCCGGCAACGGGAACTGCCGCGACCTCCGCGCCACGCGGATGAAGCGGTACATGGCCTCGACGTTCAGGTCGTCAAGGGTCGCCCGCGAGCAGCGGGCCGCGTCGAACGGTCCGAAGCGCAACAGTTGCCTCGCTTCGAGGTACTGGACGAGCGCGGCGTACAGGCCCGACACCAACTCCGCCGACGTGGCGAAGCGCTTTCTCACCAGACCGGCCTGCGCCCTGCCGATCAGCGCCCGCATCTTCGGGTGCCGCTCGGTTTCCTCGGCGCTCTTCAGGAAGATCAGCCGGTGCTTCTCCAACTCGGTGGCCCGGTCGAACTCGCGCTCGGTGGGCGAGATGCCGTGCGCGTCCTCGAACCCGTAGTCGGTCCCGAACAGGCCGACGTAGATCTCGCACCGCTCCACTTCGTCCAGATAGACCTCGCCGGGCCGCCGGTCGGAAGCCGGAACGTCCTCGAACAGGAAGACCTCGAAGAAGCGCCGCATCAGCGGATCGCCGCGAAGGTAGTCGCGCAGATGCTCCCGCTCCCGCGCGAACTCCCGCTGGACGCTGCTGATGAAGATGCGGATCGGCGTCATCGGCCCGGTCCGTTCTCGGCGACGGCATCCGGGATCGGAAGTCGGATCGAACCGGTGAGTAGCTGCTGCATCGTGCCCTGCTTGACGGCCCGGGTCTTGTCGAGGCGGCGCTCCAGCGCGGTGAGCTCGGCGTCCATGTCGGAGAGGACGGCGGCGATGGCACGTTGTTCTTCTTCGCTACTGGGGATTGGTAGCGCTTGGTCCAGAATGTCGGATCGCGAGAGTCCCGGAATGAGACCTGTAGAAGCTGCCTTGATACGCGACGCATTCTGAAGTAGCGAAAACCGCAGAAACGTAGGGTTCCATCTCGTTGGACGGATGGCCATGAGTTGCCGACTGATGCAGTACTCAGCATCGGCCTCGACCAGAGTACCGGACCCCGACCCCTTTACCGTGACTAGGATATCCCCAGCCTGGCAAACCGTCATCGGTTTGGTCGTGAATCTTGTGTGCCGGATATACCCCCTCGGAAAATCGGCAGGTCCAGTAAGGTATGGAATCCCCACCCCGAGCACGTTGCTGTCGCGAGCCATGACATGGTGACCTGACAGCAATGAGACGTCTGAACGAAGACGACGCACCTTCCAATCACCTCGGAACCCCGGCAGCCGCGTCCTGCCGGTCAGGAGTTGCTGCATCGCCGCCTGCTTGATCGCCCGCTTCTTCGCGATCAGCGCCTCCAGCGACTCGATCAGGGCGTCCACATCCCCAAGGACGGCGGCGATGGCCCGCTGCTCGGGGTGGGGTGGGAGGGGAAGCCGAACGTTGGCGACATCGCGCTTGCTGATCTCCAAGAACGTGGAACCAGTGGCGAAGTCGACCATCTGCTCCTTGAGCGTGAGCAAGCAGTAGTACACGTACTCGTTATCGACCGACTCCCCACAAACGAGCGACTTGAATCCTTGGTTCGTGGCGACGGGCATCGCCGCGATCCTGACCTCACCCACGGTAGCACGGCTACAGAGTAGCAGGGCACCCTTCGGCAAGAGAGTCGCGCCGGAGCCGTACAGCCCCATCTTCGTGATGCTGCGGGCAGTCGTGTCGAGGGTCCTTCCTTGCGCGGCCGTGATGTCGGTAGGCGTACACCACGGGATGCCGCCATCCCAATACTTGGGGACAGTCGTGCGAGGCGTACCTCCGTTTCTGATCTCTGCAAGTGCTCCGAGCGAAGCGTTCGACCACTCCGCGCCGAACCTCCGCCGCCCGCTCAACCTGCGATCCCCATGTCGCGCAGGTGTGACCTCACGCGGGCTTCAAGCTCCTCCGCCCGCTGTGCGAGTTCCGGAAGCGCCTCGGCGTACCGCCCTTCAAGCACCGTGACCCGTTCCACGAGCCCCGTCGTGAGGCGGTCCACCTGCCGGTCGACCGCGTCCTCAAGGCTGGCCATCCACTTGCCGCGCATCACCATGTCGGCGATCTCCGACCGAGTCAGGGTCGCGTAGCGCGCCAGAATCTCCGCATCAAGCAAGGCCCGCGCTTCCTTCGCTGCCCTCTTCGCCTTGGCCTCCGCCTTCATCAGGTCCAAGCAGACCTCCAGCGCGTCGCACTCGTCGGGATCCCCGCCGCCGCGAATCTTCCTGAGCCGAGCCCTCACGGCGGCCTGCGTAACGTTCCCGGCGTCCGTCGTCGCGCCGTCCAACAGTCCGTCCTCGCCGGTATGCTCTTCGACAAACGCCTCCAACTCGCGCCCGATCCTCTCCTGCTCGGCAAGCAGCAGCTCCACCTCGCGCTGCTCTTCCGAGAAGTTGCGCCCGGCCACGAGACCCGGCGGAAGCAGATCCATCTTGTACTTCGTCCGCCGGACCGTCAGGTCGGGGGACTCACCCGCCTGCCGCTTCCCGACCAGCACTCGCGGCCGCGCCGCCTCCGACCATCCGTCGGTTACCACCAAGTACACGTCGTCCTGCATGACCTCGTCCCAGTAGTCCATCAGGCACTGGTAAACGTCGTAGCGGTCGATGAGCGGGAGATCGGCGAAGCGGCCCAGCAGATCCTCCGACAGGCTCCGTATCAGGGCCTTCGGGGACTCGCCCACTGCGAGTCCGAACAGGCGGGACTCGTGCTCGCGCCGCCAATCGTCGAAGGCGCCCCGCACTCGCTCCCGGTACGCCACGAATTCGTCATGTCCGAGAACGACCTCGCCGACCTCGTCCGGCGCCGTGCGCGCTTCGACGTATCCAGGGCGGCCATCCGGCTCGAACAACGCCCGCCGCAAGCCGGGGAACACCTTCCAGTAGCGGTCGAGTGCGTCGATGTCGCGTGCCGGGATGCCGCCATGGAGGTGCGCGCCGAGGTCGTGAAGATCCTCCGGCTCGCCGGAGTCGATGTATCGGGGGATGTTCAGGTTGTAGTCGTTGGCCTCGCTGGCGATCTCGTCGAGCGCCACCATCCGGGCGTAGCCGGGCGTGTCGCGCTGGGCGTTGAAGACATCCACGATGCGGTGGATGTCGCGCTCGCGAAGACGGTTCTTGGCTCCGTCCTTACGGAATCCCCCGCTGGCGTCCACGATGAAGATGCCCTTGCGGGTGGCCGCGTCCTCCTTGTCGATCACGACGATGCACGCGGGGATTCCGGTGCCGTAGAAGAGGTTCGCGGGCAACCCGATGACGCCCCGGATCAGTCCGCGCTTGACGAGACTGCGGCGGATGCGGGCCTCGCGGTTGCCGCGGAAGAGTACGCCGTGCGGAAGGATGACTGCGCCCTTGCCCGTGCTCTTGAGCGAAGCGACGAGATGGAGGAGGAAGGCGTAGTCGCCGTTCTTCGCGGGCGGGATCCCGTACTCGAAGCGGCGGAACGCGTCGTGGTCCGGATCGAGGCCGTTCGACCACGCCTTGGTAGAGAACGGAGGATTGGCGACCGCGAAGTCGAAGCGCTTCAGGCGTCCGGGTCCGTCGGTGAAGCGGGGCGCGGCCAGCGTGTTGTCGCGCTTGATCTCGGCGTCCACGTTGCCGTGCAGGATCATGTTCATGCAGGCCATGGTCCATGTCGCGACGTCCATCTCCTGACCGTAGATGGTCAGCCCGTCCGGTGCCTCGTCCGCCGCCTTGATGAGGAGGGATCCGGAGCCGCATGTGGGGTCGTAGACGGCGAGGTCGAGGCCGGTGTCCGGGCCGATCCCGACCACCTGGGCCATGATGCGGGAGACCTCGGCTGGCGTGTAGAACTGCCCCTTGCTCTTCCCGGACTGCGTGGCGAAGTGCCGCATCAGGTACTCGTAGGCGTCGCCCATGAGGTCGTCGCCCTGGGCGCGGTTCGCCCGGAAGTCCAGCCGCTCGAAGATCCCGACCAGCTTCGTGAGCCGATCCGTCATCTCCCGGCCCCTGCCGAGCCTGCTCTCGTCGTTGAAGTCGGCCTGGTCGATCACGCCCTTGAGAAGGAAGTCGTTGGCGTCGGCGAGCTTCCGGATCACGACATTGATGCCGTCGCCGATCTCTTTGCTCCCCTTGAGCGCCACCATGTCCGCGAACCCACCGCCCGGCGGCACCCTGATCTCGGAAAACTCGTCGTCCGCGCCCGCATACTTGTCCGAGACGTACTTCATGAACAGCAGCGTCAGGACGTAGTCCTTGTACTGCGAGGCGTCCATGCCCCCTCGAAGCTGGTCGCAGCTCTGCCAGAGCGAGGCGTGCAGTTGGGACTTGCGGAGGGCCACGGGCGGGTCAACCTCCGGGCCCGGAACACAGGCGTCGCGCGGTTGGTGGACTGCCACCTCGGAGCCGCCACATGGATCGGAAGGGACGGATCGCCCGGCACGGGCCCGAGGCAGGAGCGTCGCTGGGCCGGACGAGACGCTGGTACCTGCTTGGCCCGAGGATGTCGCGCAGGAGGTCGGCCACGCGCCGCCCGGAACTCGGAAGCTCGGTCGTGGTCATGCTCCAATGTAGCACGTCGCTTCGAGTCCGCACGGATGCCGCCCTCGTCATCAGAATGCGGGGGAGCCGACGACCCTGGGCGCGGTTCGATGCCGAGGCCTTCCGGTCCCGCGATTGCTATCATATCGTATAGAGCCCCCCGGTCAGGCGAGTGCCAAGACACCAAGTTGCCCCCGACGGCAACGTCACCCTCAAGGAGAGTTCCGTGAAGACCTACAGGATCTTCATCAGCCACTCATGGGCGTACAAGGAGCAGTACAAATCGCTTATCAGAATGCTCACGAATGCCGATCGGTTCTCGTTCGTGGATTATTCCGTGCCCCCCGACGATCCGATCCATGACGCGGACGACGACGAGATGCTCCGCAAGGAAATCCGCAACCAGATGTCCCCATGCCATGTCATCCTAATCCTGGCGGGCGTCTACGCCACGTACAGCAGGTGGATCAACGAAGAGATCGACTTGGCAGAATCGGGTTTTTCGGGCAGAAAGGCCATCGTGGCGATCGAGCCTTGGGGTGCGCAGCGGACTTCAGCTCGCGTCAAGAACGCGGCTGACCGAATCGTTCGCTGGAATACCCAGAGCATCGTCCGCGCTATTCGGGAAGTGGGCTAGTGAAGGACTACGAGCGCCGGGAGCTGTTTGAGATCTACAAGCTCCATGCAGAATCGGCAGATCGAGTAAGCGAGCGCCGAGAGAGAGCGCACCGGCTCTACGTGACCCTGTTCCTCGCGCTGGCCGTGTTCCTTGGGGGCCTGCTCCAGCTTGGCGTCGATGAGGAACAAGTCAGGATCGTGCTTCGCGTGGCGGCGGTTGCGGGCATGATTCTGGCGGCTTCTTGGTATGTGGTTGGTCGGTCGTATCGCCAGCTCAACTCCGGCAAGTTCAAGGCATTGCATGACTTGGAAGAGAAACTGGCCTACCCGTTCTATACGCGCGAATGGGAGCTTCTCGATGAGGGGAAGAGCGCTGGTCGGTATTGGAAGCTCACGGTGGTGGAGAGCGCGTTGCCCGTAGTTTTCTTTCTGCTGTCGGTCATTCTCGCGTATTCCGTTTGGTGAGTCGGCGGGACCACGACGACATGGCCCCAAGGAGGTCTCCTAGGATCAGCGTGAGGTGAAGATCAAGAGCGTAGCGCTCCGCGGTGTGGTCTCCCCAGCCTTTGACCAGATTCTTCTGCCATTTCGGTACCGCAGACTAGCAACTTCGTGGTGTCGGTGGACGGCCTCGTCGCCTCAACCTGATCCCGCCCGATTCCCGCAAAACAACTCGGCTTTACCCGCCATTCTGACACGTCGAAATCCGATCTCGTCGAGCGGCAGGAGTGGCGGATCATGCAGCCCTGGTTGAACTTACGTGATCTCCTGCCGTGATTCTGGCGTCGGGTGCTCCGCTACTGCGACGTCTGCCGCGAGCGGTTCGCCGCGCTCGACGGCCGCGACCCGCTCGAGATCCCCGACCCCCCGGCCGACGAGGCGTGGCGGCGATTCCGCTGGGACAGCGTGACCGGGGCGGTGCGGGACCTGGCCGCGGCAGTGCACGAGCACGGCAAGCCCATCACCGCGGCCGTCTTCGCGACGCCGGCGGAGGCGCGGCGGCTGGTGCGGCAGTCCTGGGACGAATGGCCGCTCGACCGGTTCTTTCCGATGCTCTACCAGCACGCCTACGGGGAGGACATCGAGTGGATCGGGGAGTGCGTGCGCGAGGGGGTGGCCGCGCTGGCGGGCGGCGGCGGGGAGGGGGGGCCGCGCCCCGGGACGCCGCTCACCGCGGGGCTTCAGCTGCGGTGGCTCGAACCGGCCGAGCTCGCCGAGGCGGTGGCGAGGGCGCGGGAGGCGGGGGCGGCGGGGGTGGCGACGTTCGAGATGCACGGGCTCAGCGACGAGCACGTGGCCGCGCTGAGGGGGGTGGTGGGGTAGGGGGGGTCGCCCGATCAGCCCGCTACCGTCACTCCGAATTCACGCAGCCGCTCGAAGTCCGCCGGGTTCGCGGTGGCGACCGATGCGCCGTCGACGAGGGCGGCGGCCGCGATCATGCAGTCGATGAGCGAGCCCCGACGGCGGCCGGACTCGTTGAGGAGGCGCGCCGCCACCTCCGCGTCCTCACGCGATACTACACGATATGGCCGTACTGTGGTGACCGTCCAGACCTACCGCTTCCACGCCTCCCGGTCGGGGATGCCCCGGCTCCAGTACAGTTGGAACCCGGCCGGCAGCGCCGGGCGCTCGGACAGCCCACGCAGGAACGCCCGCACCTGGCCGCTCCGGCCGTCCCGCACGATCGCCATCGGCGCGTCGGTCTCTCCGTCCAGCGTGGCCGATCCGTCCGGTGCCGTCAGCGTGATGCTCGCCAGCGAGCCCTCCCACCCGGGTTCGACCGGGAGGATGAAGGCGAATTGGGCGACCTCCTCCTCCGCGTCGGCGACCTCCTCCATGTCGAACGAGAACGAGAAGAGCCGGGCGCCGGCCGCGTCCGTACCGGTCAACGTGTAGGGACCGGGCCCGCGCGGTCCGCTGGGCGGGGCATCGACCACCACGGCCGGTTCCAGCGAAGGCACTCCCTCGCCGTCCACGCCACCCCAGACCAGAAGACCGCGGTGAGCGAATCTGGGGTCTCCGGGGATAACGGCCCCGTTCGCCCGAAAGCGCGTCATGTTGGAGAAGAAGTAGTCGCTGACCCAAATGGGGCTGCAGTAGCTCATGAAATCGTGAGTGGAAGGTCGGAGCACCTTCCTGGCGCGATGGTCGTATCCCCACACCCCGATGTCGCCGTCCAGGTACGGATAGTTGGGATCGACCGTATTCGGGAGAGTCCCGCAGCCCTGAGCGTGCAGCGAGTACAGGTTGTGACCGAGTTCATGGGCCATCACCCAGGAGTCGAGGACCGAGAAGCTGACCTTGTTGGCCAGGAGGGCGACCCCACGACCGCCCAGGACCAATCCGGACATCAACCCCATCCAGTAGCCGGATCCACCCTCCATGGCCCGGATCGCATAGGTTTGGTGGAGCAGGTGGACGTGCACATTCGACGAACTTACGACGGGGTCGTGCTCCGACACGCTCAACCCCTCCACCGGCAGCAGGTCGTAGGTGTCGTGGAGCAGTTCGTGTTCTTCCTCGTCATCCGCCATCGCCCCGGTCGCCTCCAGGACCGCGGAGTCCGGATCCTCCTCCCAGAGGAAGGGGACGAAGGTCAGATCGAAGTCGGGCATGGAGTGAACTTCCAGCGCCAGCCGGCCCTCTTCGGGAATGCGCCGGGTTACGAGAAGGTCATCGTCCAGCGTGTCCTCCGGATCGATCTCGACCACCATCTCGAGGTCGGGATGCAGGACCGTATCCGGAATGGTGACGTTGGACGACTTTTCGAGCGAGCCCTCGTCGATCTCGGTCGGAATGACGACGGACTTGCCGGGAATGGTCACCGCGTACGTCTCCGATCCGTCCCTGTAGAAGCGAGCCCGCACCGGAGGGATCTCCTCGTGGGTCTTTCTGGTCGCGGTCACGAAGACCCGCAGCAACGCCTGCTTTTCGGCGACCAGAGGGACCGGATACTCTCGCGACTGCGTGGACTGGACGAGATAGGCGGCCAGGTTCTCACGACCGCAGATCTTCACCCGCAAGAGCATGATCCCCTTCAGCCAGTCGAGGAAGGTGGAATCGTCGGGACCGCACAGCCCGGTTCCGCCAGTGTAGAAGACCCACAACTCGGTGAGGTTGGTGAGGCTCGACGGAATCGTCCCCGTCAGCTTCGGGTTGTGGCTGACCTCCAGGCGATGCAGCCGCCCCAGGCGGCCGAGGCTCGAAGGGATGTTGCCGGAGAGATCGTTGTTGGTAAACGAGAGCCTCACAAGATTGGAAAGATTGCCCAGTTCGCGCGGTATCGCGCCCCTCAGCTCGTTCTTGTCGAGGTGGAGGTGCCGGAGATTCGGCAACTCGCCAAGTTCGGGCGGAATCGTGCCCGTCAGCTCGTTGTCGACGACCGACAGCTCGGTCAGGCTGGAGAGTCTCCCCAGTTCGGAGGGAATCGATCCGCTCAGCTGGTTTTCGAAGAGATGCAATCCATGGAGCTTGTCCAGGTCACCCAGTTCGGGCGGAATCCTGCCGGTCAGCCGGTTTTCCATGAGATGCAGGGCACGGAGGTTGTACAGGTCACCCAGTTCCGGGGGAATGCTGCCGGTCAGCCGGTTGTCACCGAGGAAGAGGAGCACGAGACTGGAGAGTTTCCCGAGTTCCGGGGGTATGGGGCCGCTAAGATAGTTATCGAACAGCGAAAGGTGTTCCAGCCTGGGAAGGTCGCCCAACTCGGGTGGGAGATGGCTCACAAGGAGGTTGTTGATTAGCTCGATCCTGGTGACCTGTCCATCTTCGTCCGTCTCGACCCCGTACCACTCGCCCAGCGGGGCGTCGCTCAGCCAGTTCTCGTTGTACCACCATCCGGAGCCGCCCGTGGCGTGGTAGAGCGCCGTCAGCACCTCGCGGGGGTCCGGGCACTCCTCTCCCGTGCGTTCGAGCGAGGGGATGCCGTCAAGCCATTCCTCGAACTCCTCGTCGTCCAGCTCGCAGAGCTTCGTGTCCGCGTACCCGAATCGCTCCAGGTCGAGGTTGACCAGCCGGAGGGGGAGCGGCCCAACCAGGTCGTTCGTCCCGATTTCGAGCTCCGTCAACCCATCCAGATCCCCGACCTGGAAGGGGATCTTCCCCTTCAGCCCATTGTCCTCCAGGTCGAGTTCCACCACATATCCGAACGAGTCGGCCCTGACACCGTACCAGGTGTCGAGATCGTCACCCGCGAGCCAACCACCCGAGTTCTCCCAACCGGCACCACTCGCGGCCTCGTAGAGCTCCTCCAGCACCTTTCGATCCGACTCTCCACACCAGGGTCCCTCCACACTCCGCAGATTCCTGCGCCAGGCCACGAAGCCGGATGTCCGGGGAAAACAGAGGGACGTGTTGAACTGGAACCTGAAGGTGCGGAGTTTGCCGAGTTCGAGGAATGTTGCCGGAAGCCGGCCTTCAAGCTGATTGTATTCGACACGCAGCTCGGAGAGACTGTCAAGGGACCCCAGTTGGGGCGGCATGCTGCCGGTCAGGAGATTCTCGGAGAGATTCAAGGTCCTGAGGTTCTGCGGGTCACCCAGTTCGGGAGGAATGCCGCCGGTCAGCTGGTTGGCTCTGAGTTGCAAGCTCTTGAGGTTCTGCAGGTCACCCAGTTCGGGGGGAATACCGCCGGTCAGGCGGTTGATGCTGAGATCCAGGGACGCGAGGTTGTGCAAGTCACCCATTTCGGGGGGAATACTGCCGGTCAGACGGTTGAAGGAAAACGACAGGGCAAGAAGACCGGAGAGCTTTCCGATTTCCGGGGGTATGGGGCCGCTCAGAGAGTTTCCCAGGAGCCAGAGGTATTTCAGTCTGGAGAGGTCGCCCAATTCGGGGGGAATCGGCCCGGTCAACTCATTGCTATCCATGAAAGCGTACACGAGATTGGTGAGGTTTCCGAATTCAGGAGGGATGGCCCCTGACAGGCCGTTGGACCTGACGTCCAGCGTCTCAAGGCTGGAGAGTCCACCGAGTTCTCCGGGGATCGTCCCCTTCAGGTTGTTGCGGAAGAGTTCCAGAGAGACGACGCGCCCCCGGTCGTTCACTTCGACCCCGTGCCAGGTGTCCAGGGGGGCGTCCGTCAACCAGTTGTCGTGGTTCGTCCAGTTCGCACCCCCCGTCGCTTCGTAGAACGCCTCCAGGATCGCCGGCTGCCGGTCGGGACCGACCTTCACGTCGAAGGCCTGCCCGGCGGAAAGGCCGCCCGGGTCCGAGGCCGTGACCGTGACGGTCGCGCTTCCCTCGGCGACTCCGGCGACCCGTACCTGTTCACCCGACACGGACACGGTGACGGCAGCGGTATCGGACGACTCCGCTTCGTAGCTCAGCGAGTCCCCGTCCGGATCGCTGAAATAGCCGGAGACGATCACGGTTGTCTGATCTCCGGCACCCATATCTGCCGCGGGGATCGAATCCACGACTTCGGGGGCACGATTCGGGACGGTGACGGGAAAGCTCTGCTCCGCGAACAGGCCTTCGGGGTCGGAGGCGGTGACCGTGACATTCGCGGTTCCCTGCGCGACTGCGAGCACCCGGACCGTGTCGCCCGAGACGGCGGCGGTGGCGACGGCCGTGTCGGACGACTCGACCGCATAGCTCAGGGCGTCCCCGTCCGGGTCGGTGAAGTAGGCGGAGACGACCACGGCGGCTGTTCCTCCGAGGTACCTCTCCAGGGCCGGGATCGAATCGACGGCTTCCGGAGCGCGGTTCGCAACGGTGGCGGCAAAGCTCTGGCGGGCGGTGAGTCCCCCGGGATCCGAGGCGGTGACCGTGACCCTTGCGCTTCCCTTCGCGACCGCGACCACCAGCACCGTGTCGCCCGAAACGGTGGCGGTGACCACACCTGTGTCGGACGACTCGGCGGTGTAGCTCAGCACGTCTCCGTCGGGGTCGCTGAAGTGGGCCGAGGCGACTACCGGAGCGCTCTGCCCGATGTGTGTTTCCACCGCCGGGATCGAATCCATCGCTTCCGGGGAGCGGTTCGGGACGGTGACGGTGAAACTCTGGGTGGCGGTGAGGCCGCCGGGGTCGGTGGCGGTCACCGTGACGATCGCGGTCCCCTGTCTCGTCCCGGGCACCCACACAGTGTCGCCTGAGACGGTTGGCGTGGCTACCCCCTCGTCGGACGACTCCACCGCATAACCCAGGGCGTCCCCGTCCGGGTCGCTGAAGTAGGCCGCGACGACCACATGAGCGCTTTCCCCGACGTATGTCTCCATCGCGGCGATCGAGTCGACCGCTTCGGGGGCGCGGTTCGGGACGGTGACGGAGAAGCTCTGGGTGGCGGAGAGGCCGCCGGGGTCCGTGGCGGTCACCGTTATCGTCGCGGTTCCCTGCTTGAGCCCTATCACGCGCACCGTGTCGGCTGACGCGGCAGCGTACGCTACGGTCGCGTCGGACGACTGTGCCGAGTAGCTGAGCGCATCTCCGTCCGGGTCGCTGAAGTAGCCGGAAACGACGACTTCCACCGTATCTGCGACAAAGACGCTCTGCGCCGGGATGCTGCCCACGGTCCCCGGCACCTGGTTGGGTTCCGTGGGATCTCCGCACGCCGGGACCCAGAGCAGGGCTCCCATGACGGACACCGACCGTACCAGAATCCACGTGGCGTTCTTCACAGGTCTCGCTCCTTGTCCTGATTTGTCAACTGGAGCCCCAAGGCACTCCGGCACGCGCTCAGCGCCATATGCGACGGAACTCTTTGCCTACCATCGGGATAGGGTGCGCCGAAAACAGTGGTAATACCATGGCGAGGGTATCGCCTTGATGCAAGAACGGTCGCTGCGGCTCCCGGGCTCCCGGACCTACCGCTCCCACGCCTCCGGTCCGGGATCCCCCGGCTCCGGTACAGTTCAATTGTCGCGCCGGGCCCCGCAATGGACAGCCAGGCCGCCGGGCGTCCCGTGAGCTTCCCATACGCCGAGGCGGCAAAGGAAGCGGCCCCTTCGTGGCGGATCCCCACGAATGTCATCTCCCCCGCGGCCTCGCGCCGCCGGATCGCGTCAGCGAGTACCAGGTTGGAGTGCCCCACCATGGAGCCCTCCCCCAGGGGGCCTCCCTGATGCGGACACCTGTTGTCCAGCGCGGCGTAGCTGCCCTTGTGGCGGGTCATGCAGACGGTCTTCCGGCCGCAGCTGACGGCCATCACGCGGCCTTCGGGGAGCTCGTCGGGGGCGAGGACCCTGAGCCGGCGGATGGGCGACGGTCGGGTGGCAGGCGAGCCGTTTTCGCCCTGCGTGGTCTCCGAACCGGGTCCGTTCCGGGAAGTGGAGCCGGAGCCGGAAGGGCCGTTGGAAGGGATCGGACATGGTCCCTCCCGAAGGGCAGCTCCGGTCGGTCGGGAACCGACTCGCCCGCCAGGCCGAATCCGTCATCCCTTGACCTCGCCGCCTCAACCCCGGACAATGCCTCCGTCCCGACGTCATTCGCCGCCAACTGCGGTGCAGGCTCACCTCGCGGCAGCCGTCTCGCACATCCCCGTCATTCCCCCCAACCCGGAGCCCCATGAAGATCGACCGCGAACATGTACGGCACTGGAAGAAGGTCCTGTCCCCCTACTACGGCCCCGACAACCGCCGAAGCGCATGGCAGATGGGCTATACCGCCGTCCTCTACGTGGCGGGATGGGTCCTGATGTACCTGAGCCTCGGCGTCGGCTACTGGCTCACGCTGCTGCTGGCGCTCCCCATCGCCGGCCTGCAGATGCGCCTCTTCATGTTCCAGCACGACTGCGGCCACGGGTCCTACTTCAAGTCGCGGCGGCTGGCCTGCGTCACGGGATCGGTGATCGGCGTGCTCAACCTCACGCCCTACCACTACTGGCGTAAGACCCACGCGATCCACCACGCGCACTCGGGCGACCTGGACGTACGCACCTTCGGCGACATCGTGACGGTCACGGTCAAGGAATACGAGGCGATGTCCCTGTTGCAGCGCTTCGCCTACCGGTTCTACCGCAACCCGGTCGTCCTCTTCGGTCCCGGCGCGGCCTTCCAGTTCCTCGTCAAGCACCGCTTTCCGTGGGACATTCCCCGGTCGTGGAAGCGCGAATGGCAATCGGTGTGGTGGACCAACGCTGCCCTGGCCGCGATCGTGGGCGGCGCCTGGCTGACGATCGGCCTGGGCACGTTCCTGATGATCCAGTTGCCGCTGACCTTCATCTCTTGCGCGATCGGGGTCTGGCTCTTCTACGTGCAGCACCAGTTCGAGGACGCGTATTGGAACTGGCGCAAGGACTGGAACTATTACGACGCGGCGCTCTTCGGCTCGTCCTTCCTGCGCCTTCCCAGGCTGCTGCAGTGGTTCACCGCGAACATCGGGCTCCACCACGTCCATCACCTGAGCGCGCGGATTCCCAACTACCGGCTGCAGCGCTGCCACGACGAGAACCCGGACCTGTGGAAGGCGCCGACGATGACGATGTGGGACGGGCTGAAGACACTGCACCTGGTGCTGTGGGACGAGGGGCGAAGGAAGCTGATCTCGTTTCGGGAGTATCGGAGGACAGCGCGCCGTTTGTCCCGGCGTTGTCGCGGGTGACTTCGGCCGAGATTGCTCCCAAGGGACCTGAGCCTGACCTGAGATTCCGGCTTTCCGGCGGCGCTGGCCTGGGGTCCTGGATTTGCCGAACGGCAGGTCTTCCTCGCGAACCCCTATACCCTATACCCCCACCGGCCCCGCCAGCACGAACACGTCCGTCAGCAGCGCCCGCACATGGATCGACGCATTGAGATTGTCGATCAGCTCTGACGACACCGACTCCCGCCCCGCCACCAACCCCACCAACGCCCGCGACGCTCCCGCGTCCCGCTTCAGCACCCTCAGCGCCGCATCCGTCGCGTCGCCCGCCGGCAGGTACGGCCGGAACACCTCCTCCAGCCCGTCCAGCGCCGCCCCGAAACGCTCCAGGTAGTCCCGCAACTGCACACCCGCCCTACTGGCCGCGTCATCGGTCAGCCCCTGCGCCGCATACGCGAGGAAGAACTCGTAGCCCTCCTCGATGACATTGATGCGCGCCTTCAGGTCGGCGAGGCTCACGCCGCTACGAGCCCCTGCACTGCGCCACGCGCGATCCGGCCGCGGCATCCAGCGCTTGTGAAAGATCTCACGAGGCCGAGCCTTCGCTATGACTTGTCGCTCGGGACGGGACGTCCCGTCCCCCCCCCCCCCCCC